>JALDYL010000262.1:0-5744 GCA_032153965.1 Achromobacter sp. | reverse complement strand
CTGGTGACCGCCTTCCCGCGCGAAACCGTCGCCCTGTACGACCTGATGAAGGCCGGCAAGTGGCAGGAAGCGCTGGCGCTGTACCAATGGTTCACGCCGCTCCTGCACCTGGATGTCTCGACCAAGCTGGTGCAGAACATCAAGCTGGCCGAGACCCTGGCCGGCGTGGGCAACGAGCACGTGCGCCGTCCGCGCCTGCCGCTGGTGGGCGCCGAGCGCGAACGCTGCGCCGCCATCATCCAGACCTCGCTGGCCAAGCGTCCCGCGCAGTACCAGTCGAAGTAAGGCCGGGCTCCGGAAGAAGCACGAACCTCCTGGCGCGTGGCGGGGCCGCGACGCGCCAGGGCCTGTCCTCCCGCAAGCCTAACGGACATCATGCAAAGCGACATCATTCTTCAGACCCGGGGCCTGAGCAAGGAATTCCGCGGCTTCGTGGCCGTCAACAACGTCGACATGAGCGTGCGCCGCGGCGCCATCCACGCGCTCATCGGCCCCAACGGCGCGGGCAAGACCACCTTCTTCAATCTGCTGACCAAGTTCCACATCCCGACGCGCGGCGAGATCCTGTACGACGGCGTGGACATCACGCAGGAACGCCCCGCGCAGACCGCGCGCCGCGGCATCGTGCGCTCGTTCCAGATTTCCGCGGTGTTCCCGCAGCTGTCGGTGCGCGAGAACGTGCGCGTGGCCTTGCAGCGCAAGCTGGGCGTGGACTATTGCTTCTGGCGTTCGGAACGCACGCTGGAAAGCCTGCATCACCGCGTCGAGGAACTGCTGGACCAGGTCGGCCTGCGCACGCACCTGGACGTGGCCGCGGGCGACCTGCCCTATGGCCGCAAGCGCACATTGGAGATCGCCACCACGCTGGCGCTGGAACCCGAGCTGCTGCTGTTGGACGAACCCACGCAGGGCATGGGCCACGAAGACGTGGACCGGGTCAAGCACCTGATCAAACAGGTCAGCGCGGGCCGCACCATTCTCATGGTCGAACACAACATGAAAGTGGTGGCGGACATCTCCGACACCATCACCGTGCTGCAGCGGGGCGAGATCCTGGCCGAAGGCCCTTACGCGACCGTGTCGGAAAACCCGGCGGTGCGCGAAGCCTACATGGGAGCCGAAGATGAATGAAGCCGCCGCTGCCTCCAGCATGCTGGAGATCCGCAACCTGCACGCCTGGTACGGCGAATCGCACATCCTGCACGGCATAGACCTGGACGTGAAGCCGGGCGAATGCGTGACCCTGCTGGGCAGGAACGGCGCGGGCCGCAGTTCCACGCTGAAGTCCATCCTGGGCCTGGTGGGCCGGCGCAGCGGCTCCATCAAGATCCAGGGCCAGGAGACCGTCGGCCTGCCGCCCCACAAGATCGCACGCCGCGGCATCGGCTATTGCCCCGAGGAACGCGGCATCTATGCGTCCTTGAGCGCCGAGGAAAACCTCATGCTGCTGCCCGCGGTAGGGCAGGACGGCATGTCGGTACAAGAGATCTACCAGATGTTCCCCAACCTGAAAGAGCGCGCGCACAGCCCCGGCACGCGCCTGTCGGGCGGCGAACAGCAGATGCTGGCGATGGCGCGCATCCTGCGCACCGGCGCCCGCCTGCTGTTGCTGGACGAAATCACCGAAGGCCTGGCCCCCGTCATCGTGCAGTCCCTGGGCCGCGTCATCCGGCAATTGAAAGAGCGCGGCTACACCACCGTGCTGGTCGAGCAGAACTTCCGCTTCGCCCAGCACCTGGCCGACCGCCACTACGTCATCGAGCACGGCCAGGTGGTGGCGGTGATAGACCGCGCCGAGGTCCAGCAATCGCAGGACAGGCTGAACGCCCTGCTCGGCATTTGAGTTTTCCAGCCGCATTCCTTCCGACCGCAGTCCCCTTCCTACACGGAGCGTAGTCAGATGAAATTGAATCAAATCGCAGCAGCGCTGTTCGCCGTCGGCATGATCGGCGCCGCCCAAGCCCAGACCAAGGTCAGCGACGACGTGGTCAAGATCGGCGTCCTGACCGACCTGTCCGGCGTCTATTCCGACCTGGCCGGCAACGGCTCCGTGATCGCGGCGCGCATGGCCGCCGAGGAAATGGGCAACAAGGTGCTGGGCAAGCCGGTGGAAGTGGTTTCCGCCGACCACCAGAACAAGCCCGACGTCGCCGCCAACCTGGCGCGCGAATGGTTCGACCAGGGCAAGGTCGACATGATCACCGACTTCCCCACCGCGTCCACCGCGCTGGCGGTGATGGAAATCGCCAAGCAGAAGAACCGCGTGACCATGCCGTCGGCCGGCCTGTCCACCGCCATCCTGGGCGAAAAATGCTCGCCGCTGAACGCCCAGTGGACCACCAACACCTACGCGCTGGCCGCCGGCACCGCCCGCGCGCTGGTGAAGGAAGGCAAGAAGACCTGGTACTTCATCACCGCCGACTACACCTTCGGCCACTCGCTGGAAAAGGACGGCACCGAAGTCATCCAGGAGAACGGCGGCAATGTGGTGGGCGTGTCGCGCCACCCCTTCCCCGGCAACGATTTCTCCTCGTTCCTGTTGAAGGCGCAGGCTTCGAAGGCGGACGTGATCGCGCTGGCCAACGCCGGCAACGACACGGTCAACGCCGTCAAGCAGGCCAACGAGTTCGGCATCAACAAGAAGCAGATCGTGGCGCCGCTGCTGACGTACATCTCGGACGTGCACAGCATGGGCCTGGCCAAGGCGCAGGGCATGTATCTGACCGAAGCCTTCTACTGGGACTATGACGACGCCTCGCGCGCCTGGGCCAAGAAGTTCTTTGAAAAGGCCAAGAAAATGCCGACCGCCTCGCAGGCCGGCGTGTATTCGGCCACGCTGTCCTACCTGAAGGCGATTGAAGCCGCCGGCAGCGACGACGCGCCCGCCGTGATGGCCAAGCTGCGCGAGATGACCATCAACGACGCCGTGATCCGCAACGGCAAGCTGCGCGCCGACGGCGCGCTGGTGCACGACATGCTGCTGTTGCAGGTGAAGTCACCCGCCGAATCCAAGGCGCCGTGGGACTACTACAACGTCAAGTCGGTGCTCAAGGGCGAGGAAGTATTCCCCAAGCCCCAGGCCGCGTGCGCGTTGAACAAGACCTGATGCCACCACGCGCCGCGCGCATGGCGTGCGGCGCCGGCTGCCCTGGCCGCGGCGCACCGCCGCCGCGCGCTTCCCGGAAATCGACGCGACACCTTTCCGCCCGCCGCCCACCATGTTCGATATCTCGCTTTCCGCCTTGCTCGCCCAACTGCTGGTGGGGCTGATCAACGGCTGCTTCTACGCCATCCTCAGCATGGGCCTGGCCATCATCTTCGGCCTGCTCAACATCGTTAATTTCACGCACGGCGCCCAGTTCATGATGGCGGCGTTCCTGGCCTGGATCGGCTTCACGCAGCTGCCGCAGCTGCTGGGGCCGGGCGTGCAGATCAACTTCTGGGCCGCGCTGATCCTGGCTCCCCTGCTGGTGGGGCTGGTGGGCGTCGTGATCGAGAAGACGCTGCTCAAACGCCTGTACCACCTGGACCACCTGTACGGCCTCTTGCTGACCTTCGGCATCGCGCTGATGATGGAAGGCGGCTTTCGCTACTTCTACGGCATCTCGGGCGTGGGCTACGAACCGCCCGAGGTCCTGCAGGGCGGCTTCGACCTGGGCTTCATGTTCCTGCCGGCCTACCGCGCCTTCGTGGTGGTGGCGTCCCTGACGCTGTGCCTGGCCACCTGGTATCTGTTCGAGCGGACCCGGCTGGGCGCCATGCTGCGCGCAGGCACCGAAAACCCCAGGCTGTTGCAGGCCTTCGGCGTTAACGTGCCGGTGATGATCACCTTGACCTATGGCTTCGGCGTGGCGCTGGCCGGCGTGGCCGGGGTGCTGGCCGCGCCCGTCATGCAGATCAATCCGCTGATGGGCTCGAATCTGCTGAACATCGTGTTCGCCGTGGTGGTGATCGGGGGGCTGGGCTCCATCATGGGCGCCATCGTCACCGGGCTGGCCCTGGGCCTGCTGGAAGGGCTGACCAAAGTGTTCTATCCCGAAGCCTCGACGGTGGTGGTCTTCATCGTCATGGCGATCGTTCTGCTGACGCGCCCCGCCGGCCTGTTCGGCAAGGAGAAATAAGGTGCAGCGCATACCCTCCTCGATCCGTATCCTGGCGCTGCTGCTGGTGCCGGCCCTGCTGGTGCCGTTCTTCCCGCAGATTGTCTACCCCGTGTTTGTGATGAAGGTGCTGTGCTTTGCGCTGTTCGCGCTGGCCTTCAACCTGCTGACCGGCTTTACCGGACTGGTGTCCTTCGGCCATGCCGCGTTCTTCGGCTGGGCCGGCTACGCGGCCGGTGAAATGATGATCCTGTTCGGCGCGCGCGGCCTGCCGCCCGAGGTCGCCATGGCCTGCGGCGTGGCCATGGCCGCGGCCATCGGCTGGGCCATCGGCTGGCTGGCGATCCGGCGCACCGGCATCTACTTCGCGATGATCACCCTGGCGCTGTCGCAGGTGGCGTACTTCATGGCGGTGCAGGTAGGCTGGACGCGCGGCGAGGACGGCATGCAGGGCATCCCGCGCGGCAAGTTCCTGGGTCTGGTGGACCTGAGCGTGGACGCCAACATGTATTACTTCACGCTGGGGGTCTTCGTGCTGGGCTTTCTGTTCGTCTACCGGGTGATCCATTCCCCCTTCGGCCAGGTGCTCAAGACCATCCGGGACAACGCGCCGCGGGCGATTTCGCTAGGTTACGATACAGACCGGTGCAAGCTGCTGGCCTTCGTGCTGTCGGCCTCGGTGGCCGGCCTGGCCGGTTCGCTGAAGGCGTTGGTGCTCCAGCTGGTTGCATTGAACGACGTGTCGCTCGCCACCTCCACGGAAGTGCTGCTGATGACGCTCCTGGGCGGCATCGGCACGGTATGGGGGCCGGTGGTGGGCGCGACGCTGGTCGTCAGCTTGCAGAATTACCTTGCCACCCTGGGCGACATCGTCACCATCGTCATCGGACTGATTTTCGTGTTGTGCGTGTCGTTCTTCCGGCGCGGCTTCGTCGGCGAATGGCTGGCCTACGCGCAGTGGCGCAAAACGAAGGAAAACAATAGTTGATGGCAGCAGCAGAATCCAAACGGCGCGCCGCCGATGTCGCCTACGACCAGATCGAAAGCATGATCGCCACGCTGCAATTGCAGCCGGGCAGCGCGGTCGTGGAAGCGGATCTGGTGGAAATGACCGGCCTGGGGCGCACGCCGCTGCGCGAGGCGCTGCTGCGCATGGTGGCCGCCGGCTTGATACGCCAGGAGCCGCGGCGCGGCCTGCGCGTGTCCATGATCCAGCTGGCGGACCACATGGACCTGATCCAGACCCGCCGGGCGCTGGAACAGCTGATCGCCGCCAGCGCCGCGCGCCGCGCCACCCCGGCGCAGCGGGCCCAGATCGTGGATTGCGCGGCGCAGATGATCCGCGCGGCGGAAGGCGGCAATCTCGATGACTACATGCATGCCGACCAGATGCTGGACCATGTCTGCCACCAGGCCTGCCGCAACGCCTCGGCCGTGAACGCGGTGGCGCCGCTGATCATCCAGTGCCGCCGCTTCTGGTACGCCTACCAGCACGAGGGCGACATCGCCGAGGGCGCGCGCCGCCACATGCTGATGGCCGAAGGCATCGCCACCGGCAACGAGTCCGCGGCCATCAAGGGCGCGGACTCGCTGATGGACTACCTGGAGATGTTCACGCGCAAGGTGATTGACGCGTGACGGCCG
>JALDYL010000261.1:0-5751 GCA_032153965.1 Achromobacter sp. | reverse complement strand
CAGGACACCATCCGGCGCGCGCTGGCCGACGAGCTGCTGTTCGGCAAGCTGGTCGACGGCGGCACGGTGACCGTGGACCTCGACGAGGAGGGCAAGGTCAAGCTGGACTTCGACGAGAACGGCAAGCCGCCCTCGTCGGATGCGCCTGACAAACAGGAAGTCGAACTGGTCGATTAAGGCTCTCAATGACCGCGGACCACCAGCCGCTGATCGAGTGCGAACACTGCGCGAGCATCTATCGCCGGCATCAGCTAGAACCTGGAGAGACCGCCAATTGCGCCCGCTGCGGTGCCACCTTGTGGCGCTACAGCGGGCTTACTTTGTCCAATTGGCTGGCGCTCGCCATTTCCGCCCTCATCGTGTTCGGGGTGGCCAACGCCTATCCTGTCGCCTCCATGGCCGTGCAGGGCATGACGCAGCAGGCTTCGTTGCTGGACGCCATTGCCATTACCTGGCGCCAGGACCACTGGGCTGTCGCCATCATGACGGGGATGGCGGGCTTCGCGCTGCCGGTGCTGCAGCTATCCGTGCTGTTGTGGGTGTTGGGGCCGCTGTCGCGCGGCCGCGAGCCTTGGGGCTTTCGCACCGCGATGCGCCTGTTGGGCATACTGCGGCCCTGGTGCATGATTCCGGTGTTCCTCCTGGGCGTGCTGGTGGCGGTGGTGAAGCTGGCAGGCATGGCCGCCGTGGCTCCCGGCATCGGGCTGGGCGCGTTCGGCATCCTGACCATCCTGCTGACCATGCTGGGACGATTGTCGCCGCACGTACTGTGGCGTTATGCCGAGAGCGTGGGCGTGGTGCCGGTGCATGTGCCCCAGGCCACGCCGGACACGGTGCTGACTGGATGCCATGTTTGCGGGCAGGTACAGGCGCTGCCGCGCGCGGCCGACCCGGAAGAAGAACACCACTGTGTGCGTTGCGACGCCGTGGTGCACTACCGCAAGCCCGACCATCTGGCGCGCACCTGGGCGCTGCTGCTGGCGGCCGTGGTGTTCTACATTCCGGCCAACGCGCTGCCGGTGATGCAGGTCAGGTCCGTGCTGGGCGACAGCGCCCATACCATCCTGGGCGGCGTGGTCGAGCTCTGGGAAATGGGCTCCTGGGATATTGCGCTGATCGTCTTCATCGCCAGCGTGGCGGTGCCGCTGACCAAGCTGCTGGCGCTCATACTGCTGCTCTTGACGGAGCAATGGCGCAGCACCACCAACTTGCGTCCGCGCACGCGCCTGTATCAAATGGTCGAGTTCATCGGGCAATGGTCGATGCTGGACGTTTTTGTCGTTATATTGCTGGCGGCGCTGGCGGATTTCCAGGGCTTGATGGAGATCAGCGCAGGCGCGGGCGCGGCGGCGTTCGGGCTGACCGTGATCCTGACCATGCTGTCGGCCATGAGTTTCGACCTGCGCCGCAGTTGGGACCTGGAAGGACAAAGTGAAATAGAATCGCCGCCAGTGGAAGGCGTGCGCCAGCCGGCGTCTCTCGCCGGCAAGGAAATGGGCTAGGAAGCGTCGCGGTTTCCGTCCACGAACAAGGAAGAGTAGATGTCCGAGCAAGCACCTGGGTCCGGTGAAGAGAAGTTCGCCTCGCCCGCGATCTCGCGCAAGAAGAAGAGCCGGATTTCATGGATCTGGCTGGTGCCCATCGTGGCGGCCCTGATGGGCCTGTCGCTGGTCGTGCGGACCTGGATGCAGGCCGGTCCCGACATCTCCATTTCATTCAATACCGCCGAAGGCCTGGAAGTCGGCAAGACCCAGCTGCGCTACAAGGACGTGAACATCGGCACGGTGCGCTCCATCGGCTTCAACGAAGACCGTACCAAGGTAGTGGTGCAGGCCGAACTGTCCAAGGACGTCTCGGACTTGGCGCGCGAAGGCACCAACTTCTGGGTGGTGCGCCCGCGCCTGGACGTGAGCGGTGTGTCCGGCCTGGGCACGCTGCTGTCCGGCGCCTATATCGGCGTGGACGCGGCCGAAGGCAGGGACAATTCCAAGAAGGCCACCAAACTGCATTTCGAAGGGCTGGAAGTGCCGCCCGCGGTCACGCATGACCGCGCCGGCAAGCGCTTCAAGCTCAAGGCGTCGGATCTGGGTTCCCTGGATATCGGTTCGCCCGTGTATTTCCGCCGCATCAACGTGGGCCGCGTGATCGGCTACGCACTCGACGAAACCGGCAAGGCCGTCAACGTCGAAGTGTTCGTGGACGCGCCCAACGACAAGTTCGTGACTCAGGGCACGCGCTTCTGGAACGCCAGCGGCGTTGATTTCAGCGTCAACGCGGACGGACTCAAGGTGCGCACGCAATCGCTGGTCTCGATGGCGGTGGGCGGCGTGGCGTTCGAACCGGTCATCAGCGCGCGCGACGCCGGCAAGCCGGCGCAAGCCGACGCTCAGTTCGATCTGTATGCGACCGAGTCGGCCGCCAAGGCCAATCCGGACGGCGAGGCCTTCCCGATCCGCATGCGCTTTGACCAGTCGATCCGCGGCTTGACGGTGGGCGCGCCGATCGACTTCAGCGGCATTACGCTGGGCAACGTCACGCAGATCAACATGGACTTCGATCCGGTGGCCAAGCGCTTCTATTCGCTGGTGGACGCCACCCTGTATCCAGAGCGCCTGGGCCGCGTGTTCGACGAAGTGCGCGACCGCGCCGCCAAGGACGGCGACCTCGCGGGCAACCGTTTGCTGGGCGGCATGATCAAGCACGGCTTGCGCGCGCAGTTGCGCACCGCCAACCTGCTGACCGGCCAGCTGTACGTGGCGCTGGACGACTTCCCGAACGCCAAGCCGGTTGAATTCAAGCTGTCGGACCCGGCCATGATCCCGACGGTGCCTGGCAACCTGGATCAGTTCCAGCAGCAGATCAGCAACATCGTTGCCAAGATCGAGAAGATCCCGTTCGACAAGATCGGCGAGGACTTGCGCACCACGCTGGCCAGCACCTCCAAGCTGATGAACCGCCTGGACAAGCAGGTCGCGCCCGAAGCGCAGAACATGCTCAAGCAGGCCAAGGAATCCATGGCGCAGGTCAACGCGCTGCTGGCGTCCGATGCATCCTTGCCGGTCAATACGGAGAAGGCGATGCAGGAACTGGGCCGCGCGGCTCGTTCGCTGCGCGCCCTGGCCGATTTCCTGCAAGCCAATCCCGAGGCCTTGTTGCGCGGCCGCGGCCCAGACCCGATCCCCGGCGCCGGTCCTGTCAGGAACTGAACCCATGAATAGACGCCCATTCCCCCGCGCCCGCCAGGCGAACCCGAGTTCCGAGCAGCCGCGAGCTGCGGGCCGGCTTGCGCCACGCTTGCGCCCGGTCCTGTCCTTGCTGGCATTGTCGGCCGTCCTGGCCGGCTGCGGAGCGTCCTCGCCCGTGCACTATCACACCTTGCAGGCGCCGGCGGCCCAGGCTCCGGGCGGCGCGGTGGCGCCGGCCAGTTTCCTGATCGAGGTGCAGCCGGTCAATATTTCGACGCAGGCGGATCAGCCCCAACTGATGGTGCGCACCGGCGAGGGCAGCTTGTCCGCGCTGTATTCCGACCGCTGGAGTTCGCCGCTGGGCGACGAGTTGCGCGGCGCGCTGTCGGATGCGCTCAAGCGCGAGCTGGGCGCGCTGGACGTGCAGCTGGTCAAGCCGGGGCCTGGTGCCGCGGTCTGGCGCGTGCAGACCGACGTGCAGCGGTTCGAGCTGGAGCCGGGCCGCATGGCCCAGCTGGATGCGACCTGGCGCGTGCGGCCGGTCAACATGAAGGGTTCCGGCCTGCTGTGCCGCAGTGTGGTGACGGAACCGGTGACGGAAGAGGGCGTGCCTGCCATGATCGCCGCGCAGCAGCGCGCCGTGGTCAGCTTGGCCGGCGCCATGGCCTCGGCCATCCGCGGACAGTCCCCGGCCGGATCGGCCTCGGTCCAGATGCTGGGCTGCGCGGCGCTCAAGGACTGATCGCCCTGGCCCAAAATCCCGCCTGATCTCAAATGGTTAACCTAGGGTTAACCATAGTGCAAACAAAGTTGCAACCTGTCTAGCATACGGTCCTACCCATGCTGGGTCCCGTCCGGACCCGGTATTACCTTTGCCATGCGACAGGAAGCAATCTCTTATGGCCAGCACGACCCTAGGCGTTAAAGTCGACGACGCGCTCCGCGACCGGCTGAAGGCCGCCGCGCAAAAGCTCAACTGCACGCCGCACTGGCTGCACAAGCAGGCGATCCTTTCCTACCTGGACAAGATCGAGCGTGGCCATCTGCCCGCCGAGATGTCGCACCTGGGCATGGACGCGGGCGGCGAGGACGAGGCGGGCGAAGGCCATGCGGCGCCCACGCCGCCGTTCTACGAATTCGGTCAGGACGTGCAGCCGCAGTCGGTGTTGCGCGCGGCCATCACCGCCGCCTACCGCCGTCCCGAGCCCGAGTGCGTGCCGCTGCTGCTGGGTCAGGCCCGCATGCCCAATCTGGAAAAGATCCACGCCATGGCCGCCGACCTGGTCAGGAAGCTACGCGGCAAGCGCAGCGGCGGCGGGGTGGAAGGGCTGATCCAGGAATTCTCGCTGTCCAGCCAGGAAGGCGTGGCGCTGATGTGCCTGGCCGAAGCGCTGCTGCGTATTCCGGACCGCGCCACGCGCGACGCGCTGATCCGCGACAAGGTCGCCCGCGGCGACTGGAAGTCGCACATGGGCGGCTCGCAGTCCCTGTTCGTCAATGCGGCCACCTGGGGGCTGATGATCACGGGCAAGCTGGTGGCCGTGAGCAGCGAGCAGTCGCTGTCCAAGGCGCTGACGCGCCTGATCGGCAAGGGCGGCGAACCGCTGGTGCGCAAGGGCGTGAACATGGCCATGCGCATGATGGGCGAACAGTTCGTGTCGGGCCAGACCATTTCCGAAGCCCTGGCCAACAACCGCAAGATGGAAGCCCGGGGCTTTCGCTATTCGTACGACATGCTGGGCGAGGCCGCGACCACGGCGGAGGACGCCGACCGCTATTACGCCTCGTATGAGCAGGCCATCCACGCCATCGGCAAGGCCGCGGCCGGCCGCGGCATCTATGAAGGCCCGGGCATCTCGATCAAGCTGTCGGCGCTGCATCCGCGTTATTCGCGCGCCCAGCGCGAACGCGTCATGGCCGAGCTGCTGCCGCGTGTGAAGGCGCTGACCGTGCTGGCGCGCAGCTACGACATCGGCCTGAACATCGACGCCGAGGAAGCCGACCGCCTGGAAATCTCGCTGGACCTGCTGGAGGCGCTCTGTTTCGAGCCCGAGCTGGACGGCTGGAACGGCATCGGTTTCGTCATCCAGGCCTACCAGAAGCGGGCTCCCTTCGTGATCGACTACGTGATCGACCTGGCCCGCCGCAGCCGCCATCGCGTGATGGTGCGCCTGGTCAAGGGCGCCTACTGGGACAGCGAAATCAAGCGCGCCCAGGTCGACGGCCTGGAAGGCTATCCGGTCTACACCCGCAAGGTCTACACGGACGTGGCCTATCTGGCCTGCGCCCGCAAGCTGCTGGGCGCGCCGGAAGCGGTGTTCCCGCAGTTCGCCACGCACAATGCCTACACCCTGTCCGCGATCTACCAGTTGGCGGGCCAGAACTATTACCCGGGCCAGTACGAATTCCAGTGCCTGCACGGCATGGGCGAACCCTTGTACGACGAGGTCGTGGGTGCGCTGTCGCAGGGCAAGCTCAACCGTCCGTGCCGCATCTATGCGCCGGTCGGCACGCATGAAACGCTGCTGGCCTACCTGGTGCGCCGCCTGCTGGAAAACGGCGCCAA
>JALDYL010000260.1:0-5757 GCA_032153965.1 Achromobacter sp. | reverse complement strand
TCGGCCGTGTTCCACGGCACCGCCGCCGCCTTGCCGCACATGAAGAAGCAGGGCTACGGCCGCATCATCAACATCGCCTCGGCCCACGGCCTGGTGGCCTCGGCCAACAAGTCGGCCTATGTGGCGGCCAAGCACGGCGTGGTCGGCTTCACCAAGGTCACCGCGCTGGAGACGGCCGGGCAGGGCATCACCGCCAACGCCATCTGCCCGGGTTGGGTGCGCACCCCGCTGGTTGAAAAGCAGATCACCGCGATGGCGGAAAAGGACGGCGTCGACCAGGAAACCGCCGCGCGCGAACTGCTGAGCGAAAAGCAGCCGTCGCTGCAGTTCGTGACGCCGGAGCAATTGGGCGGCACCGCGGTGTTCCTGGCTTCGGACGCCGCCGCGCAAATCACAGGTACGTCCGTATCGGTCGATGGCGGCTGGACGGCACGCTAAAAAAGGAATCCCCGAATGCTGTTTCTGCTTTCTCCCGCCAAGAAGCTGGATTACGACTCGCCGCTGCACATCGAGACGCATACCCAGCCGTTGTTCGTGGACCAGGCCGCCGGCCTCATCAAAGTGCTGAAGACCAAGTCGGCCGAGGACATCTCCGAGCTCATGAGCCTGAGCCCGGCGCTGTCCGAGCTGAACGTGCAGCGCTACGCCCACTGGAAGCGCAGCTTCACGCAGACCAATTCGCGCCAGGCGGTGCTGGCCTTCAACGGCGACGTCTACGAAGGGCTGGAAGCCGCCACCCTGTCGGCCAAGCAGCTGGATTGGGCGCAAGAGCACGTGGCCATCCTGAGCGGTCTGTATGGCGTGTTGCGCCCGCTGGACCTGATGCAGCCCTACCGCCTGGAAATGGGCACGCGCCTGGCCACGCCCAAGGGCAAGAACCTGTACGAGTACTGGGGGCCGGCCATCGCCGACTACCTGAACGAACGGCAGGCCAGCCAGAAGGCGCCCGTGATCGTCAACCTGGCGTCCGAGGAATACTTCAAGTCGGTCGACCTGAAGACGCTGAAGGCGCGGGTGGTGCAGTGCGTGTTCCAGGACTGGAAGAACGGCGCCTGGAAGGTCATCAGCTTCCACGCCAAGCGCGCGCGCGGCCTGATGGCGCGTTACGCGATCCAGCACAAGGTGTCCAAGCCCGAGGGCCTGCAAGGCTTCGACCTGGAAGGCTACAAGTTCGACGCCTCCGCCTCGTCGCAAGACAAGCTGGTCTTCCGCCGCAAGGTCTGACCCTGTCCCGGGCCTCGCGCCCGGGACTTCCCGATCCCGCCGCAGTTCAACCCAAAGCGGTCACGCTGCTGCCGCCACCCGCGGCGCATGCGTGGGATCGGCCAGCGCGTGCAGTTCCTGACGGATCATGTGCGCCGCTTTCAGCATCTGCTTGACCGGATAAACCAGCGCGGCCTGTTCGCCTTCGGTGTCGAACTGGGTCGGCAGGCCGGTCGGCGCCTGCGCCCGATTCTCGTCCAGCAGGTCCACCATGCCGGTCAGCGCCCGCTGCACCGCCTCGGGCGTGGCCGGCAGGGCGGCCAGGATGGGTATGGCCGCCGTGATCTGCGAGGCCAGGATGTGGTTCTGGATCAGCAGGTTGTTCAGCTCGGGCACGCTCACCTGGTGCGACGTGGGCTCGCTCATCATGCGGTAGAACGCCTCGGCGAAATTGCTGAAGGAGATGTGCACGTTCTTGCGCGCCAGCCGCCAGGCCAGGTCGGCGTCCGTCACCGCCGGGGTTTCGCCGGCGGCGGCGCCCACCGGCGCGCCGTGGGCCTGCATGGCCTCGACATAGCGCAGGCCCGCGATCAGGTATTCGCGGTTGGCGCGCGTGGCCGCGGCTGCCAGCGGCTTCAGGTAGCGGGCCTCCCACCAGGGCAGGATGTAGCTGCAGATCAGCGCCAGCGCGCAGCCGATCAGCGTGTCGATGGCGCGTTCGCCGATTACCGCCATGGAGACGGTGCCCGGCGACACGAAGTGGAACACCAGCACCACGAACAGCGTGTTGAAGGTGGCGCTGGCCATGTAGTTCAGTTGCACCAGGCTGTTGCCCATGATGCAGGCGCCCAGCAGCGCCGCGAACAGCAGTTCCGGCCGGTCGGTCAGGTTGAACAGCAGCAGGGCCAGGATGCAGCCGATCAGCGTGCCCGTCAGGCGCCAGCTGTTGCGCTGGCGCGTCAGCGCGAAACCGGGCTTCATGATGATGACGATCGTCAGCATGATCCAGTAGTTATGCGCGGAAAACGCCGGCGACAGCCACTGGCTGGCCAGTGTCATGGCGATGGCCGCGGCGGCCGTTACGCGCAGCGCGTAGCGGAAGTGCGGCGAATCCAGGCGCAGGTTGCTGGTCAGGAGCCCCACGCGGAATTCCTGGCGCGAAATGAAGCGCGTCAGCGACTTGTTGATGCGCAGCACGTCGGTCGGCTTGGCGTCGGGCGAGGCGGCGGTATGGTCGGCCAGGCGGTCGACGATGCGCGCCGAATTGCGCAGCCGGCGCAGCACCTGGACGATCAGCGCCAGCATCTCCGGCTCGCGTTCGCCCAGGCCCTGCTGCTTGAGCTGTTCGATCTCGTACTCGATGGCGCGCAGCTCGGCCTTGGCGCTGCTGCGGTACTGCACCTTGCGGCCGCGCGACACGTCCAGCGCGATGCGGTTGAGTTCCAGCGACATTTTCACCAGTGCGTCGCGCATGAACATCAGGCAGTCGCTGCCCGCCAGCGCGCGGCGCAGCGCGGGGTAGTCGGTGTGCGTGGCCACCAGCGTGTCCAGCAGCTGCAGCATGTCGACGAACATGTTCCAGATCATCACGCGCTGGCGGTCGCCCAGGCCCTTGCCGCGGGGTAGGGCGCGCAGCACCATGTCGCGCGCCGCCTGGTGCTTTTCGGTCATGACCGACTGGCGCTGGATCAGCTCGCGATAGGCGTCGTCCAGGTCGGCGGTTTCGTCGTAGAAGGTGGCGCGCGCCGCCACGTAGTCGGCCGTGGCGAACAGCGCCACGGACATGGCCTGCTGTTCCTCGCGCAGCCAGAACAGGCGCGAGAAGCCCAGGCTGAACGCGACATAGAACAGCGCCCCGCCCAGGGTGGCCGCGGCGTGCGCCAGCACCTCGTGCGGCGCCAGCGGCGAATGCATGGTCAGGGTCATCAGCAGCAGCCCGGCAAAGCCGATCAGCCCGCCGCGCTTGCCGAACACCGTGAACATCGAATAGACGAAACACTGCGCGATGACCGCCAGCCAGATCAGTACGGGGTGCGACGATGCGAAGCCGGTGATGATGACCGTCAGCGTGCCTAGCGCGGCGCCGCCCAGCATCTCGTTGGTGCGGTGGCGCTGCGGCCCGCCCGGCTGGTCGATGATGGCCAGGCATTGCGCCCCGAACGTTGCGACCAGACCCGTGGTGTAGTTGCCGAACAGGCCGCCCAGCACCAGCACGGGCAACAGCATTCCCACCCCCTGACGCACCCCTCCGAAGAAGTAGTGGCTGTAGAGGAAGCGGCGGATGCTGGCAATGCGCAAATCCATGGGCGGGGGCTCGGTTCTGGGCGACGAAACAAGTATAGAGAGACTGTCTAAATTTTTGGGGCCGGATGGTTACCGAACCTTCCATGCAACGCGCTGGGAAAAGCCGATTTGCCACCTTTGACGCAACGCGGTAAATTGCTCCACTTGCATCGGTCTGCCTATCCGAAACCGGTGCGTTGAGGCGGATTGCCAGGGTCACCTCCCAGCCATCCCGCAGCAGTTACACCTGCCGTTGGCCGCGCCACAAGCGTGTGTTGCCAAGGCTTCCATTTCGACCTCCAGCGTCCCCAAGGGGCGTTTGCACTGCGTTCTGTCGAGCGTGTGCCGGGTCGGCAGGGTGTCCGGGTGGCGTGGCTCCGTGAGCCGCTAAGCGCCGGATCATGTTGTCGTAGCCGGTATGGGTTCCGTTGCCGCCGTATCCGGGCGAGCAGCAGTCAGGGTTGCAGGGCCGGTACTGAAAGGAAATAAACATGGAAATGAATGGCGCCGATATCGTCGTGCGCTGCCTGGCCGATGAGGGCGTGGAACACGTTTTCGGCTACCCCGGCGGCGCAGTGCTTTACATCTACGACGCGATCTTCAAGCAAGACAAATTTCAGCATATCCTGGTTCGTCACGAGCAAGCCGCCGTGCACGCCGCCGATGCCTATTCGCGCTCGTCGCAAAAGGTCGGCGTCTGCCTCGTGACCAGCGGCCCGGGCGTGACCAATGCCGTCACCGGCATCGCCACCGCCTATATGGATTCCATCCCCATGGTCATCATCAGCGGGCAGGTGCCCACTGCGGCCATCGGCGAGGACGCCTTCCAGGAATGCGACACCGTCGGCATCACGCGTCCCTGCGTCAAGCACAACTTCCTGGTGCGTGACGTCAAGGACCTGGCCGAAACCATGCGCCGCGCGTTCTACATCGCGCGCACGGGCCGCCCCGGCCCGGTGCTGGTCGATATCCCCAAGGACATCACCGTCGCGCAGTGCAAGTACACGCCGCCCAAGGGCGAGATCTCGATGCGTTCCTATGCGCCCGTCAACAAGGGCCACCAGGGGCAAATCAAGAAAGCCGTGCAGATGCTGCTGGCCGCCGAGCGGCCGATGATCTACACGGGCGGCGGGGTGATCCTGTCGAACGCCGCGCCCGAGCTGAACAAGCTCGTGTCGCAACTGGGCGCGCCCTGCACCAGCACCCTGATGGGCCTGGGCGGCTACCCGGCCAGCAGCGGCCAGTTCGTGGGCATGCCCGGCATGCACGGCACCTACGAAGCCAATATGGCGATGCAGCACTGCGACGTGCTGCTGGCCATCGGCGCCCGTTTCGACGACCGCGTGATCGGCAACCCCAAGCACTTCGCCCAGAACGCCCGCAAGATCATCCATATCGATATCGATCCCTCGTCGATCTCCAAGCGCGTGCGCGTGGACGTCCCGATCGTCGGTAACGTCAAGGACGTCCTGGCCGACCTCAGCGCGCAGTACGACATCGCCGCGGCCGAGCACAAGCCCGCCCCCATCACCAAGTGGTGGGAGCAGGTCGAGTCCTGGCGCGGCAAGGAATGCCTGAAGTTCGCCAACTCGGACGAGGTCATCAAGCCGCAATACGTGGTGGAAAAGCTCTGGGAAGTGACCGGCGGCGACGCCTTCGTCACTTCCGACGTGGGCCAGCACCAGATGTGGGCCGCGCAGTACTACAAGTTCGACAAGCCGCGCCGCTGGATCAACTCCGGCGGCCTGGGCACCATGGGCGTGGGCCTGCCGTACGCCATGGGCGTGCAGATGGCCAATCCTGGGCACGACGTCGCCGTCATCACCGGCGAAGGGTCCATCCAGATGAACATCCAGGAACTGTCGACCTGCCACCAGTACCGCCTGACGCCGAAGATCATCTGCCTGAACAACCGCTTCCTGGGCATGGTCCGGCAGTGGCAGCAGATCGACTACGGTTCGCGCTATTCCGAGTCCTACATGGATTCGCTGCCCGATTTCGTCAAGGTGGCCGAGGCCTATGGCCACGTGGGTCTGCGCATCGAGCGCCCGGCGGACGTCGAGCCGGCGCTGCGCGAAGCGTTCAAGAAGCACAAGGATCGCCTGGTCTTCCTGGACTTCATCACCGACCGCACCGAGAACGTGTGGCCGATGGTCAAGGCCGGCCGCGGGCTGACCGAAATGCTGCTTGGCTCTGAAGACCTGTAAGGAGGCCACCCATGAAGCACGTGATTTCCGTCCTCCTCGAAAACGAACCCGGCGCGCTGTCGCG
>JALDYL010000049.1:0-28805 GCA_032153965.1 Achromobacter sp. | reverse complement strand
TGCCCGGAGACCAGAACATGGGGATCATCATGACCACCATCCTGGGTATCGTCGGTTCGGTCGTCGCCGGCTTCCTGGGCCAGTCGCTGGGCTGGTACGCGCCAGGCGAACCCGCCGGGTGGATCGGATCGGTCGTTGGCGCGATCGTCGTGCTGTTCGTGGTGGGCATGATCGCCAAGAAACGCACCTGAGGTCCTGCTGGATCTGAAATGAAAACGGGCCGATCTTTCGATCGGCCCGTTTTTTTTCCTGCCCTTATTGTTGCTGGGCTTGCGCAGTTACCGTGCGCTCGGTCCAGCCGCCGCCCAGCACCTTGTACAAGGTGACCAGGTTGGACAGCCTGGCCCGGCGCGTGTCCACCAGGGCCTGCTGCGCGGTGTACAGCGAACGCTGCGAATCCAGCACGCTCAGGTAGTCGTCGATGCCTTGGCGGAAACGCTGGTCCGACGCGTCATAGGCGCGCTGGTTGGCGGCCACCAGAAGGCGCTGCGCCTGGATCTGTTCGTCCAGGGTGCCGCGCCCGGCCAGGGCGTCCGCCACTTCGCGGAAACCCGTCTGGATCGATTTTTCGTACTGCGCAACCTGGATGTTCTTCTGCACCTTGGCCAGGTCCAGGCCGGCGAGCAGCGAGCCGCCCGCGAAGATCGGCACGGTGATCTGGGGCACGAAGCTCCAGGCGCCCGAACCGCCTTCGAACAGGCCGCCCAGGCTGGCGCTGGCGGTGCCGGCCGAGCCGGTCAGGCTGATGGTCGGGAAGAACGCCGCGCGCGCCGCGCCGATATTGGCGTTGGCGCCCTTCAACTGGTGCTCGGCCGAGCGGATGTCCGGACGACGGGCCAGCAGGTCCGACGGCAGGCCGGCAGGCAAGGTGGTTGGCAGCATGGAATCGTCGAGCTTGACGGCGTTGTCCAGCGCCGCCGTCATCTCGGGCGACAGCGGCTGGCCCACCAGCAGGACCAGCGCATTGCGGTCCTGCGCGGCCTGGCGCGTGTACTGCGACAGGTTGCGCTCGGCGGTGCGCAGCGACACTTCCGCCTGGCTCAGGTCCAGCGCCGTGGACAGGCCCTGGTCATAGCTCTGCTGCGTAAGCTTGAAGGAATCCTGCTGGCTCTTGAGCGTGTCGCGCGTCAGGCTCAGGAGCTCCTGGTCGGCGCGCAGGGTCAGGTAGGCGTTGGCCACTTCGGCGATCAGCGTCAGCTGGGTCGCCGTGCGGGTTTCGTCCAGCGCCAGATAGGATTCCAGCGCCTTGTCGCTCAGGCTGCGGATGCGGCCGAACAGGTCCAGTTCCCAGGCCGACATGGCGGCGCCGACCTGGTAGCTGTGGCTGGTGGTGGCGCGCCCGCTGGCCGACAAGTCGGCCGGCGAACGCTGGGCCGTTTCCTGGCCCGCGATGCCGATGCTGGGCATCAGGTCGGCGCGCTGGATGCGGTACTGGGCGCGCGCCGCCTCGACGTTCAGGGCCGCCATGCGCAGGTCGCGGTTGTTCGCCAGCGACTGTTCGATCAGCTGCTGCAGCAGCGGATCCGTGCCGAAGAAATCGCGCCAGCCGATGTCGGCGGTCAAGAGGCCGCCCGCGTCGGCGGGCTGGGCCGCCTGGTAGGACGGACCCGTGGGATAGGCCGCATCGACCGGCGCGTCCGGCCGTTCGTAGGTGGGGGCCAGCGAGCAGCCCGCCAGGGCCGCCGCCAGGGAAACAGACAGCAAGGTTCTCATCTGGAGTTTCATTACGGTTGGCCCTCCGTCGGCACGTCGTGCGCGTTCTTGGCGCCGGTGTCGTGCTTGTCGACGTTTTCGCTCATGCGCTTGACCTTGAAGACGCGCAGCATGATCACGAAGAAGGCCGGAACGAAGAAGATGGCCAGGAAGGTGCCGGTCAGCATGCCGCCGATCACACCCGTGCCGATGGCGTTCTGGCTGCCCGAACCCGCGCCCGACGAGATCGCCAGCGGCGTCACGCCCAGGATGAACGCCAGCGACGTCATCAGGATGGGACGCAGGCGCTGCCGCGCGGCGTGGATGGCCGATTCCGTCAGGCTGGCGCCCTGCTCGTAGTGCTCCTTGGCGAACTCCACGATCAGGATGGCGTTCTTGGCCGCCAGACCGATGGTTGTGAGCAGACCCACCTGGAAGTACACGTCGTTGGACAGGCCCCGCAGCATGGTGGCGAGCAAGGCCCCGATGATGCCCAGCGGCACCACCAGCATCACCGCCGACGGGATCGTCCAGCTTTCGTACAGCGCCGCCAGGCACAGGAACACCACGATCAGCGAAATCGCGTACAGCGCGGGCGCCTGGGCGCCGGACAGGCGTTCCTCGAACGACAGGCCGGTCCATTCAAAGCCCACGCCCACCGGCAGCTTGCCCGCCAGGTGCTCCATTTCCTCCATCGCCGCGCCCGAGCTGTAGCCCGGCGCCGCCTGGCCCTGGATGTTGTACGACGGCACGCCGTTGTAGCGGTTCAGCTTTTGCGGACCGTAGGTCCAGGTGGCCTTGGCGAACGCCGAGAACGGCACCATGTCGCCCGCCTTGTTGCGCACGTACCATTTGTCCAGGTCTTCCGGCAGCATGCGGGAAGACGCCTCGCCCTGCGCGAACACCTTCTTCACGCGGCCGCGGTCGATGAAGTCGTTGACGTACGACGAACCCCAGGCCGTGGCCAGCGTGCTGTTGATGTCCGAGACGGCCACGCCCAGGGCGCGCGCCTTCTCGCGGTCGATGTCCAGCTGGTACTGCGGCGCGTCTTCGATGCCGTTGGGGCGCACGCCCTGCAGCACCGGACTCTTGGCGGCTTCGCCCAGCAGCTGGTTGCGCGCGGCAAGCAGCTTCTCATGGCCCACGCCGGCGCGGTCCATCAGCTGGAAGTCGAAGCCGGTGACGTTACCCAGCTCCATCACGGACGGCGGCGGCACCACGAACAATTGCCCGCGGCGCTCCGTCTTGCGGAAGTGCGCGTTGGCGCGCTGCGCCACGGCACCGGCCTTGAGGCGCGCGTCGCCGCGTTCTTCCCAGTCGCGCAGCTTGATGAACAGGATGGACGCGTTCTGGCCGCGGCCGCCGAAGTTGAAGCCGTTGACCGCGAACACCGAGGTGACGGCGTCCTTTTCCTCGTTCAGCAAGTACTTGGTGGCGTCGTCGATCACGGCCTTGGTGGCTTCCGCGGTGGCGCCGGCAGGCGTCTGGATCTGGGCGAACAGAATGCCCTGGTCCTCATCCGGCAGGAACGCGGTCGGAATGCGGGTGAACATCCAGCCCATGGCGAGGACCAGCGCCAGGTAGATCACCATCAGGCGCTTGCTGCGGTTCAGGCCGCGCGCGACGGTATTGGCGTAGCCATTGCTGCTGCGCTCGAACGTGCGGTTGAACCAGCCGAAAAAGCCCTTCTTGGCGCCGTGATGGCCCTTGGGGATGGGCTTGAGCAAGGTCGCGCACAAGGCCGGCGTGAACACGATGGCCACGATCACGGACAGCACCATGGAGGACACGATGGTGATGGAGAACTGGCGGTAGATCACGCCCGTGGAGCCGCCGAAGAAGGCCATGGGAATGAACACGGCCGCCAGCACCATGGCAATGCCGATCAGGGCGCCGGTGATCTGCGACATGGACTTGCGGGTGGCCTGTTTGGGCGACAAGCCCTCTTCCGCCATCACGCGCTCGACGTTTTCGACCACCACGATGGCGTCGTCCACCAAGAGGCCGATGGCCAGCACCATGCCGAACATGGTCAGGGTATTGATGGAATAGCCGAACGCCGCCAGCACGCCGAACGTGCCCAGCAGCACCACCGGCACCGCCAGCGTCGGGATGATGGTGGCGCGGAAGTTCTGCAGGAACAGGTACATCACCAGGAAGACCAGGATGATGGCCTCGATCAGCGTCTTGAACACCTCATGGATCGACAGGCTGACGAACGGCGTGGTGTCGTACGGATAGACGACGTCCATGCCCGGCGGGAAGTAAGGCTTCAGGTTGTTGATGGTGTCGCGCACCGCCTGGGCCGTATCCAGCGCGTTGGCGCCCGGCGCCAGCTTGACCGCCAGGCCCGAGGCCGGCTTGCCGTTGTAGAAGCTGTCGATGGCGTAGGTCTGGCCGCCCAGCTCGATGCTGGACACGTCGCCCAGGCGCACTTGCGAACCGTCGGGGTTGACCTTGAGCAGGATGCGGCCGAAGTCTTCCGCCTTCTCCAGGCGCGACGGCCCGATGATGGTGGCGTTCAGTTGCTGGCCGCGCACGGACGGCAGGCCGCCGAGCTGGCCGGACGACACCTGCACGTTCTGTTCCTTGATCGCCGTCACGACGTCGACCGTGGTCAGGCCGTAGTTGACGAGCTTGGCCGGATCCAGCCAGATGCGCATCGCGTACTGCGAGCCGAACAGCTGGAAGTCGCCCACGCCCTGCGTGCGGCTGATGGGATCCTGGACGTAGGAGGCGACGTAGTCGGCCAGGTCGTCCTTGGTCATCGAGCCGTCGGTGGACACGAAGCCCGCCACGATCAGGAAGTTCTTGGTGGCCTTGGTGACGCGGATGCCCTGCTGCTGCACTTCCTGCGGCAGGAGCGGCTGCGCCAGCGCAAGCTTGTTCTGGACCTGCACCTGCGCGGTGTCGGGGTTGGTGCCCTGCTTGAAGGTCAGCGTGATGGACATGCTGCCGTCGGAATTGCTTTCCGACGAGATGTACTGCAAGCCGTCCAGGCCGTTCATCTGCTGTTCGATGACCTGCACCACGGTGTCCTGCACGGTCTGCGCGGACGCGCCCGGGTAGGTCACCGCGATGCCAATGGCGGGCGGCGCGATGTTGGGGTACTGGGAAACCGGCAACTTGAGGATGGACAGCGCGCCGGCCATCATCAGCACGATCGCGATCACCCATGCGAAAACGGGTCTATCGATAAAAAACTTTGCCATGCAAGGCTCCCTGACTACTACTGCTTGGCCGCCGCGGCGGCTGCTTGCGGCTGCTGCGCCGGCTGCGCGGCGCTGGCTTCGGTGGCGACAACTTCAGCCCCCGGGCGCACCATCTGCAAGCCTTCCACGATGACCTTTTCTCCGGCGGCCAGGCCGTCGGTGACCAGCCACTTGTCGCCGATGGCGCGGTCGGTCTTCAGTTCACGCAGTTCGACCTGGTTCTTGGCGTTGACCACCAGCGCCGTCGGAATGCCGCGCTGGTTACGCGTCACGCCGCGCTGCGGCACCAGCAGGCCGTCGGCGGCCACGCCGTCGGCCAGGCGGGCGCGCACGAACATGCCCGGCAGCAGGCGACGGTCCGGATTGGAGAACACCGCGCGCAAGGTGACCGAGCCCGTGCCCTGGTCCACCGTGACTTCGGAGAACTGCAGCTTGCCCGGCTGGCTGTACTGCGAGCCGTCTTCCAGCGTCAGCGTCACCAGCGCGGCCTGCTCGCCGTCGGCCTTCTTCAGCAGGCCGCTGGCCAGCGCGTTCTGCAGGCGCAGCAGCTGGACGCTGGATTGGGTCACATCGACGTAGATGGGATCGATCTGCTGCACCGCGGCCAGGGCGGTGGTCTGGTTGGCCGTGACCAGCGCGCCTTCGGTCACCGCCGAACGGCCGATGATGCCGTCGATGGGCGACAGCACCTTGGTGTAGACCAGATTGATGCGCGCCGTATCCAGCGCCGCCTTGGCCGACAGCACGTCGGCGGCGGCCTGGTCGCGCGAGGCGACCGCGTTGTCATAGGTCTGCTGGCTGACCGCGCGGGTGGCGACCAGCGGCTTGTAGCGCTCGGCCAGCAGCGCGGCCGTCTTCTGCTGCGCCTGGGCGCGCGCCAAGGCGGCCTTCTGGCTGTCCAGGCTGGCCTGGTAGAGGGCGGGATCGATCTGGTAGAGCTGTTGGCCCGCCTTGACCTCGCCGCCTTCGGTAAAGAGGCGCTTCTGGACGATGCCGTTGACCTGGGGCCGCACTTCGGCCACGCGGAATGGCGAGGTGCGGCCAGGCAGTTCGGTGGTCAGCGAAACGGGCTGCGTGGCGAGCGTCACGACCGTTACCTGGGGCTTGCCCGCCTGGGGAGCGTCTTGCTTCTTGCCGCAAGCGGCCAGAGCGAGGGCCGATGCCGTCAGCGTGACGACCGCCGCGCTGCGCCACATAGCGCTTTTCTTATCCATAGATTGCATTCCCGATTTCAAAAAAAAAAGCCCGCCCCGGATCGCGTATGAGCGTTCCGTGCGCATCGATGGGGTGGATTTGCCTCGAACACGCAGGCTGGGCTTTGTCGCATTGCTGCATTGCAGAACTCGCATTCTGAGTTATCCCGCCCGAGAAACAAAGGGGCATGTTGAGAAAACATCATTCCATTTATGGGACAATTGCTGCACCCTTGAATATGACAAAATTCCGCCATGAAACGCTTGCAAGGCATGGAACTCTTCGTCGAGGTCGCCAAGACACGCAGCTTCAGCCGCGCCGCGGCGATGCTCGGCGTGCCGAAGTCGACACTGTCCCGCCAGGTGGCCGAACTGGAGCGCTCCGTCGGCTTGCGGCTGCTCAGCCGCACTACCCGCAAGGTCGAACTGACAGACGCGGGCCGGCTGTACTTCGACCGCTGCCAGCGCATCGTGGCCGAGGCGCAGATCGCCCATGAGGAACTGCAGAAGCTGGTCGATACGCCGGCCGGGCCGCTGCGGGTGAACATGCCCGCGGATTTCGGCACGGACTTCCTGGCTGAATCGTTCATGGAATTTTCCCGCCGCTACCCCGACGTCACGTTTTTCCTAGATCTGGCCAATCCGGACCACGCGCAGCGCGTGTTCCAGACCTGCGATATTTCGATCGAAATCGGCGAGCTGCCCGATTCTTCACAGATTGCGAGGCTCTTGGGCATGCTGCCGGCCCATCTATACGCCTCGCGCGAGTACCTGGAAAAGCATGGCGAACCGCGGCACCCCAGCGACTTGACCCGCCACGAGTGCATAGAGTTCCGCGCCAAGGGCGCCGGACAGGTGACCCGCTGGCCCTTGACCGACGGCCAGCAGCACATCGAATTCACACCCGGCAACCGCTTTTCGGTCAATGGCGTCGCCATGGCCCGCCGCCTGGCGCTGCTGGGCGCGGGCATCGTGGTGCTGCTGGGCGACCAGTCGGCCGAACAGCAATCCGGCCAATTGCAGCGTGTGCTGCCCGACTGGCAGTTGGGTCCGTTCCCGGTCTACGCGGTGACGGAGACGCGGCTGCTGCCCGCCAAGACCCGGATCTTCATCGAATTCCTGATGGAGCGCCTGGGCGACGTCGGGCAGGCGAAGAATACTCCCGCTTTCATGAAATAAAGGGGGGTCGGAAACAGACTGAAAAATCTAGGACTGGCCGACAACACTTGTCGACCAGATCGGCCAATCAGAAGCGCTCGTCCTCGCGCAGATAGCGCCATTGGCCCAGCGGCAGGTCGCCCAGCGACACCCGGCCGATGCGCACGCGCTTCAGACCGATCACCTTCAGGCCGACCAGTTCGCACATGCGGCGGATCTGCCGCTTCTTGCCCTCGCGCAGCACGAAACGCAGCTGATCGTTATTCTGCCAGCGCACCTGCGCCGGCTTGAGCGCCCGGCCGTCCAGGGACAGGCCGTGGTTCAGCAGCGCCAGCCCGTTCTCGGACAGGCTGCCTTGCACCCGCACCAGGTATTCCTTGTCCACGCTGGAATCTTCGCCGATCAGGTGCTTGGCGATGCGGCCGTCCTGGGTCAGCACCAGCAGGCCCTGCGAATCGATGTCCAGGCGGCCGGCCACGGCCAGCCCGTCCAGGTGCGAGCGTTCGAAACGCTGCGGCGCGCGGTCGCCGGCGTAGCGCGAACGGGAGTCGATCAGGGCCACGGCGGGCGTATAGCCCTTCTCGGCCTGGCCCGACACGTAGCCCACGGGCTTGTTGATCAGGATGGTGACGCGCGAGGTCTGGCGCGCCTGGGCGGCGCGCTCCAGGGTGATGACCTGGTCTGGGTAGGCCCGGGCGCCCAGTTCCGACACCACGGCGCCGTCCACGCGGACCCAGCCGCGCTCGATATAGGTGTCGGCCTCGCGGCGCGAACACAGGCCTCGCTCGGACATGAGCTTGGAGATACGTACTTTTTCCATGGCCGGTATTGTATGCGGACGCCGTCCGGCCCCTGGCTCAGGCGGCGGAATCGTAGTCCGCAGGCGCCATGGGATCCAGCGGATGGAGCGGCCGGCTGCGCCGCTGGTAGGGAAACAGCGCGAAATCCGAACTGGTGACGCCCTCGCTGGCGCATTCCACCAGCGCCCGGGAAATGGGTTCGAACACCGGGCGGCAATACATGCGCGACTTCACCAGCACGAAGCGGGCCCGGCGCGGATCCAGCCCCATGCTCTCGAACACGCCCAGGTCCCAGGGCTCGTGGGTTCTTTCGGTGATCACCAATTGCGCGGCGCCTATGTCCAGCACCGCGCTGCGGCCCATGCACACCGTCTGCCCGGTGTAGGTCGGGCCGGTGATGACATATTCGCCGTTGGTCACGGCCCGGACCACGCCGCGCAGCAGCACGGGCGCCGCCGGACGGCCGATGGCAGGAATCGGCCGCTTGTTGCCCACCAGCAGTTCGACTTGCGCGCCCTCTCCCGCTGCGGCCAGCGCCGCGACGGCCTCGGGGTCGCAATACAGCCCCGCGATGATGCCAGTCAGGCCGGCGTCGACCGCCGTCATCAGCACCTCCATGGTGTCGCAGGTGCCGCCGGACATGCAGTTGTCGCCGTGGTCGAGCAAAAGCACGGGCCGGTCCGCGCCGCGGGCCAGTTCCGCCGCGCGGGCCAGCGACTCGCCCAGGGGTTCGCTGTCGTAGAAGTAGCCGTCGCGCTCGGCCCAGATGGCCGACGCCAGCTCGCTCGCGACCCGTTCGGCCTGCTCCTGCGGACCCGAGCCCACCACGACCACGCTCAGGCACGGGTTGGGAATGTCAGCCAGCGCAAAGCCCGCCAGCACGGAAACGCCCAGGATGCCGTCCTTTTCCGCGCCCCGCGCCGCCTGCACCGCGCGGCCCATGGCGCCCTGGGCCGTGGCGCTGCGCAGGGTGTGCGTCATCAGCGGCAGGCGCCGCCAGGCCATGACCGGGCGCGGACCGCCGTTGAGCCAGTCATACAGGATGCGCCCCGCATGCTCGCCGGTCTCGTACATGTCCACGTGCGGATAGGTCTTGAAGCTGACGATCACGTCGGCATTGGCCATCATTTTGGGCGTGACATTGCCGTGCAGGTCCAGCGCCACGGCGATGGGCACGTCCGGCGTGCGGCGCCGCAGGCGCTCCAGCAGGTCGCCCTCGCCATCGTCGGTGGTCTCGGCCACCATCGCGCCATGCAGATCGAGCAGGATGGCGCCGCAGCCCTGCGCGCCGGCCACGATCGCGTCGCACAGTTGACTGTAGGCGTCCGCCGACACCGGGCCGCTGGGGTAGGCGGTGGCGGAAACCGGCGTGACCACGGTCGCGCCGTTGGCCTCGGCGATCTCGATGAAGGCCGACATGGCCGTGCGCTTGCCCTTGTTCTCGGCATAAGCCTGGGCGCCGAAGGCGGGACCGTCATTGCCGAACGCGGACAGCGGCGTGGGCACCGGCGAGAACGTATTGGTCTCGTGGTTCAGGCGGGCGATCATGACCTTCATTGTCCGGCTCCTCGGCATGCGCATTCAGTGCGTTCAGTTGTTCTGGGATGGCCCCGGGCGCAAGGCTCCCAGGCCAAGTTTTTCCATGGCTTCGCTGGCTTCGATGATCATCGCAGCCACTTCCGCCACGCTCACGCGCAAGCCCGTCGCCCGGGTCCGCATGTGTTCATAGGCGGCGCGCTCGTCCAGGCGCTGGTGATCCATCAGCACCCGGATGGCCTTTTCGATGACGCGCCGCGCCTTGATCGTGCTTTCCAGCTTGTTGATCTTGGACTGCTGGCGGCCCTGGAATTGCTTGGCCGAACGCGCCAGCACCAGCGTGCTGAGCACCCCCGCCGAGCGGAACGGCCGCGTCAGCACGCCATGCGCGTTGGTCTTGAGCAGCTGTTTCAGCGTGGTCGGGGTTTCGTACTCTGACAAGGCGATCAGGGTGGCCTCGACCTCGCTGGCCGACCAGGCGGCGCTATTGCGGCCGCATTGCGACACCTGGAAGAAGATGACATCCACTCCCGCCGGCGGGCCGTCCGGAAACGGCCAGTGCAGATGGATGCGGCAACCGATGCGCTTGAGCTGTTCGACCAGCAGGTCGCGGTCCTCGCCGGGCGGATACACCACGGCAACGGCCACACTGCGCAGGTCCTCGTAGAGGCGGCGTAGGCTATGGTCCATGGCTATTTCAACCAGAACTCGTCCAGGCCGAACGCGGTGAGGTACGGGTCGGGCTTCACGGGTTCATCGCTTTCCCAGACGATGTCGAAGCGCCCGTCCTCGCGGCATACGCCGATGCGCGGCGTCAGCACGCTGTGGTTGTTTTCCGCCAGCACGGACATCTGCCCGTCGGGCGCGTCGAACTGCACCTGGTGCACCGCCTGCACCAGCTTGCGCGTGTCCATGCTGCCCACGCGCTGCAAGGCGCGCGCGAACAAGTGCATCTGGCTGTAGCAGGTCTCGGCATAGACGCTGGCGGGATGCTCGCCGAAGCGCGCCCGCCAGCGTTCCAGGAAGTGCGCGTTGGCGGGCGTGTCCACCGTGTTGAAGTAGGTGGCCGCGGTGATATGCCCCACGCAGCGCCGCGGCCCGATCTCGGCCACCTCCGACTCCGCCATCGTCAGGCTGGCGATGGGAATGTGCGCGGTGGCCGCGCCCTCAGCCTGGCAGGCCTCGTGGTAGCGCTGGTAGAAGCGCTGCGCATCGGCGCCGATCAGCGTGGAAAACACCACGTCGGGCTGGATGCGGCGGATGTCCGCCACCACGTCGTTGATCTCGCTGTCGTCGCAGCCCAGCGGCAGATAGGTTTCATCCAGGATCTCGCCGCCGTGCTCCTCGACGGTCTCGCGCATGATGCGGTTGGTCTCGCGCGGATAGATGTAGTCCGCGCCCACCAGGAAGATGCGCGAGCCGCAGTTCTGGATCAGGTATGCAGCCAGCTGCATGCTGCCCTGGTTGGGCGCCGCGCCGGTATAGATGACGTTGGGCGAATACTCGAAGCCTTCGTAGACCGAGCCGTACCACAGCAGGGAATTGCTGCGCTCCACCACCGGCAGCATGGCCTTGCGGCAGTGCGAGGTGCAGCCGCCGAAAATCACGCTGACCTCGTCGTCCAGCAGCAGCCGGGCCGCCAGCCGGCGGTACTCCTCGGCGTCGCTGCGCGGGTCGTACACCACGGGCGCCAGCGGCCGTCCCAGGACGCCGCCCAGCTCATTGATCTCTTCCACCGCCAGCACCGTGCCGAAGAAATGCTGCGACTCCGTGGTGCCGGTGACGCCGCTGCGCGAATAGAGCACGCCGATGCGCCAGCCGGAGCGCTGCGCGTCCTTGTCCTGGAGCGTGGTCATGATGAAATCCTTGAGGGGGTATTGCGTGGGTGCGTCATGGCGAATTCGGGCCGGATGGCGTTCAGACTTTCAGATGAGCAATGATATTGCCCGCCGCCTCGGACGCGCCAGCCTCGCCTTCGTCGACGATGCTGCCCTGCTTGAGCACCAGATAGCGGTCGGCCACGTCCAGCGCGAACGCCACGTTCTGCTCGACGATGAACATCGTGGTGCCGTGCCGTTCGCGCTCCCAGTTCAGCGCCCGGCCCAGCCGCTCGATCACCGAAGGCTGCAACCCTTCCGTGATCTCGTCCAGCAGCAGCAGCGCGGGCCGCTGCATCAGCCCGCGCGCCACCAGCAGCATTTTCTGTTCTCCGCCCGACAGGGTGCCCGCATGCTGGCGCAAGCGGGTCTGGAACACCGGAAACAGCTCGGCGATCTCGGCGAAGCGCTCGTCGAAGAGCTGCTCGCGCGGCAGCCCCAGGCGCAGGTTGTCGCGGATGCTCAGGTCCGGAAACAGCGGTTGCTCCTGGGCCGCGTAGGCGACGCCGCAGCGCGCCACTTCGTGCGGCCGCAGCCGGGTTGCGTCCACCCCGCCCACGCTGACGCGGCCGCGCTGCTTGGGCAGATAGCCCATGACCGTCTTGAGCAAGGTGCTCTTGCCCATGCCGTTCTTGCCCAGCAAGGCCACGCACGAGCCCCGCGCCACCGAGAGCGACACGTCGTGCAGCACCATGGCCCGTTTGTAGCCGCTGGACACCTCTTCCAAGCGCAACGCCGGCGCGGCGATACTCGTCATTGCCCTGCTCCTTGCGCGGAGGGCGCGCTGCCCGCGTAGATGGTGCGCACCAGTTCGGATTCCACCACTTCGCGGAATCCCCCGTCCATGACGATGCGACCCTGGTGCAGGACCACGATGCGCGTCGCGATTTCCTTGACGAAATCCAGGTCGTGTTCCACCAGCAGGCAGCACAGGCCATAGCGGTGCGCCAGCGACGACAGCACATGGCCGATCTGCTGGCGTTCGGCCTTGCTCAGCCCGGCCGTCGGCTCGTCCAGCAACACGATGCCCGGCTCCAGCGCCAGCACCATCGCCAGTTCCAGCGCTTGCTGCTGTCCGTGCGATAGGTCGCGCGCGACACTGTCCAGGCACTGGTCCAGGCCCGTCACGCGCAGCGTCTCCAGCGCATAGGGCGGCAGATCCAGCGTGGGCGACCGGCGCCACCACGATGGCCGCTCGCGCAGCGTGGTCGCGATGCGCAGGCTTTCGGCCACGGTCAGCGTGTCGAACACGTTGGCGTTCTGGAACTTGCGGCCCAGTCCGTGGCGCACGCATTGTTCCGGACCATCGCGCCGCACTTCGCGGCCATAGAGCTCCAGCCTGCCCTGGGACCGCTCGGCGCCGTCCGCGATGCAGCGCATCAGCGTGGTCTTGCCGGCGCCGTTGGGGCCGATCAGCCCCAGCAGTTCGCCGCCGCGGGCTTGCAGGTCTATGCCTTCCAGCACCTTCAGGCTGCCGAAGTTCTTGGACACGCCCGCCAGGCTCAAGGCCTGGGCCGCGCCGCCGGCCTGCCGCGCAGGGACGGCGCGCTCGCCCAGCGCGGGCGTGGCTGCCTTGCCGGCCCTTGCGCGCCAGGGCGAAGTCAGCAGGGGCAGGAGTCCGCGCGGCAGCAGCAGAATCACCAGCACGAAGGTCACGCCCAGCAACAGCTGCCAGATGAACGGCATGTTGCCGCTGAGATAGGAGCCCGCGACGTTGATGAGGATGGCTCCCAGCACCGGTCCCCAGATGGTGCCGCGTCCGCCCAGCGCCACCCAGATGATCAGCTCCGTGCCGAAGACGAAGCCTGTGAGCTCCGGCGCCACCACGCCGCTGAAGGCGCCGTAGCCGAAGCCTGCCAGGCCGGCCACGGCGCCGCAGACCACCAGCAGCGCGATGCGCCAGTGGGCGGTGTTCAGGCCGAGGTAGCTGCAACGCGCCTCGTTGTCGCGCAGCGCCACCAGAATGCGGCCGCCGTCGCTGCGCACCGCCGCCCAGGCCATCAGCGCGACCACCGACAGGCCGCCGGCCGCGATCACGTACCAGGCCTCCAGCGACAGGTCGAAGGTCTCGTAGCCCGTCAGGCCGGAGGACGAACCCGTATAGGTGCCGCCGGACAGCATCAACTGCATCAGGACGATGGGCAGCACCAGCGAGATCACCGTGGCGAAGAACGGCGAAGCGCCCCGATAGAACGACAGCCAGCCCGTCACCAGCGCCAGCAGCGCCGCGGCGCCCACCGCCGCCAGCGCGGCCAGCGCGGCGATGGCGGGCGAGAAGCCGTAGTGGGTGAAGGCCAGGCCCGCGGCATAGGCGCCCACGCCGAAAAACGCGGACTGGCCGAAGGTCAGGTAGCCGGTATAGCCCCACAGCACGTCCACGGTGACCGCCGCCACGGCGAAGAACAGCGCCTTGATCAGCACGTTCAGCAGATAGGTGTCGAACAGCCAGGGACCCGCCGCGGTCAGCACCAGGCATAGCCCCGCCAGGCCCAGCAGGCTGCGGCTGCGCGCGGCCTTTTGCGCCGAGGCGTCGGCGGCGGCGCCAGCCAGCGTTTGAGGGATCAATGCGCGGTCAGTCATGGGCGAATCCTTGAGGACGCAAACGCAGCGTCAGCGCGGCCAGGACGGCGATGGTGACGCCGCCCAGGATCGGGCTGACGTAGACGCTTACCAGCACCTGGCAGGCGCCGTAGACCAGGCAGGTCAGCAGCAGCGCGGTGATCGAATGCCCCGACACCATGACCAGCATGAAGGCGCTGACCAGCCACGGCAGGCCCATGTTCGGATCGACGCTGGACAAGGGCGTGATCAGCGCGCCGGCCAGCGCGCCCAGTCCCGCACCCAGACCGAAGGTGGTGAAGCGGATGCGCTCGGCGTTGATGCCCAGGCCGCGCGCCAGGTCCTCGTTCATGATCACCGCCCGGGTCCGCACGCCAAAGCGCGTGCCGCTCAGCAGCAGCGTCATGGCGGCATACATCAGCAAGGCCGCGGGCACCAGGAACAGCCGGTACGCCGAGTACTCCGTGCCCAGGAAGGACACGGCGCCGTGGATGGGCGAATCCGCGAATTTCACTTCGCGCCCGAAGGCCATGGTGATGAGCTGGCCGATCACGATGCCCAGCCCCCAGGTGGCCAGGATGGCGTCCAGCGGCCGTTTGTACAGCGGCTGCACGATCAGCCGTTCCACGCCCATGCCCACCAGCACGCCGACCGCCAGCGCGAACGGCAGCGCCAGCCAGGGGTTCAGCCCCAGCTGCGTCACCACCAGGCTGGCATAGCTGCCCAGCGTAAGAATCGCGCCATGCGCGAAGTTGACGATCTTCATCACGCCGAAGATGATCATCAGCCCGGCCGTCACGATGAACAGCATGGCGGCCGTGCTCAGGATGTCCAGCAGCAAACCCATATCGCTCTCCGGCGCCGCCGGCAGGACCGGCGGCGCGTGTCATGGCATGGCCGTCACTTCAGGTCCGGGCACTGGGCGCCCGGGTCGACTTTGTCGAAGGTCTGCAGGATCTTGATGGAACCGTCCTGCTGCACCTGTCCCAGGCGCATGGTCAGCGCCGCGTGGCGCTGGCGGTCCATGGTCACCGGGCCGCGCGGGCCGTCGAACGTGACCGCGCTCAACGCTTGCACCACCTTGGGCGCGTCGGTGCCGCCGGCCTTTTCGACCGCGGCCTTGTACAGGTAGAAGGCTTCATACTGCGGCGCGGAGAATTCGTTGGCGGTCTTGGCGTCATTGCCGAATTTCGCCTTCAGGCCGTCCAGGAATTTATGGTTCTGCGGCGTGTCGATGCTGGTGAGGTACGAGGCCGACATGTACATGCCCACAGCCGTGTCGCCCATGGTCTTGGCGGTGCCCTCGTCGATCGCCAGGTTGCCGTAGGGCATGGACAGGCCCGCCGCCTTGACCTGCTTGGCCAGGCTGACATTGGGCCCGCCGCCCGCCGTCGAGCTGATCAGCGCGTCGGGGTTGGCCGAGCGTATCTTCGAGACCACCGGCGTCCAGTCGGAGCCGTCGATGGGCAGGTATTCCTCGCCCACCACGCGTCCGCCCTGTTTTTCGATGTATTCCCGCGTGAACTTGAGCATGCCGCGGCCGAAGGCGTAGTCGCTGCCGACCAGGAAGAAGGTCTTGGCCTTGCGGTCCTGCATGAAGTGGTCCACCACCGGCGCGACCTGCTGCTCCGGCACCCAGCCGTTCACGTGCAGCCAGCGGTTGCAGGAGCGGCCTTCATAGAATGACGTGTAGATATAGGGCACCTTGCCGCGCGACACGATGGGCAGCGCGGCATTGCGCGCCGCGCTGGTTTCCATGGCGATGATGGCGTCGACCTTCTTCTGGAACACCAGCGTGTCGTAGGCCTTCTGCGCGCCGACCGCGCCCGAGGCGTCGTCGGCAATCTCCAGCACGATCTGGCGGCCCAGGATGCCGCCGGCCGCGTTGATCTCGTCGGCGGCCAGTTGCGAGGCCTGCACCACGCCAGGCGCGACCACGCTATTGGCGCCGGACAGGCCGACCGGCACGCCGATGCGCAGCGGTTCCGCGGCATGGACGCCGCCCGCGGCGGTAAGCAGTGCGATAAACGACAGGCGGATGCGGCAGCTATTGAATAGGCTCTTCATGGGTTTTCTCCTTGGGGGGAAACGGCCGGGGACCGTCGCTTAGCGTTGCCGCGGATTTGCGGCGGCGCCCAACTGCTCGTCATAGATATCGCGGCGCCTGTCGCGCAGCACGTGGTTGAAATCATTCAATTGGCGCGCGCGGCGCGAGGCATTCAGGTCTATGGGCGCCAGCAGCACCTCCTCCTGGTCGACGCTGGCCGGCCCCGCGGCGGTCCAGCCCTGGGAGCCCACGATCAGGCTGCGGCCCACGAAGGGCTGGCCGCGCTCGGTGCCGACGCGGTCGGCGCACACCACCGTCAGGCCGTTGCTGTGGGCGCCGCTCATGGTCAGCGCATGGGCCATGACGGGTCCGTCGCGCGTCTGTCCCGGCATCGGCACCCAATTGGTCGGCACCGCCACGATGTCCGCGCCGCGCACCGCCAGCAGCCGGTAGACCTCGGGAAACCAGCCGTCGTAGCAGATCGCCACGCCGATGCGGCCCAGCTCGGTATCGAACACCGGCAGGCCCAGGTCGCCGGCCTCGAAGTACAGGTTCTCGTCGCCCCACAGATGCAGCTTGCGGTAAGTCCCCACGTACCCCTCGGGGCCGGCGACCAGCGCGGAGTTGTAGAGCCGCCCGCCGGCGCGTTCGGCGATGCCCGCCACCAGGTAAATCCCGAGCCGCCGGGCCAATGCGATCCATGCCTGCGAGCTGGGGCCTTCCGGCACCGGCTCGGCCAGGCCATGGGCCTCCGCGCGGCTTTCGAACATGTAGCCGGTGTTGGCCAGTTCGGGCAGCACCACCAGCCGCGCCCCCTGGGCCGCGGCCTGCTCCACCAGTTCGATCGAACGAGCGATGTTGGCGGCGACTGCACCAATGGCGGGCTCCATCTGCACGCTGGCCACCCAGGTCACGGAAGCGGGAGTACGTTGCGGATCCGACGCTTGCATGCGAGCTCCATATTCAGAAATTGAAAACGAAAAAGCCCCCGACCACGCATTGCGTGCACGTCGGGGGCTTTCATAGCCAAACTGTATGTTCAAGCAGCAATCATTGCTGCGGGGTACTGCAAGCCGTTCAGGTCAATGTTGACCGTGTGCGAATGATAGGGAGGCACGGGTTCCTGGGACAATAAGTGCTTTCCCGGACGGCGGAGCGGCTCGCCCTAGCGCGCCCGCGGCCGCTGCGTCATTGCGACGCATTGGGCCGTCCCGCCGGGCTTGGCATAATACGCAGCCATGAGCAAACCCGCAGCACACCCCCCTCCTCTTGCCGCAGGCTGGCTGGCCAGCGCGCCGCCCATCCTGTCCCCCTCCCCGCGCCACTGGCTGTTCCGCCCCGGCGCGCTGACCGCCGGCCTGCGCCAGGTCGGCCAGGTGCGCCTGCGCGTGCTGGCCGAGTACGCCGATGGCGCGCCGCCGGACGAGGCCCGGGCGATGGGCATCGCGCCCGGCACGCCGGTGTGGATCCGCGAAGTGCTGATGTCGGTGAACGGCGTGGACAGCGTGCCCGCGCGCAGCCTGACGCCGCTGCGCGCGTCCCACGGCGCCTGGCAAGGCATGCGCCGCCTCCTGACCCGCCCGCTGGCCGACATGCTCTACCACGACAGCACGGTGGTGCGATCGCCGTTCGCCTGCCGCCGGCTGGCCTCGCCGGTGCCGTTCCATGCCACCGCGCTGGGCGTCTTGCCCGCCGGGCCGCAAGACGGCGACGCCGGCCGCATCTGGGCGCGCCGCTCGGTGTTCTGGCGCCAGGGCCAGCCGCTGCTGGTGGCCGAATGCTTCCTGCCGGCATTCTGGGAGCTGGTCGCCGACCAGCCCGTGCCGCCGCTGGTGCCGCACCAGCGCACGCCGCGCTGAAGCGCCGGCCTCAGCCTTCGTAGCGGCGCCCGCGCTCCAGCAGCTCGGGCGTGCCGATCACGGCGTTCAGGCCGTCGAAGTCCAGCATGCCTTCACGCCACGGCGCAGTCGTGCCGTGCTGGCGCAGGCTGGCGTAGTAGCCCTGCAAGGCGTGGGCCACGGCGCGCGCCGTGCCGCCCGGGAAAATCACGATGCGGAAACCCAGCGCGGTCAGGGCGTCGGCGCTTTGCACCGGGGTCTTGCCCCCTTCGACCATGTTCGCCAGCAGCGGCACGCGCCGCGCAAAGCGGCTGCAGGCCGCCTGCATCTGCTCGGGCGTGCGCAAGGCTTCGATGAACAGCGCGTCCGCACCCGCTTCCAGATACAACTCGGCGCGGTCCAGCGCAGCGTCCAGGCCTTCCACCGCCAGGGCGTCGGTGCGCGCCAGGATCAAGGTCGAGGCATGGGCGCGCGCATCCGCTGCCGCCCGCAGCTTGCCGCGCATCTCCGCGGCCGGAATCACGGTCTTGCCGTCCAGATGGCCGCAGCGCTTGGGAAAGGTCTGGTCTTCCAGCTGGATCATGGCGGCGCCGGCCCGTTCCAGGCCGCGCACCGTGCGCTGCGTGTTCAAGGCATTGCCGAAGCCCGTGTCGGCGTCCACGATGACAGGCGTGGCCACCCGCTCCGTGATGCGGGCCAGCGTGTCCTCGACCTCGCTGTACGTGGTGAGGCCGATGTCCGAGCGGCCCAGCCGCGTGTACGCGATGGACGCGCCCGACAGGTACAAGGCGCCAAACCCTGCCTGTTCGGCGATCAGGGCGGACAAGGCGTCGTAGACGCCCGGGGCCAGCACGGCGCCGCCGGCCAGCTGTGCTTGCAGATTCTGTTTTTGCATGGTCTGGAAAATCCTAGGAAAGCTCGCGGCCCAGCAAGGATGCGGCAGTCGCCGCGGCGATATGGCCGCCCGCCACCGCGCTGAGCAGGCCATTGCCGGACAGGTAGCCGGACACGTCGTTGCCCGACACGCCGCGCGCCGCGCCGCCAGCGGCCAGCAGATTGGGCAAGGCATGGCCCGCCTGGTCCAGCACGCGGCAGTGCGCGTCGATGTCCAGGCCGCCTTGCGTATGGAACAGCGCGCCTGTCACCTTGATGGCGTGATATGGCGCTTGCAGCGCGCGCTCGAAGCGCCGGCCGTGCGCATCGGCGGCGTCGGAGGCCACGCCCGCGAGCGTCCCGCGCAGCGTCGCTTCATCGCAACCGATCAGCGCCGCCAGCGCCGCGGCGTCCGCGCAGGTCTTCAGCGCCTGGCCCGCTTCCGCCTGGACGAAGTCCGGGAAGCCGCGCGCCAGCGCCAGCGTGCGGTCGTCGAATACGTTCCAGGCCACGCCGCCGGGTTGCGCCAGCACGTGGACCGCGGCCTCGGAATAGCCCTGGGTCTCGTCGTGGAAGCGCCGCCCCGCCGCGTTGATCTGCACGCCGCCGTCCATCATCACGGCCCAGGAAATCAGCGCGCCCTGAGGCATGGCCCAGGAACCGTGGCCCTGATAGCCGCCCAGGTCGGCCAGGCGCGCGCCCAGCTGCGCGCCCCATTCGAGCGCGCTGCCGTCATTGCCGACATGGCCGCCGTAGACGGCCCCGCGCATGGCCGGCAAGTGCTCGTCCACCATCGCCGCGTTGCCGCCAAAGCCGTTGCAGGCCAGGATCAGCACGTCGCAGCCGATCACGTCGATGGAGCCGTCCGGCCGTTCGCAGCCCACCGCCGTGACGCGGCCGGCTGCGTCCGTCCAGATCCGCCGCGCCAGGGCGCGGGTCAGCAAGTAGGCGCCGGCCCCGGTGGCGGCGCGCTCCAGCGCGGCGACCAGGGCAGCTCCCGTGCGCTCGGGCAAGGTGTGCATGCGGCGGGCGGTATGGCCCGGGTACAGGAAGCCGTCGAGCACCAGGAAGTCCAGACCATGGCGCGCCAGGTTGTCGATGGCGGCGGCCGCCGCGCCCGAGTAGGCGTCGACCAGGTGCGGCGCGGCCGTGCCGTGGGCCTTGGCCTGGATGTCGGCGGCAAAGCGCTGCGCGTCGTCCTCGATGCCTGCGGCCCGCTGCGCCGCCGAGCCCGCGGCCGGAATGAAGCCGGACGACAAGGCGGTTGAACCGCTGGGCGCGGCATCGCGTTCGATCAGCACGGTTTCGATGCCGGCGTCAGCCAGGCGCAGCGCGGCGGTCAGGCCGCAAGCGCCGGCGCCGATGATGGCCACTGGCACATGCATCGCATCCGCGCCAGGCGCAGCGCCGCGCAGGACCTGCGGCGCGCTCACGAGGCCAGCCTGTCCAGGAATTCCTGGCAGGACAGCACATCCGCCACGGTGCGCAGGTCCGCCAATGCGGCATCGTGCATGGCCGGCGTGGGCGCGGCGCAGCCGTCGGCCAGCACCGCCACGTGATAGTCCCGCATATGGGCGTCGCGCGCCGTGCTGGCCACGCCGCCGTTGGTGACGATGCCGGCGATCACCACGTTGGAGATGCCCGCGCGCCGCAGCACCCAGTCCAGCTGGGTATTGAAGAAGGCGGAGTACGCCACCTTCCAGACCGACACGTCCACCAGTCCGTCCAGTTCGGCGACGTTGGCCTGCCCCCTGGAGCCGGCGACGAAATCGCCCTTGCGCAGGAACGGGCGCAACTGCCGCAGGTGCGGCGAGATCATGGGTTCGCCGTGCGCGTCCGGCCACAGCGTGAACTGGCTGGCCGCCACGAAGCCGCCCCGCTCCTTGAGCTTGCGGGCCACGGGCGCCACGCGGGCGGGCAAGGCGCGCGCCTGCGGGCTGACCGCGCCGCCGCGGTCGTAGGCGCCGCCCGGCGCCAGGAAGTCGTTCTGCAGGTCGATGATGACCAGCGCGGTGCTGCGGGGATCGAAGGCAGACATGGGCTGCTCCTAGGAAGCTTGGCGGGCGATCAGCAGATTGCCCAGGGAATCGACCTGGCCGGCAAAGCCCGGCTCGATCCAGATCGTGGTATCAGGCTGCTCCAGGATGGCGGGGCCCGCCACCTCTGCGCCCACCGGCAGGTCCAGCCGCGCATGGCGCACGGCGTCATGCCATTGCCCGCCGTGGAAGACGGCTTGCGTGCCCAGCGCGGCCGGCATCTCGGTGCTGGTCGGCGCCAGCAGCGCCAGGTCGAACTTGGGACGCTGGCCGATGCGCGCATAGCGCAGGTTCAGGATGCGCACCGCAATGCCCTCCAGGCTGCGGCCGAAGGCGGCGCGATAGGCTTGCTCGAACGCGGCGCCGATCCCGGCGCGGTTCAGCTCGCCGCGGCCTATTTCGACCCGCACGGTATGGCTCTGACCAACGTACAGCATGTCCAGCTCTATGCTTTCGCGTATGCCCTCGAAGCCCACGCCGGCGGAATCCAGCCGCTCCTGGCAGGCCTGCGCCAGGCCGTCGATGCGGGCCAGCAGGTCGTCGGCGTCCAGGGCGGCCAGCGCCACGTTCAGGGTCTGCACGCCGTCATGCCGCATGTCGGCCATGACGCAGCCCAGGGCCGAGGTCACGCCGGGATAGCGCGGCACGATGCCGCGAACGGCGTCGACTTCGTTCATCATGGCGCAGACGTGCAGCGCGCCGCCGCCGCCAAAAGGCATGTAGGCGAACTTGCGCGGATCGTGACCGCGTTCAATGGAAACGACGCGGATCGCGCCCGCCATCTTGGCGTTGGCCACGGTCAGGATGGCCTCGGCCGCGGCGTGCACGTCCAGGCCCAGCGGCTTGGCCACATGTTCCTCGATGGCGGCGCGCGCCAGCGCCACGTCCATGGTGGCGAGCAGGCCGCCGCCCAGCGGACGCTCGGCCGCAATGCGGCCCAGCAGCACATTGGCGTCGGTCACGGTGGGGCGGGTATTGCCGCGGCCATAGCAGGCCGGACCCGGCACGCTGCCGGCGGACTCGGGGCCCACCTGCAGCAAGCCGCCCGCGTCCACGCTGGCGATCGAGCCGCCGCCCGCGCCTATGGTTTCGATCTGGATCATGGGCGCGCGCACCACCATGCCGAAGTCGATGGCGGTCTGCGCCGACAGCGAAGCCTCGCCGCCCGCTACCAGCGACACGTCGAAGGACGTGCCGCCCATGTCGCCGCTGACCACATTGGGAAAGCCCGCGGCGCGCGCGATGGCGGCGCAGGCGATGACGCCCGCTGCCGGGCCGGACAGCGCGGTGCGCACTGGCACGTCGCAAGCCGTCTGGCGCGACATCACGCCGCCGTTGCTCTGCACCACCAGCAGTTCGCCGCCAAAGCCGTTGGCCTTGAGGTCCGCTTCCAGCCGCGTCAAATAGCTGCCGACCACCGGCTGCAGCGCGGCGTTGAGCACGGCCGTGGAGCAGCGCTCGAATTCGCGGATCTCGGGCAGCACCTCGGTGGCGGCGGTGACGTTGCCGTTGGGCCACAGCGCGCGCACGCAGGCCGCGGCCTGCGCCTCGTTGGCCGGATTGGCATAGGCATTGACGAAGAACAGGCAGACCGCCTCGCAGCCCTGCTCCAGCAGTTGCCGGGCGGCGGCCTCGACCTGGGCCAGGTTCACGGGCGTATGCACGGTGCCGTCCGCCAGCACGCGCTCCTCGACTTCCAGGCGCAGGTCGCGCGGGACCACGGGCTCGTAATTGCCGCGCAGGCCCCAGGTCTGGGGCCGGTCGCGCCGGCGCATTTCCAGCACGTCGCGGAAACCCGCGGTGGTAATGATGCCGGTGCGCGCCACCTTGCGCTCCAGCAGCGCGTTGGTGCCCACCGTGGTGCCGTGCACGATGGTGGCGATGGCGTCCGCGCCGTCGGCCACGCGGGCGATGCCGTTCATGAAGCCGCGCGCTTCCTCGCCGCGGGTGGAAGGCACCTTGACCACGCGGGCGCTGCCGCCCGCCTCGTCCAGCACGAATATGTCGGTGAACGTGCCGCCCACGTCCACGCCTACGACCAAACCTTGTGCCGCGCTCATGCCGACTGCTCCTTCAGATTTCCACTTACGTAACCCATCTTGCGGTCGTGCTCGCGCGCCGCCTGCGTGCGCGCGGCAGGCTCGCCATAACCGCCCCCGCCGGGCGTTTCCAACCGCACCCGGTCGCCGCGCTTGAGCTGGATGCCCAGCATCTTCGAACGCATGGGCGGGGTCTGCCAGCCGCCATCCTGCTGATAGCGGAAGACGTTCAGCGCCGCTTCGCCGCCGCCGGCTATGCCCTTGGGCGCGCTCTTGCCGCGTTCGCCGAAGATGAAGGCCTCGGCGCTGTCTTCCAGCAATTCGATTTCGTAGATGGCGCCCAGGCCGCCGCGGTGTGCGCCGTCGCCCGCCGAATCGGGCCGCAGCGCCCATTGCGTGAAGCGCACGGGATAGGCCGCCTCCAGGATTTCCAGCGGCGGAATCGTCGCGGTGGAAATGGGCGCGTTGCCGTGGCTGAGCCCGTCGCCATCCGAATGGCCGCCGTGGCCGCCGCCGAAGAAGCTGAACATCACCCAGCGCTGGCCGCGCCGGGCGGGATCGCTGCGGTAGCCGGCGATTGACAGGGCGTTGATGGTGCCGTAGGCCTGCGCCAGCGCGCGCGCCGGCTCGGCCTGGGCCATGGCGCAGAAGATCACGTCGATCATGCGCAGGATGGTTTCGGTATAGCCGCCGACCGGACGCGGACGGTCCGCCGAGATCACCAGGCCGTCCGGCAGCACCACGTCCACCGCGTCCAGCACGCCGGCGTTGGCCGGCACGTCCGGGAACAGGTGCTTCAGGGCCACGTAGCAGGCCGCGATCGCCGTGGCGCGGGATATGTTCACCGGGCCGGCGCAGGCAGGCGAGGTGCCGGTGAAGTCCAGCGTCAGGCGCTCGCCCTGGACCTTGAGCGTGAGCGCGATGCGCAGCGGCTGGTCGCGCACGCCGTCGTTGTCCAGCATGTCCTCGAAGGCGTATTCGCCATCGGGCAGGCGCGCGATGTGGTCGCGCATCAGGCGCCGCGCGCGTTCGCGCAGCGTGTCCAGGGATTCCAGCACGGTGGCGTCACCGTACTCGTCGAGCAGCCCATCCAGCCGGCCCGCGCCCAGTTCCAGCGCCGCCAGTTGCCCGTTCAGGTCGCCCCACAGGCTGTCGGGCAGGCGGGTATTGGCCTTCAGGATGGCCAGCACGTCCAGGTCCAGCACGCCCGCGCGCACGATGCGCACCGGCGGAATCTGCACCGCTTCCTGCCAGCATTCGGTGGCGGCGGGGTTGTAGTTGCCCGGCACCGCGCCGCCGACGTCATGCCAGTGGGCCGCCGAGGCCAGGAAGCAGAACAGCTTGCCGCCGCGGAACACCGGGCGCACCAGCTTGAAGTCGTTGGCGTGGGTGCCGCCCTCGTAGGGATCGTTGAACAGCCAGACGTCGCCGTCGACCATGCCGCCGCGCTCGGCGGCCGCCTTGGCCGCGGCCTTGACGGCAAACGCCATCGCGCCCACGAACACCGGCAGGCCGGACTTGCCCTGTACCAGCGTGGCGCCGGTGGCCGCGTCGTACATGCCGTGGCAGGCGTCGTGGGCCTCGGCGATGATGGGATTGAACGCGCTGCGGTACAGCGTCGCGTCCATCTCGTCGGCGATCTGTTCCAGGCGGCCCTTCAGGACCGCGAGTGTGACGGGATCAAGCATGATGTGGTTCCTAATGAGTCTTGCGCTGTTTCAGCAGATTCAGCAGTCCGCCGGCCTGCACTATTTCCAGCAGGAAGGCGGGCACGGTGTCGCAATGCAGTTCCGAGGCTTCGCCCGCGGCGCGGCGGATGCGGCCGGCGGCGGGGTCCAGGGCGATGCGCTCGCCCTCCTGCAGGGTTTCGGCCTGCTCGCAGGTCAGGAGCAGCAGGCCCACGTTGAAGGCGTTGCGGAAATACAGGCCGTTGAAGGATGGCGCGACCACCGCGGCGATGCCCAGGCGCACCAGCGCCGCGGCGGCCTGTTCGCGCGAGGAGCCGATGCCGAAGTTGGGACCTGCGACCAGCACGTCGCCCGGCCGCGCGTTGGCGGCGAATTCCGGCCGCACCCGTTGCAGGCAGTGGCGCGCGATCTCATCGATGCCGAATTTCATGTACGCGCCCGGCGCCAGCGCGTCGGTGTCGATATCCGCGCCCACGCGCCAGACGCGGTGCGTCAGAGATGCTGCGGTCATGCCATGAACTCCCTGGGGTCGGCGATGCGGCCGGCGACAGCCGATGCCGCCACCGTGTAGGGCGAGGCCAGGTAAACCTGGGCGGTTTCCGAGCCCATGCGCCCCTTGAAATTGCGCGCCGTGGTGGAAATGACGCTGGCGCCGTCGGGAATGGAGCCGCCGTAGCCCGCGCAGGCGCCGCAGGACGTGGCCAGCACCTGCGCGCCAGCATCGCGCAGCACCTGCATCACCCCTTCCTGTTCGGCCTGGCGTTGGTCCTGCTGGCTGGCCGGGGCCACCATCAAACGCATGCCGGCTGCCAGCCTGCGGCCGCGCAGCACGCTGGCGGCCGCGCGCAGGTCTTCCAGCTTGGCGCCCGTGCAGGCGCCGATATAGGCCACCTGCAGCGACACGTCGCCATACTGGTCCACGTCGCGCGCATTGGCCGGACTGTGCGGCGCGGCGACCTGGGGCGCCAGCGCCGCGGCATCGAAATCGTGCCATTCGGCCTGCGCGCCCGCGTCGCTGCGCCAGCGCGCCAGGTCGATATCGGCAGTCACGCCCGCCTGCCGCAGGTAAGCCACGGTGGTTTCATCGGGCGCGATCAGGCCAACCTGCGAGCCCAGCTCGGCGCTCATGTTGGACAGGGTCATGCGCTCCTGCATCGACAAGGCGCGCACCGCCTCGCCGCAGAATTCCACCGCCTGGTAGCGGCCGCCGTTCATGCCGTAGCGGCCTATCATGCGCAGCATCATGTCCTTGGCGGTCACGCCTGCCGACAAACGTCCGCTCCAGCGCATCATCAGGGTCTGCGGCACCTTCACCCAGATCTGCCCGGTGACGGCCACGCCCAGCATCTCGGTGCTGCCGATGCCGAACATATAGGCGCCGAACGCGCCGCCCGTGGGCGAATGCGAGTCGCCGCCCACACAGAACATGCCCGGCCGGATATGGCCGTGCTGCGGCACCACCACATGGCAGATGCCCAGCGAGTCGTAGACGTTGGGCAGTTGCTGTTCAGCCGCCCAATCGCGCGCGATGCGCACGATGCGGCGCGACTCGTCGTCGGATTCGGGCACGTAGTGGTCGATGACCAGCACCACTTTCGACGGATCCCACAGCGAGGCGCCCAGCTCCTGCAACATGGGCTGCAGGCGGCGCGGACCGCTGGAATCATGGAACATGGCCAGGTCGACCGCACAGGTGACGATTTCGCCCTCGGAAACGGAAGCGCGGCCGCAGGCTGCGGCGATCAGTTTCTGGGCCAGCGTTTGAAGCTCGGCCATGGCTACATCCCGAGATAGGCCCGGCGCACGTCGTCGCTGGCCAGCAGTTCCGGACAGGCGCCGCTATAGCGCACCGTCCCGTTTTCCAGCACGTAGGCGCGCTGCCCCATCTCCAGGGACTGGCCCACGTTCTGCTCGACCAGCAGGATCGCCAGCCCCTCGCCATGCAGGCGTCCGATCAGGCCGAACAGTTCTTCGACCATCAGCGGCGACAGGCCCAGCGAGGGCTCGTCCAGGATCAGCAGGCGCGGCTCGGCCATCAGCCCGCGGCCGATGGCCAGCATCTGCTGTTCGCCGCCGGACATGGTGCCGGCCAGCTGCGCCAGCCGTTCGCGCAGGCGCGGGAAGATGTGCAGCACCTTCTCCAGGTTGGCGGCGCGGCGCTCGCGCGCCCGGGTGAAGGAGCCCAGTTCCAGGTTTTCGCGCACGCTCAGGTTGGGAAACACGCGCCGGCCTTCCGGCACCTGGATCAGCCCGGCCTTGACCACGTCGCGATAGTGGCGGCCGGTCAGGTCCTGCCCTTCGAAGCGCACCGTGCCGCCCCAAGGCCGGCACAGGCCGCAGACCGTGTTGTTCAGCGTGGACTTGCCGGCGCCGTTGCTGCCCAGCAGCACCACGATCTCGCCCTGGTCCACCCGCAGGTCGACCCCGCGCAGCACTTCCATGCGGCCGTAACCGGCGCGCAGTCCCTGGACTTCCAGCAGCGCGCTCATGCCCGCGCTCCCTGCGCGGCCAGCCGCGCCGCCGCGCCCTGACCCAGATAGGCCTCGACCACGGCCGGATCGCGCGTAACCTCGCCCGGCGTGCCCGAGGCGATCAGGCGGCCCTGGGCCAGCACCCATACATGTTCGGCCAGGCTCATCACCGCGCGCATCACGTGTTCGATCATCAGCACGGTCACGCCGTCGTCGGCCAGCTTTTTCACCACCGGTATCATCTCGTCGATCTCGCTGGGGTTGAGCCCCGCCAATACTTCGTCCAGCAGCAGCAGGCGCGGCCGCGTGGCCAGCGCTCGCGCCAGCTCCAGGCGCTTGCGCCCCGCCACCGTCAGGTCGGCCGCCGGCCGGTCCAGCAAGGCTTGCAGGTTGACCCGGGCAGCCACCTCTTCCGCCGCTTCCAGCGCCTCGCGGCGGTTGCCCAGGCGCAGGTGAGCGCCCACGGCAATGTTCTGGCGCACCGTCTGCGCGCCGAAGGGCTGCACGATCTGGAAGGTGCGGGTCAGCCCCAGCCGCGCCGACTCGTGCGGCGGGCGGCCGGTAATGTCCGCGCCGGCGAAATGCACCGAACCGGAACCCGGTTTGAGGAAGCCGGACAGCAGGCCGAACAGCGTGGTCTTGCCCGCGCCGTTGGGGCCGACCAGGGCGGTCAGCGAGCCCTGGCGCACGTCCAGGCTCACGTCCTGGACCGCCTTCAGGCCGCCGAAGGTGATAGAAAGATTGCGCGCTTGCAGCAGGATCTCAGACACGGGCGCGCTCCTTGGCGCTGAACAGACGGCCCAGCGCCTGGCCGCTGCCGGTGATGCCGCGGGGCAGGAACATCACGATCACGATCAGCACCACGCCGTAGATGACCATGCTGATGCCCGGCAATTCGCCGAACAGGTTGCGTGTCAGGTCGCTCAGGGCATGCAGGGTCACCGCGCCCAGCACCGGGCCCCACAAGGTGCCCAGGCCGCCGACGATGGCGCCGACCAGCGCTTCCACCGACACGGCCGAGCCGAAGGCGATGCCCGGGTCGATGTACTGGAACACCTGCACGTAAAAGGCGCCCGCCGCGCTCATGAACGCGGCCGACAGCGCGATGCCGCCCAGCTTGACCCGCAGCGGATTCACGCCGATGGCGCGCGCCGCGTCTTCGTTGTCGCGCACGGCCTGCAGGTACGCGCCGAAGCGCGAATGGCGCAGCCATGCGGTCACGACCAGCGCCAGCAGCACGAAACCCAGCAGCAGGTAGATGTAGCCGCGGCGCGAGCCGAACTGCATGTTGGCCACGCCCTCCTGCAGCGGCACCATCAACCCCACCCCGCCGCCGGTGAACGACACCGACAGCGCCAGGATGCGGAACACTTCGGCAAACGCCAGCGTCACCAGCGCGAAGTAGGAACCCTTCAGGCCGTAGCGGAACGTCAGCCCGCCCACCGCCAGGCCGACCAGCGCGCCCAGCGCAATGGCCATGGGCAAGACCAGCCAGGGATTGATGCCCAGGTTGAGCTGCCCCAGCGCCTGGGCATAGGCGCCCACGCCGAAGAACAGCGCGTGGCCGAACGACAGCTGGCCGCCATAGCCGCCCAGGATGTTCCAGGCCTGCGACAGCAGGGCCGCGTACAGCGACATCATGACGAACGTCAGCGCCACGCCCGATTCGGTCAGCGCGGCCGCGGCCGACAGCGCCGCGCCGAACAGCGCGATAGTCAAAAGATCCTTGCCCATGCTCAGCCCCTCGCCCCGAACAGCCCCTGCGGGCGAAACAGCAGCACCGCGA
>JALDYL010000259.1:0-5771 GCA_032153965.1 Achromobacter sp. | reverse complement strand
CACGGTGGCGGCGAAGTCCTGCACCACGGCCGGGTCGGACAGGTCGCGCTTCTGCGCCACGGCCGACATCAGCAGGTGCTGGCGCACCAGGAACTCGACCAGTCGGGTGTCCTCGGGCTCCATGCCATGGTCTTGCGCGAACTTGCGCACTTCGCGCGCGCCCAGTTCGGAATGGTCGCCGCCGCGGCCCTTGGCGATGTCGTGGAACAGGGCCGCCACATACAGCAGCCAGTGCCGGTCCAGGCTGGCGATCAGCTGGCTGGCCAGCGGATACTCCTGGGCATGTTCGGGCATGGTGAAGCGGCGCAGGTTGCGCACCACCGCCAGCGTGTGCTGGTCCACCGTGTAGGCGTGGAACAGGTCGTGCTGCATCTGGCCCACGATGCGGCGGAACACCGGCAGGTAGCGCGGCAGGATGTTCAGCATGGTCATGCGCCGCAGCTCGTGCACGATGCCGCGCGGCTGCTGCAGGATCTGCAGGAACAGCTTGCGGTTGACCGGGTTGCGGCGGAACTGCGCGTCGATGCGGTGGCGCGAATGCCAGATGGCGCGCAGCGTCCGCGCCGACATGCCGGTCAGTTCTGGATGTTGCTGCATCACCAGGAAGGCGCGCAGCAGCAGGGTGGGATTGCGTTCGAAACCGTCGTCGCGAATGATGTCCAGGCGGTCGCGCAGGTTGCGGAAATCGTCGTCGATGTCGCGCGCGTCGCTGTCCGGGCGCGGGAACAGGCGTTCCTCGATGTTCTGCACCAGGATGCCGTTGAGCTGCGTCACCAGCCGCGCCGCCCAGTAATAGCGCTGCATCAGCAGCTCGCTGCCGCGGCGGGTGGCGGTGGCGTGGATGCCGTAGACCTCGGCCAGAGCCGGCTGCAGGTCGAACAGCACGCGGTCTTCGCGCCGGTTCGCCAGCAGGTGCAATTCGATGCGCAGGCGCTTGAAGGCCTGCTCCGCCTTCCGCAGGTCGCGCGCCTCGGACGAGGTCAGCAGGCCGGCCTGCGCCACGGATCGCCAGCTGTCGCCGAAACCGGCCGCGCGGGCCATCCACAGGATGACCTGCAGGTCGCGCAGCCCGCCGGGCGACTCCTTGCAGTTCGGCTCCAGCGCGTAGGGCGTGTCCTGGTAGCGCGCGTGACGCTGCTGCATTTCGACGCGCTTGGCGCGGAAGAAGGCGCGCGGGTCCAGCCGGGATTTGGTCGCGGCTTCGAATTTCTTCATCAGCGTGCGGCTGCCGGCCAGCCAGCGGGACTCGAGCAAGGCCGTTTCCACCGTGATGTCGGCGTCGGCCTCGCGTTCGCAGTCTTCGATGGTACGCACGCTGTGGCCGGGTTCCAGTCCCAGGTCCCACAGCGAGGCGACCAGCTTCTCGATGGCCGACTCGTCCTCGGGCGTGGGGACGTGCGGCAGCAGGATCAGCAGGTCGACATCGGAATGCGGATAGAGTTCACCGCGGCCATAGCCGCCCACGGCCGCCAGCGTGGCGCCGGCGGGCAGGGGGCAATGCTTGACCAGGTCGCGCAGCGCGGCGTCGACGATGCGCCGCAGCTCGGACAGCAGCGTGTCCGGCCGCAGGTGCGTGCGGAACTGCGCCACCGCGGTTCGCCGGGCTTCCTGGATGCGTTCGCGCAGGGCGCTGAGGGTGTCGGCGGTCATGGTGGCGGCAGGCAGCGTGTCAGACGGCGGGGATGACCAGGGGCTCGGTGATGAAGGCCGGCGGCTGGGGCATGCCAGGCGACAGGGTCAGTACTTCGTAACCGGTTTCGGTGACGCAGACAGCATGCTCCCATTGGGCCGACAGGCTGTGGTCGCGGGTGACGACCGTCCAGCCGTCGGACAGCTGGCGGATTTCGCGGCGTCCGGCGTTGATCATGGGCTCGATCGTGAACAGCATGCCGGTCGTCAGCGGCACGCCCGTGCCGGGCTTGCCGTAGTGCAACACCTGCGGGTCTTCATGGAAGCGCTGGCCGATGCCATGGCCGCAGAATTCGCGCACCACCGAAAAGCCGTTGGCTTCGGCGTGCTTCTGGATCGCGTTGCCGATGTCGCCCAATGTGGCCCCGTTTTTCACCTGCTGAATGCCTTTCCACATGCATTCGAAGGTGATCTCGGTCAGGCGACGCGACAAGATGGACTGTTCGCCCACCGGGTACATGCGGCTGGTATCGCCGAACCAGCCATCCTTGATGATGGTGACGTCGATATTCAGCGAGTCGCCGTTCTTCAGCACCTTGTCGCCCGGGATGCCGTGGCAGACCTGATGGTTGACCGAGGTACAGATGGCGCCGGGAAAGGGCGGGTAGCCCGGGGGCGCATAGCCCACGGTGGCGGATTTCACGCCCAGCTGGTCGGTCAAGTATTCCAGGCAGAGGCGGTCCAGCTCCCCGGTGGTGACCCCAGGCTTGACGTAGGGGGTGATGAAATCGAGGACTTTGGCCGCGTCCTGGCAGGCGGCGCGCATCTTGGCCAGGTCGGCCTGATTGGTAATAGTGCCCATGGAGTCGCTTCGCGATATCTCGCTTGAATGTCTGCTTGAAAGAATAGTAGAATTATAGGCTTCCCTAAAATTTTGGGGAGCAATCGGGTTACGGCAAAGGCTGAACCCGGCGGGTGTTGGCAGCGGCGTCAAGCGTTGCACCACGCAAACCCGGCAGTTTTACTGGCAGCGGATCCTTTCATAGTGATCGGCGGCGCGCCCTGAAGTTTCACCGCAAGCGAAGGTTGTGGAGCGAAATCGGGTGGGTCGTGGGTTCCATGGGCGGGCACGCAGGCAGGAAACCAGTCGGGCCAACGTGGGCGGCGGTAGATTCCAAAGCGGGCGCAAGCTGGGATGCGGCGTGCTTGTAAGCTCGGTCATGTTTTAGAGCGGCGATGCAGGCTCAGGGTCTGGACTCGGTGTGGATGTCGGTTTAAGTTCTTGAAAACGTTCGCGTTTTTTTAAGAAATGCCCCGATGGTCTGATGCGCGGTCGAACTGAAGCCAGGGCGTAAAACCTCACGCTTGAACGCGAAGAGCTGGAATTTCCAGAGCTGGATTTCGCCGCCAACAAAACAGGTCCGGGTGCGCTTTCGGGAAACCGCCGGAAACTTCCAGGAAATTCCTGGTGGGTCTGGGCAAGCGCCTGCAAGCGTGCGGTGCAAGGCTCTTGGTCGTGGCGGCCGTCTGGGTTTATCGCGGCAGCGTAGTAGAAGGCGCCCTAGGCGTCGTAGTTATTGCGGCAGTGATCGGTCGGCCCGGTTAAAATTTTGTCATCCCGCATTTGCGGGAAATCGCGCGCAACACCACCCAGGGTGTCAGCCAGAGGCTGATGCAGGTGCGGCGCAAGAAATCAACCCTTGGAGAATTACATGTCTTTGATGCGCGAAATGCTGGAAGCGGGTGTCCACTTTGGTCACCAAACCCGTTACTGGAACCCCAAGATGGCTCCGTACATCTTCGGTCACCGCAACAAGATTCACATCATCAACCTGGAAAAGACGGTTGATAAGTACCAGGAAGCCACCAAGTTCGTGAAGCAGCTGGCTGCTCGCGGCGGCAACATCCTGTTCGTCGGCACCAAGCGCGCTGCTCGCGAGCTGGTCGCCACCGAAGCCGCCCGTTGCGGCATGCCCTTCGTCGACGCCCGCTGGCTCGGCGGCATGCTGACCAACTTCAAGACGGTCAAGACCTCGGTCAAGCGCCTGAAGGACATGGAAGTCGTCGTTGCCGAAGGCGGCGCCGAGCGCATGATCAAGAAGGAAGGCCTGCTGTTCCAACGCGAACTGGACAAGCTGAACAAGTCGATCGGCGGCATCAAGGACATGAACGGTCTGCCTGACGCCATGTTCGTCATCGACGTCGGCTACCACAAGATTGCCATCGCCGAAGCCAAGACGCTGGGTATCCCCGTGGTCGCCGTGGTTGACACCAACCACTCGCCCGACGGCATCGACTACGTCATCCCCGGCAACGACGACTCGGCCAAGGCCATCGCGCTGTACGCCAAGGGCATCGCCGACGCCGTGCTGGAAGGCCGCGAACAGAACCTGAACGGTCTGGTCGAAGAACTGGGCGAAGGCCAGGAAGAGTTCGTCGAAGTGCAGGACAACCAGGCCTAAGCCTGTTGTCATGTCCGGCGGTTAGCGTCTGGGAGCGGTGCCGAAAGCGGTCCGCTCCCGCCTCGCCGGCAATGCGAAGGTGGGCTCCCATCTTCCTGATCCGCTAGTCGCGGATGTCCCATCGAATCAAACCACTGTCCCGGTGCGCCGGGGCATGTTCTAGCAAATTGGAGCAAACATGGCTGAAATTACCGCTGCCCTGGTCAAGGAACTGCGCGAAAAGACCGACGCCCCCATGATGGAGTGCAAGAAGGCCTTGACGGAAGCCGAGGGCGACCTGGCCCGCGCCGAGGAAATCCTGCGCGTCAAGCTGGGCAACAAGGCCAGCAAGGCTGCCGCCCGCGTCACCGCTGAAGGCCTGATCGGTCTGTTCATCTCCGCCGACGCCAAGAAGGGCGCCGTCATCGAAATCAACTGCGAAACCGACTTCGTCGCCAAGAACGACGACTTCGTCGGCTTCGTGAACAAGCTGGCTGAACTGGTCGCCACGCAGAACCCGGCCGACGTCGCCGCTCTGTCGGCCCTGCCGTTCGGTGAAGGCACCGTTGAAACGACCCGTACCGCCCTGATCGGCAAGATCGGCGAAAACATCTCGATCCGCCGCTTCGAGCGCATCGAGACCCCGAACGCGCTGGCCAGCTACGTGCACGGCGGCAAGATCGGCGTGCTGGTCGAATACACCGGCGCGGAAGAAGTGGGCAAGGACCTGGCGATGCACATCGCCGCCACCAAGCCCAAGGCGCTGAACGCCGATGGCGTTAACCCCGCCGACATCGCCGCCGAGCGCTCGGTTGCCGAACAGAAGGCCGCCGAATCGGGCAAGCCGGCTGAAATCGTCGCCAAGATGGTCGAAGGTTCGGTCGCGAAGTTCCTGAAGGAAGTCACCCTGCTGTCGCAGCCGTTCGTCAAGAGCGACAAGCACAGCGTTGAGCAGATGCTCAAGGAAAAGGGCGCTTCGATCAGCAAGTTCGTGCTGTTCGTTGTCGGCGAAGGTATCGAGAAGAAGACCAGCGATTTCGCCGCTGAGGTCGCCGCCGCCGCCGCTGGCCGCGCCTGACCCAGGGTAGTGCTTAAGGGCCGGCGCTAGATTAAATTCTAGTCCGGCCTATTTCTTGTCTTACACTTTCGTCGGATTGTTCTTCGGGATATCACCTATGAGCAGCAGAGCATACAAACGGGTTCTTCTCAAACTTTCCGGCGAGGCGCTGATGGGCGAGGATGCTTTTGGCATCAACCGTTCCACCATCGTCCGCATGACCGATGAGATCGCCGAAGTCGCCGCCACCGGCGTCGAACTGGCCATCGTCATTGGCGGAGGTAACATTTTCCGTGGCGTCGCCCCGGGTGCGCAGGGCATGGACCGCGCGACCGCCGACTACATGGGCATGATGGCCACCATCATGAACGCGCTTGCACTGCAGGACGCGCTCAAGCACAAGGGTATCGACACCCGCGTGCAGTCGGCCTTGAACATCGATCAGGTCGTCGAACCGTACATCCGCCCGAAGGCGCTGCGCTACCTCGAAGAGGGCAAGGTCGTCATTTTCGCGGCAGGTACCGGCAACCCCTTCTTCACCACGGACACGGCTGCTGCGTTGCGCGGCGCCGAGATCGGGGCGGAGATTGTGCTGAAGGCCACCAAGGTCGACGGCATCTACAGCGCGGATCCCAACAAGGATC
>JALDYL010000258.1:0-5772 GCA_032153965.1 Achromobacter sp. | reverse complement strand
TGAATCGCTACATGCTTGCCCTTGCGGGCGCGACCCTGGCCATGACGGGCGTTGCTGCCCAGGCGCAGGACCTGGCGGCCGGCAAGGCCGTCTTCGACAAATTCAACTGCGCTTCCTGCCACGGCGCGGATGCCAAGACCGCCGTTGACCCGGCCTATCCGACCCTGGCCGGCCAGCACGCGGACTACCTGGTCCACGCACTGAAGGCCTACAAGCGCGGCGCCTCCGGCAGCGCGGCCACGGCCAACGTGCGCAAGAATCCCATCATGGGCGCCTTCGCGACCCAGCTGTCCGACCAGGACATCTCCAACGTAGCCGCCTGGCTGGCTGCGCAGCCCAGCGATCTGGGCGTGCGCAGGTAAGCCGTCCGGATCGTCCCGGAAACAAGAAAGCCCTCGGAAGACCGAGGGCTTTTTTTTCCGCCGGGCCGCCCCAAGGAAAAAAAGCCCCCTCGGGGGGCAGCAAGCCGAAGGCGCAGCGTGGGGGCTTTTTTTTCCGCCGGGCCGCCCCAAGGAAAAAAAGCCCCCTCGGGGGGCAGCAAGCCGAAGGCGCAGCGTGGGGGCTTTTCTTTGGGCGGATGCCGCTGCGCTCAGCGGCTGGCGCGCTGGCGGATCAGATCGATATAGGTGTCGCTGTCCAGCGGCGTGCCCAGGCGCTGCGCCTCCCAGACCACCTGGCCCAGGCATTCCATGATTTCGTGCGCGGCCTGGTGCGCGTCGCCGCGCGCCACCAGTTGCTGGTAGGCCTGCCGGATGCCGGGCGGATGGTCGATCGACAGCTGCTCGGCGATGGCCAGGTGCATGGACAGGTGCAGAAAGGGGTTGGTGCGGCCCTTCTCCACGGCGTATTCGGCCGTCATGGCCTCGGGGCTTTCCAGGTCGCCGTGGTACTCGGGATGTTCGATGATCCAGTCCAGCGCGATGGCCTCGAGCGGCGTCAGCACGTCGGAAGCGCGGTGTTTGCGCCAGGTTTCGATAAAGAATTCGCGGACTTGGTCGCGGGAGGGATTGAACATCTGTTGGGGCGGAAAGCAGGCTGGTGATGCATTATTTTACCGCCGCGCGCGAGCGGTCAGGCCCGCCAGCCCCTTTGCGATATAGAATTGGTTGCTATCGGCCATCCAGTGCGCGGTTCCCGTGGGCGATCTTCCCCGCCGGAACGGACACTTCCCGATGCCGGCGCGTGCAGAAAAACCACTCGGAGCAAATGGAGCATTCATGTCCTACCAACATATCAAGGTTCCCGCTGGCGGCCAGAAAATCACGGTCAACGCTGATTTCTCGCTGAATGTGCCTGAACAACCCATCGTTCCCTTCATTGAAGGCGACGGCACGGGCGCTGACATCACCCCGGTGATGATCAAGGTTGTCGACGCCGCGGTGCAAAAAGCCTATGGCGGCAAGCGCAAGATCCACTGGATGGAAGTCTATGCCGGCGAGAAGGCCACCAAGGTCTACGGCCCGGACGTGTGGCTGCCTGACGAGACCCTGGAAGTCGTCAAGGATTACGTGGTGTCCATCAAGGGCCCGCTGACCACCCCGGTCGGCGGCGGCATCCGCTCGTTGAACGTGGCCCTGCGCCAGCAGCTGGACCTGTATGTCTGCCTGCGCCCGGTGGCGTACTTCAAGGGCGTGCCTTCGCCGGTGCGCGAACCCGAAAAGACCAACATGGTGATCTTCCGCGAGAACTCGGAAGACATCTATGCCGGCATCGAATACATGGCCGAAAGCGAGCAGGCCAAGGAACTGATCCAGTTCCTGCAGACCAAGCTCGGCGTGAAGAAGATCCGCTTCCCGAACACCTCGTCCATCGGCATCAAGCCGGTGTCGCGCGAAGGCACCGAGCGCCTGGTGCGCAAGGCGGCGCAGTACGTCATCGACAATGACCGCACGTCGCTGACGCTGGTGCACAAGGGCAACATCATGAAGTTCACGGAAGGCGGCTTCCGCGACTGGGGCTACGCGCTGCTGCAGAAGGAATTCGGCGCCACGCTGATCGACGGCGGCCCGTGGTGCAAGTTCAAGAACCCGAAGACGGGCCGCGAGATCATCGTCAAGGACGTGATCGCCGACGCCTTCCTGCAGCAGATCCTGCTGCGTCCGGCCGAATACGACGTGATCGCCACGCTGAACCTGAACGGCGACTACATCTCGGACGCGCTGGCCGCGCAAGTGGGCGGCATCGGCATCGCCCCGGGCGCCAACCTGTCCGACTCGGTCGCCATGTTCGAAGCCACCCACGGCACCGCGCCGAAGTACGCCGGCAAGGACTACGTGAACCCCGGTTCCGAAATCCTGTCGGCCGAAATGATGCTGCGCCACATGGGCTGGACCGAAGCTGCCGACCTGATCATCTCCAGCATGGAAAAATCCATCCTGTCCAAGAAGGTCACTTACGACTTCGCCCGCCTGCTCGAAGGCGCGACCCAGGTGTCGTGCTCGGGCTTTGGCCAGGTGATGATCGAAAACATGTGATCGGCAGTGCGGCTTAAAGGCCGCCATCACGGAAAAAACGCAAGGCAAGCGCGCCTTGCGTTTTTTTTATGGGCCTTGCGCTAGATCAAATGCCGCGTGCGGACTTGGTGAAAACCATGATGCTGTCCCTTATTCTGACGGAATAAATACATAAAACGTCACATCTTGCCTTGATTGGTTTCATGGCCAGATGAACAAGGATAAGAGGACTATGAAAAATTCCAGCTTGCGCAGGGAACTGCTGTGGTTCGTGTTCGCGGTCGGCGCCGTCGTGCTGGCCTTGGGCGCCTGGGACGCCTGGGAGCGCCGCGGCGAGATGGTGGCCGAGCGCAAGACCGAACTGCGCCACGTCCTCGATCTGGCATCCAGCATCGTGCGCAACGGCAAGCAAAGCGTGCGCGAGGGCATGCCCCAGGAGGAGGCCAAGCGCAATGTGGCGCGCCGGCTGGCGCAACTGCGCTATGGCGAGGATGGTTACGTAGGCGCCTTCGGCGACGGCTATGACCTGCTGGTGCATCCCGATCCCAAGCTGGTCGGCACCAACGTCCGGTCCGTCAAGGACAGCGCAGGGCAGCCGATCTTCGAAAACCTCTACGCCCAGGGCAAGGCTGGCGGCGGCTATACGCGCTACCAATTCCCGCGGCCGGGAACGGAACAGGCGCTGCCCAAGATCAGCTATGCCGCCTACGACGCCGACTGGGGCTGGCTGTTGTTCACGGGTTTGTACGTCGACGACGTCGACCAGGCGTTCTACGCCACCTTGTGGCGGCAGGGCGGCGTGACGCTCGGCCTCCTGGTGCTGCTGTTGGCGGCGGCGCTGCGCTTTTTCCGCACGCACATCCTCGGTCCGCTGGATCAGGCGGTGGCGGTATGCGAACGCGTGGCCAATGGCGATCTGTCCGGCAGTGTGCCGCGCAACCAGCGTGGCGAGATCGGCCGCCTGTTCGACGCCCTGGCGCGGATGCAGCAGCGCCTGGACGGGGCGGTGCGCAGCATCGTGCATTCCACCACCTCGATCGCGGCCGCCTCGCGGCAGATCGCGGCGGGCAGCATGGACCTGTCGGACCGCACCGAGAAGCAGGCCGCCGCGCTGGAACAGACGGCCGCCAGCGTGGAGCAGATCACCGCGACCGCCCAGCAGAGCGCGCAACATGTGCGCGAGGTCAGCGCGCTGGCCGGCCAGGCGGCGCAGTTGGCGCGGCAGGGCAGCGATGAAACCCAGCATGCCATCGACGCCATGCGCGAGATTTCGCATAGCTCGCAGCGCATCGACGAGATCATCCGGCTGATCGACGAGATTGCGTTCCAGACCAACATCCTGGCATTGAACGCCGCGGTGGAAGCGGCGCGGGCCGGAGAGCAGGGCCGGGGCTTCGCAGTGGTGGCGGGCGAGGTGCGCGCGCTGGCTCAGCGCTCGGCCACCGCCGCCAAGGAAATCAAGACGCTGATCGAAGCGTCGGCGGATTCGGTGGCGCGTGGCAGCCAGCGCGTCGAGCAGGCCAGCGCGACGATGGGCAACGTGCTGGAGTCGGCCGCCACCAGCGCGCCGCTGATGGGCGAGATCGCCACGGCCTCGGCGGAGCAGAGCGTGGGCATCGAGCAGATCAACCAGGCCGTGACGCATCTGGACGGCGTGACGCAGCAGAACGCCGCGCTGGTGGAAGAGTTCGCCGCATCGGCTTCCGCCCTGCGCGATCAGGCGGGCGAACTGGCGAACGCGGTATCCGTCTTCAGGCTGTCTGCAGCCGGCTAGGCGAACCCTGTACCACGCTCATGGCCCGTTGCAGGCGTTGTCCCAGTTCGCGGCTGGCGCTGGTCATGGGCATGCGCAGCTCGTCGGCGATGAGCCCCTGCATCGCGAGGGCGCGCTTGATGGGCGCTGGATTGGGTTCGGCAAACAGCAGGCGGATCAGGCCGCGCAGCGGCTCGAACAGCTCGCGCGCAGCCTCTGCGTGGCCTTCGCGCGCCAGTTGCATGACTTCGACATAGCGCTCGGGAAAGATATGCGCGGCGGCCGGGATGGCGCCGCTGCCGCCGGCCAGGAAGTGATCCAGCAGGGCCAGGTCCTCGCCGCATAGCGGGGTCAGCGCGCTGCGCCGGTTCAGCGCCGCCAGCACCGAGGGATTGCATTCCTTCACGGCGCTGAAGTTGGGCAGCGCGGCCAGCGCCTCCATGGTTTCGACCGTCATCGTCACGCCGGTGCGCTTGGGGATGTTGTACAGGATGATGGGCCGCTCCGTGGCCCAGGCGATCTGGCGGTAATGCCACAAGATGCCGGCCTGAGACGGGCCCAGGTAGTAGGGCGGCGGCACCAGATAGCCGGCCGGCTGGTACTTGTCCAGGCGCCGGATCGCGGTCGCGACGCCGCGCGTATCGACGCCGCCCGCGCCGAACACCAGCGGCAGCGCGTGCGGGTCGCTCGATATGGCTTCTATCATGTCGACCTTCTCCGGCACGCTGAGCAGATTGCCCTCGCCGGTGGAGCCGAACAGCACCAGGCCGGCGATGCCCGCGTTGCGGTAGTAGCGGGCCAGCGCCTGCGCGGCGTCCAGGTCCACATAGCCGCCGCGCAGCGGCGTGACCATGGGCAGCCAGATGCCCTCGAATGCGGTCTTGCGTGGCATGTCCATGGCTTACTGCACCGTCATCGCGTGCGCGGGGCGCACCGGGCCGAACTCGGCGCGGGGCAGGCCGGACATTACCGCGTGCATCAGCGCATCCAGCTGGCCGCGTTCGCATTGCAGCTGCAGCACGCTTTGCGCATGCGCGTGATCCACCGACAGCACATAGACGCCGATGCGCTCGCCCAGCGCGCGGTGCAGCGCCAGCCGCACGTTCAGCGCGTCCAGCGTATCTATCCTGATGGTCAGCGCGACCAGTTCGGTGCGGGCTGGCGCGCGTTGCGCGGGCAGGATGTCGGGTATGGGGGAGTGGCGGACCTGCAGTCGGGGGATCATGGCGGGTAGCGGGATCGGAGGCGCCGCTGGCGGCGTTCCGGGGATCCGGTTGGTTGATGACGGTTCCACTATAGGAAGCGCGCCGTAAATCCTGCCGATAAAAGCGGACGCGGCGCGTAAAAAACGCGTCAACGTCCGGGGCGCTCAGAACGTCTTGGTCAGCGACAGCAAGCCCGTTGCGCGACCCATGTCGCGGCCGCGTGTATTGGTGTAGACGGCGCGGTCGGCGTTGGTGTCCAGGTAGGCCAGCGATACCGACAGGCCCTGGCCGAAGTCCTTCGTCAGGCCCAGCTTCCAGTCCGTGTAGTTGGCGTGGTCGACGTTGCGCACCAGTTGCCGGC
>JALDYL010000048.1:0-29039 GCA_032153965.1 Achromobacter sp. | reverse complement strand
CCTTCTGCTGGTCGATCTCGAAGCGCACCGAACGTTCGGACGGCTCGTCCCAGTCAAACTGCACATTGGTCGAGCGCGGATCGGCGCGGACCTCGGCGGCCACCTGCTCGGCCACCGCGCGCACGTCGGCGATCTTGTCGCCGCTGACGCGGAACTGCACCTGGAAGCCCACGGGCGGGCCGTTCTCCAGGCGCGACAGGCGGCTGCGTATGGCCGGAAACTGCTCGCGCAGCACGGGCTGCAGCCATTGGGCGAGCTTCTCGCGGTCCTCGACCGAATGCGTGGTGATGACCAACTGCGCGAAGTTCGGCGTGGCGAGCTGCTGGTCCAGCGGCAGGTAGAAGCGCGGCGCGCCGGTGCCGACGAAGCTGACCGAATGGTCGATTTCGGGGCGGCCTTCCAGCGCCTTTTCCAGCCGTTCTACCTGGCGCAGCGTGGCCGCGAACGAAGCGCCTTCCTGCAGGCGCACGTCCACCAGCAACTCGCTGCGGTCGGAGCTGGGGAAGAACTGCTGCGGCACGAAGCGGAAGCAGGCCATGGACACGACGAAGATCAGCGCGGTGGCGCCCAGCACCAGATAACGGCGATCCACGCACCAGCCCACCCAGCCGCGCAGGCGCTGATAGAAGCGGGTGTTGTAGATGTCGTGTTCGTGGTCGTCGGGCAGATGGGCTTCGCGCTTGCGTTCGGGCAGCAGGCGGTAGCCCAGCAGCGGAATCAGCACCACGGCGGCGAACCAGGAGGTGATCAGCGCGATGGCGGACACCTGGAAGATGGAGCGCGTGTATTCGCCCGTGCTGGACTTGGCCAGCGCGATCGGCAGAAAGCCCGCCACCGTGACCAGGGTGCCGGTCAGCATGGGAAAGGCCGTACTGGTGTAGGCGAATGCGGCCGCGCGCGCGCGGCTCCAGCCCTGCTCCAGCTTCACGGCCATCATCTCGACCGCGATGATGGCGTCGTCCACCAGCAGGCCCAGCGCCAGCACCAGCGTGCCCAGGGATACCTTGTGCAGGCCGATGCCGAACATGTCCATGAACAGCGCCGTGACCGCCAGCACCACCGGGATAGAGATGACCACGACCATGCCGGTGCGGAAACCCAGCGACACCAGGCTCACCGCCAACACGATGGCGACCGCTTCCGCCACCGAGCGCAGGAAGTCGTCGACCGAATGCGACACCGCGCGGGGCATGCTGGAGACTTCCTTCAGCGTCAGGCCGGCGGGCAACTGGGCCTGGAGTTCCTCGAACTTGGCGTTCAAGGCGCGGCCCAGATGCACCACGTCGCGCCCCGGCTGCATGGTGATGCCTATGCCCAGCACGGCGCTGCCGCCCAGCCGCATCTGCTCGATGGCCGGGTCCTGGTAGCCGCGGCGGATGGTGGCGATGTCGCCCAGCCGGATCGATTTGCCGTTGACCCGGATCAGCGTGTCGGCCAGGGCCCGGCTGCTGGCGTACTGGCCGGTGGGCCGCACGAAGATGCGGTCGTCGGCGGTGGTCAAGGTGCCGGCGCCGGTCACCGCGTTCTGGTTGTTGATGGCTTGGGCGATCTGCTGCGGCGACACGCCCAGCCGCGTCAGCTGGGTGTTGGAGATTTCGACGTAGATGTGCTCGGGCTGGTCGCCGAAGTAGTCCACCTTGGCCACGCCCGGCACGCGCAGCAGCACGGTGCGCAGGCGGTCGGCGTAGTCGTGCAATTGGGCCGGCGAAAAACCGTCGCCGTGCAGCGTGTAGATGTTGGTGTAGACGTCGCCGAACTCGTCGTTGAAGAAGGGGCCTTGCACGCCCGGGGGCAGCGTGGCCGAGATGTCGCCCACCTTCTTGCGTACCTGGTACCACTGCTCGGCCACGGTGCTGGCGGGCGCCGAGTCCTTCATGGTGTAGAAGATCAGCGACTCGCCCGGCCGCGAATAGCTGCGCATGAAGTCCGTGTTGGGGGCTTCCTGCAGCTTCTTGGCGATGCGGTCGGTGACCTGTTCCTGCATCTGTTGCGCGGTGGCGCCAGGCCACAGCGTCTTGATGACCATGACGCGGAAGGTGAAGGGCGGATCTTCCGATTGCGCCAGCTTCGAATACGACAGCACGCCGAACAGCGTGATCAGCGTGATGATGAAGATGACCAGGGGCTGGTGCCGCAGCGCCCAGGCCGACAGGTTGAAGCGGCCTTCCTCGTGGCGATGCGCCTGGTTCGCAGCCTCGTGTTGCGGGCCGCTCATGAGGCGAAATCCTCGGGATGCAGCGGCGGCACGGCGCGGACCTTTTCGCCGGCGGCCACCGCGTGCACGCCTTGCCAGACCACGCGTTCGCCGGCCTGCAAGCCCTTGGACAGGGTCACGGTGCGGGCGTCGTAGCGCAGCACTTCGACGCGGCGCAGCTCCAGCGTGTCGGCGTCCGGCTTGATGATCCACACCGCGGGCGCGGGGCCGTCATGGAACAGCGCGGTGGCCGGCACGGTGTAGGTCGTCAGGCTGTCGCCAGAGCGGTTGTCGAAGCTGATGTTGGCCGTCATGCCCAGGCGCACCTCCGGGGTCGGGGATTCCAGCGTGAGCTTGGCGCGATAGGTGCGGCTTTGCGGATCCGCGGCCGGCGCGATCTCGCGCAGCACGGCGGAAAACGTCTGGCCGGGCAGGGGGCCGAGCATGACGCTGGCGCGCTGGCCGATGGCCAGGCTCGCCAGCACGCTTTCCGGCACGTCGCAGATGGCGTCGATATCGCCGGACCAGGCCAGGCTGTAGACCGGGTCGCCCGAGCCGACGTTCTGGCCGGTGTCGGCCTGTTCCGCGGTGATGACGCCGGCGTGGTCGGCCTGCAGCGTGGTGTATTTGAGCTGGTCGGCCGCCAGCGCCGCCTGCTGCTGCGCCTGGTCGCGTTGCGCCAATGCCGCGGCGTAGGCGTTGCGGGTCTGTTCCAGCTGGGTCGCGGCGATCAGGTTTTCGCGGGCCTGGGCGCGGTCGCGGTCCAGCTGCTGGCGCGCATAGTCCAACTGGTGCTGGGCCGCCGACAGCTGCGCGCGGGCGCTGGCCGCGCTCTTGGCGGCGTCGGCTGGATCCAGCTTGGCGACGATCTGCCCGGGGGCGACGGTGTCGCCCAGCCGGACCTGGCGCTCGATGATCTTGCCGCCCACGCGGAACGACAGCGGCGTGCTGTAGCGCGCCTGCACTTCGCCCGGCAGGGTCCAGGCCGGCAGGCGCTCATCGGCCTGGGCAGGCATGGCGACCACCGGGCGCGGCGCCGGCGGGGGCGCCTCGTTGCGGCCGCAGGCGACGAGCAGCAAGGCGAGGGCCGCGGCGCCTGGCAGCGCCGACAGGCGCGGCCAACGGCGGGAGCGGGTGGAGGGCGAAAGCGGCGCCTCAGGGGCGGCCGCGGCGGCGCGCGCATCAAGGCGCGCGGCAGGGCCAGGGCAAGTCACGTAACACCTCGCGGCGCGGAAATTCGGGAATAAGGGCCAGTTCCGGCCCGATACGGCCTGGATTCTAATACAGGTATGAATTCAGATTCAATATTGAATTTGAAGTGCGCCCCAGTGCTAAACTCGCGCCATGTCAAAAGTCCGCCTTACGCGAGAGCAAAGCCGTGATCAGACGCGCCAGCGTCTGCTCGACGCTGCGCAATCGATTTTTCTTGCCAAGGGATTCGTGGCTGCCAGCGTGGAGGACATCGCCGAGCAGGCGGGCTACACGCGCGGGGCCTTTTATTCCAACTTCACCAGCAAGTCCGAACTGTTCCTGCAGCTGCTCAGGCGCGATCACGAGAGAGTGATGAGCGATATGCGCGCCATCTTCGAGGATGGCGAATCGCGTCCGCAGATGGAGGCCCGCGTGCTGGAGTACTACTCCACGCATTACCGCGAGAACGACTGTTTCCTGCTGTGGATGGAAGGCAAGTTGCAGGCGGCGCGCGATCCGGATTTCCGGGCTGGCTTCGTGGCCTGCATGCGGGAATTGCGCGAAGCCACCACGGAGTACATCCGCCAGTTTTCCGCGCGGGTCGGCACGCCGCTACGCATGCCGCCGGAGCAGATGGCGCTGGGCCTGCTGGCCTTGTCGGACGGGATGCAGTTCAGCTACGCGTTCGACCCGCAGGCCGTCACGCCGGAAATGACCGAGGCCGTGCTGGCCGGTTTCTTCCGCAGCGTGGTCTTCGGCGAACCGAAGACCGAGTAAGGCGGTCGGTCCCCGGCCTCAGGCCAGCAATTCCGAGATTTCGATCAGGTTCAGGTCCGGATCCCGCAGGTAGACCGAGCGGATCTTGCCGGTGGCGCCGGTGCGCGGCACCGGGCCTTCGATGATCCGGGCGCCTACACGGTTCAGATGCGCGATCACGGCTTCCAGCGGGCGGTCGGCAATGAAGCACAGGTCCAGCGCGCCGGGTACGGGCAGATGGGCCTTGGGTTCGAATTCATGGCCGCGCACGTGCAGATTGATCTTCTGGTTGCCGAAGCGCAGCGCCTGGCGGCCTTCGCCGAAGGTCTCCAGGCGCATGCCCAGGATCCGGGTATAGAAGTCCACCGTGGCGTCGGGGTCGGTGCAGGTCAGGACCAGATGGTCCAGATGATCGATCATGGGATATCTCTCCTGAGGCCGGCCCGGCTTGAGGTTTCAGATTGTCAGACGGCCTTAGGCCGTGATAGTAATACTTGCGGCGCGCGGCCGGACTGAGGGGGGACGCGCGCTGGGAACTTCCAACCCTCGGGCGAAAGGAGCGGCAGCATGACTTCAGAAACCCGACCATCCACCATCAATCGCCCTGTGTTTTTTCCAGCGGCCGTGTTCACGCTGCTGCTGGTCGGATTCGCGATACTCGCGCCCAAGGCGGCGCAAAGCCTGTTCGAATCCGTGCAGGGCTGGATATTAGGCAACGCCAGCTGGTTCTATATCCTGGTCGTGGCCATCATCCTGATCGCGGTGGTGTTCCTGGCGGTCAGCCGGTATGGCGACATCAAGCTGGGTCCCGACCACAGCGAACCCGATTACCGCAACTTCACCTGGTTCGCGATGCTGTTCTCCGCGGGCATGGGGATCGGCCTGATGTTCTTCGGCGTGGCCGAACCCGTGATGCACTTCATCGCGCCGCCGGTGGGCGAAGGGGGCACGGCCATCGCGGCCCGTGAAGCCATGAAGATCACCTTCTTCCACTGGGGCCTGCATGCCTGGGCCATCTACGCGGTGGTGGCGCTGATCCTGGCGTTTTTCAGCTACCGGCACGGGCTGCCGCTGACCTTGCGTTCGGCGCTGTATCCGCTGATCGGCAACCGTATCCATGGGCCCATCGGGCATGCGGTCGACATCTTCGCCATCATAGGCACGGTGTTGGGCGTGGCCACTTCGCTGGGCCTGGGCGTGGCGCAGATCAACAGCGGCCTGAACCAGCTGTTCGGCGTTCCGGTGGGCGTGACCACGCAGATCATTCTGATCGTCGTGACCTGCGGCCTGGCGACCTTGTCGGTGGCCAGCGGCCTGGACAAGGGCATCCGCATCCTGTCCGAGACCAATCTGGTGCTGGCGGCGGTGCTGCTGCTGTTCGTGCTGGTGGTCGGCCCCACGGTGTTCCTGTTCCAGACCTTCGTGCAGAACACCGGCGCCTATCTGTCGGACATCGTCAACAAGACCTTCAACCTCTACGCCTACGAACCCACCGACTGGATCGGCGGCTGGACGCTGTTCTACTGGGGCTGGTGGATCGCCTGGTCGCCGTTCGTCGGCCTGTTCATCGCGCGCATCTCGCGCGGCCGCACCATCCGCGAATTCGTCACCGGGGTGCTGCTGGTGCCGGCCGGCTTCACGCTGTTCTGGATGACGGTGTTCGGCGATACCGCCATCCACATGATCCTGGTCGACAAGGTGCAGGGCCTGGCGGAAGTGGTGCAGGCCGATTCTTCCCTGGCGCTGTTCGCCTTTCTTGGGCAATTGCCATGGAGCGGGGTGCTTTCCGTCGTCGCCATCGCGATGGTGGCGGTGTTCTTCGTCACCTCGGCTGACTCGGGCGCGTTGGTGGTCGACCTGCTGGCCTCTGGCGGCTCGGACCGCACGCCCGTGTGGCAACGCATCTTCTGGTCGGTGCTGATGGGCGCGGTGGCGATCGCGCTGCTGCTGGCCGACGGCTTGACGGCCCTGCAGACCGCCACCATCGCCAGCGCGTTGCCATTCTCCATCATCCTGCTGCTGTCGTTGTGGGGGCTGTTCAAGGCGCTGAGGCTGGACGCGACCAAGCGCGGCATCCGCTACCAGTCGCTGACGCTGTCGCGCCCCGCGCGCGGCGGACAGTCATGGGAGCGGCGCTTGCGCAACATGGTCATGATGCCGCGCCGCGCCCATGTGCAGCGCTTCATCGGCGACGTGGTGCGCCCCGCGCTGGAAGACGTGGCGGACGAGCTGCGCAAGCAGGGCTATCAAGTGGAAGTGCGCGAACACGGCAACGACGAGGGCGTGATCATGGAAGTCTCCCATGGCGAGCATCTGGACTTTTCCTATGCCGTGCAGCCGGAAGCCTTCGTGCGTCCCAGCCTCACGCCCGAGGAAGCGGCCGACGAGGAAGAGCGCAAGTACTTCCGCGCCGAGGTCCATCTGCGCGAAGGCGGGCAGGACTACGACATCATGGGCTGGAGCCGCGACGCGGTCATCGGCGACATCCTGGACCAGTACGAGCGGCATCGCCACTACCTGCACATGGTGCGGACCTGACCGCGCCGCGCTCCACGAAACCGCCAGCCTGCTGGCGGTTTTTTTATGCCCACACGCCTTGCAGGGGCTTGCGGGCCATAGCCCGCCGCTATGCCTGGGATTGGATTAACCCTTTTGACGAAATGCCCGATATCGTGGATTATCCAAGAACATTCTTTGATAAATAGCGAGTCAATCATGAAGGCGAATTCAGGAGCGTGGGCCGCGGGCGCCGTGGCGCTGGCGGCGGCGCTGGTAGGCGGCGGGTTGTACTGGAAGTACGGCGGCGCGCAGCAAAAGGGCGGCTGGGCCATGGCGCCGGCCAAGGTCGCGGTGGCCACGGCGCGGCAGGCGGACTTCCCCGTGACCCTGAGCGGCATCGGCTCGCTGGAAGCGGCGCGCCAGGTGCAGGTGGCGGCCGAAGTGGACGGCCGGGTCGACCGGATCCTGTTCGCGTCGGGCGCGCGGGTCCAGGCCGGCCAGTTGCTGGTGCAGTTGAACGATGCCCCCGAGCAGGGCGAGCTGGCCCGCCTGCAGGCCCAGGCGCGCAATGCGCGCGCCTTGCTGGACCGCACCCGCCGCCTGCTGCCGCAGCAGGCCGCCACGCGTGAACAGCTGGACCAGGCGCAGGCCGACTACGACCAGGCTGCGGGCGACATCAAGCGGGTGCAGGCGCTGATCGAGCAAAAGCGCGTCAAGGCGCCGTTCGACGGCGTGCTGGGCGTGCGCCGAGTCAACCTGGGGCAGTTCGCCCGCGCGGGCGATGCGCTGGTGTCGTTGACCGACGCCTCCGCCATGTACGCCAATATCACCCTGCCCGAGCAGGCCATGGGCGCGTTGCGCGCGGGCCAGCCGGTGGCGGTGACCGTGGATGCCCATGCAGGGCGCGTCTTCGAAGGCCAGATCAGCACCGTGGAGCCGCAGGTGGATGCAGGATCGCGCACCGTGCGCGTGCAGGCGACCCTGCCCAACGCCGACGGCGCGCTCGCCGCAGGCATGTACGCCCAGGGGCAGATCGGCCTGCCTGCGCGCCCCGGCGTGATCACGGTGCCGGAAACCGCCATCAGCTATAGCGCCTATGGCGATTCCGTCTATGTGCTGAACCCGCCCAAGACGGGCGAGGCGTCCGCCGGCACGACGGTGCGCCAGGCCTACGTGAAGACGGCCGAGCGCGTGCGCGGCCGCGTGGTCGTGAGCGAGGGCTTGCAGGCGGGCGAGCAGGTCGTGACCTCGGGCCAACTGCGCCTGCACAACGGCGCGGCGGTCGAGGTCGGCGCCGAGGACACCGTGGCGCTGGACGCCGCGCAGCAGACCGTGGCGCAAGTCTGGTAAGGGCGCGGAGCAAAACATGAAATTCACCGATCTTTTCGTGCGCCGGCCCGTGCTGGCGCTGGTGGTCAGCACGCTGATCCTGCTGTTGGGCATCAAGGCCCTGAGCGGCCTGCCGGTGCGGCAGTATCCGCTGACCGAAAGCACCACCATCACCATCACCACCCAGTATCCGGGCGCTTCGCCCGACCTGATGCAGGGCTTCGTCACCCAGCCCATCGCGCAGTCCGTGGCCACGGTGGAAGGCATCGACTACCTGTCGTCTTCCTCCACGCAGGGCCGCAGCGTGATCACGGTGCGGATGAAACTGAACGCCGATTCCAACAAGGCCATGACCGAGGTGATGGCCAAGGTCAACGAGGTCAAATACCGCCTGCCGCAGGACGTCTACGATCCCGTGCTGGTCAAGTCCGCCGGCGAGGCGACCGCCGTGGCCTATGTGGGTTTTTCCAGCAGCACCTTGTCGCTGGCGTCCCTGACCGACTATCTGTCGCGTGTGGTGCAGCCGCAGCTCTCGTCCATCGACGGCGTGGCCAGCGTGGAACTCTACGGCGGGCAGAAGCTGGCCATGCGGGTGTGGCTGGACCCGAACCGGATGGCGGCGCGCGGCATTTCCGCGGGCGAGCTGGCCGACGCGCTGCGCGACAACAACGTCCAGGCGGCGCCGGGGCAGGCCAAGGGCCTGTATGTCGTGTCCAACATCCAGGTCAACACGGACCTGGTCAACGTCGCGGAATTCCGCGACATGGTGGTCAAGCGCGAGGGCGACGCGATCGTGCGCCTGGGCGACGTGGCCACGGTGGAACTGGGCGCCGCGTCCACCGATTCCAGCGGCCTGATGGACGGCGAGCCGGCGGTGTACTTCGGCCTGAACGCCACGCCGGTGGGCAATCCGCTGGTGATCGTCAAGCGCCTGAACGAGCTGCTGCCCAACATCAAGCAGAACCTGCCGCCCGGCACCAGCGTGCAGGTGCCGTTCGAGCTGGCGCGCTTCATTAGCGCCTCGATCGACGGCGTGGTGCATACGCTGATCGAGGCCATCATCATCGTGGTGGCAGTGATCTTCCTGTGCCTGGGCTCCCTGCGCGCCGTGCTGATTCCGGTGTTGACCATCCCCCTGTCCATGCTGGGCGGGGCGGCCATCATGGCGCTGTTCGGCTTCAGCGTGAACCTGCTGACCTTGCTGGCCATGGTGCTGGCCATCGGCCTGGTGGTGGACGACGCCATCGTCGTGGTGGAAAACGTGCATCGCCACATCGAAGAGGGCAAGTCGCCGGTGCGCGCGGCCCTCATCGGCGCGCGCGAAGTGGCGGGGCCGGTGATCGCGATGACCATCACGCTGGCGGCGGTCTACGCGCCCATCGGCCTGATGGGCGGGCTCACCGGTTCGCTCTTCAAGGAATTCGCCTTCACCCTGGCGGGCTCCGTGGTGGTGTCGGGTGTCATTGCGCTGACCTTGTCGCCCGTGATGAGCTCGTTCCTGCTGAACAGCCGCGTGTCCGAAGGCTGGATGGCGCGCCGCGCCGAGCATTTCTTCGAAGGCCTGGGGAACGCCTATGGCCGTGTGCTGGACGTATCGCTGCATCATCGCTGGGTGACCGGCTTGATCGCCGTGGCGGTGCTGGCCAGTCTGCCGTTCCTGTACAACGCCGCGCAAAGCGAGCTGGCGCCGGTCGAGGACCAGTCCACCGTGCTGACCGCGATCAAGTCGCCGCAGCATGCCAACATCGACTATGTCGAGAAGTTCGGCCGCAAGTGGGACGACGTGATGAAGACACTGCCCGAACAGCAGGGACGCTGGCTGATCAACGGTTCCGACGGCGTGTCCAACAGCATCGGCGGCGTGGACTTCGTGTCCTGGGAAAAGCGTCACCGCTCGGCCGACCAGATCCAGGCCGACATGCAGGCCAAGGTGAATCAGGTCGAAGGCAGCAACATCTTCGCCTTCCAGCTGCCGTCGCTGCCGGGCTCGACCGGCGGGCTGCCGGTGCAGATGGTCATCATGAGCGCGTCCGACTATCCGGTGGTCTACGAGGCCATGGAAGGGTTGAAGAAGGCGGCGCGCGAAAGCGGCTTGTTCATGGTGGTCGACAGCGACCTGGACTACAACAACCCGGTGGTGCAGCTGAAGGTGGACCGCGCCAAGGCCAACAGCCTGGGCGTCACCATGAAGGCCATCGGCGACACGCTGGCCGTGCTGGTGGGCGAGAACTACGTGAACCGCTTCGGCATGGACGGCCGCTCCTACGACGTCATTCCGCAGAGCCTGCGCGAACAGCGCATTTCGCCGGCGTCGCTGGCGCGCTACTACGTCAAGAGCGCCAGCGGCGCGCAGGTGCCGCTGTCCAACCTGGTGACCGTGTCCATGGGCGTGGAGCCCAACAAGCTGACCCAGTTCAACCAGCTCAACGCGGCCACCTTCCAGGCCATCCCCATGCCGGGCGTCACCATGGGCGATGCGGTGCAGTTCCTGACCGGCCAGGCCAAGTTCCTGCCCGCCGGCTTCAGCTACGACTGGCAGTCGGACGCGCGCCAGTACAGCCAGGAAGGCTCGGCGCTGATGATCACCTTCATCTTCGCCATCATCGTGATCTACCTGGTGCTGGCGGCGCAATACGAGAGCCTGCGCGATCCCTTCATCATCCTGGTGAGCGTGCCCATGTCGATCTGCGGCGCGCTGATTCCGCTGGCGCTGGGCATGGCCACCGTCAACATCTATACCCAGATCGGGCTGGTGACGCTGATCGGCCTGATCAGCAAGCACGGCATCCTGATGGTGGAGTTCGCCAATGAAATGCAGGTCAGTCACGGGCTGGACCGGCGTACCGCGATGGAGCAGGCCGCCCGCATCCGGCTGCGCCCCATCCTGATGACGACCGCCGCCATGGTCATGGGCCTGATCCCGCTGCTGTTCGCCAGCGGCGCGGGCGCGCACAGCCGCTACAGCCTGGGCCTGGTCATCGTGGTGGGCCTGCTGGTGGGCACGCTGTTCACGCTGTTCGTGCTGCCCACCGTCTACACCGTCTTCGCCCGCGACCACCGCGCAGCGCACGATACGCCGCGCGCCCGGGAACTGGCGCTGGCCCAGGCCGAGGACGCCGCAGCGCCCGGCGTCTCGGCCTAGCCCAAGGAAATCATCATGAAGCATCCGCAACTTTACCTACGCTTGCGCCGCGGCGCGGCCGTGCTGCTGGCCGCGCTGGCCACCGCCGGCTGCGCCGTCGGCCCCGACTACCAGAAACCCCAGGCCGCGCCGGTGGCGCTGGCCAGCCCCGAGCAGGCCCTGTTCTCCACCGACCAGCTGCAGCGCGACTGGTGGAAGCAACTGCAGGACCCTCAACTGGACCGGCTGATCGATCTGGCGCTGTCCCGCAATCTCGACATTCGCATGGCGCAGGCGCGCCTGGCCGAATCGCGCGCGGCGCTGGACGAGAAGGAACTGGACCAGCTGCCGGCGGTCACGCTGGGCGGCGGCTATGAACGCAGCCTGTCCCAGGCCAATGCCGGCGCCACCGGCCAGCGCAATCTGGCCGAGAGCTACCGGGCGGGCTTCGACGCCACCTGGGAGCTGGACCTGTTCGGCCGGCTGCGCCGGGCGGCCGAGGGCGCCGCCGCGCGCAGCGAGGCCCAGGCCGCGGACCTGGCCCAGACCCGCATCGTGGTGGCCGCGGAAGTGGCGCGCAATTACTTCGAGCTGCGCGGCGCGGAACAGCGCCTGGCCGTGGCGCGCGCCAACCTGCAGAGCCAGCGCGACAGCCTGCGCGTGATCCAGGCCATGGTGTCGGCCGGCCGTGGCGACGAAGGCGACCTGGCCAGCGCGCGCGCCGAACTGGAGACTGTGCAGGCCAGCGTGCCGCTGCAGATCGCGGCCCGGCGGCTGGCGCAGTACCGGATCGCGGTGCTGGCGGGCCTGCGGCCGGTGGAACTGGGCGAGCTGGACGCGGGCAAGGCGCTGGCGCCGCTGGACACCCGCCTGCCGATTGGCGACGTGAGCGCCTTGCTGTCGCGCCGCCCGGACGTGCTGGCGGCCGAACGCGGCATGGCCGCCGCCAACGCCGAGGTGGGCGTGGCGACCGCCGAGCTGTATCCGCGCATCGACCTGGGCGGATTCCTGGGCTTTGTCGCCCTGCGCGGCGCGGATTTCGGCTCATCGGCCAGCCGCGCGTTCAGCGTGGCGGCCACGGCCAATTGGCCAGCTTTCCACCTGCCCACGGCGCTGGCGCGCAAGCGCGGCGCGGTGGCGCGCGCGGACGGCGCCGTCGCCAGCTATGAGCTGACCGTGTTGCGGGCGGTCGAGGAACTGGAAGCGGCGCTGACCGAATACGGCCAGACCCAGCAGCGCCTGGGCAGCCTGGCGCAGGCGGCCGCTCACAGCGGCAGGGCGGCGGAACTGGCGCAATTGCGCTATCGCGAAGGCAGCACCCCCTATTTGACGGTGCTGGACGCGCAGCGTACGCTTTTGCGCGCCCAGGACGCCGTGGCCGTGGCCGAAACCGAGTCCTATACCCGCCTGATCGCGCTGTACAAGGCGCTGGGGGGCGGCTGGGAAGCGCCCTCGATGGACCAACCGGCCGCCTCAAGCTGACCGGCAGGCCAGGTTCATGGCACCATAGGCAAACAACCGGAGTATCCACATCCATGTCTGACAGTCCGTCCCATCCCGTGGTCTGGGAACATCAGCCCGCCGACCGCGTGCTCATGATCCTGAAGACGCGCGGCCCGCAATCCGTCGCGGTCATTGCCAAGGCCTTGGACGTGACGGCCGAGGCCGTGCGTCAGCAGATGACGCGCCTGCATGCGGAAGGACTGGTGGATTCCGAAAGCCATAGCGCGGGCCGGGGCCGGCCCACGCAGATCTGGTTCCTGACCGATGCCGGAAACGGGCGCTTTCCGGACACGCATGCCGAAATGACAGTGCAGATGCTGGGCGCGGTGCGCCAGGTGTTCGGCGAAGAGGGCATCGAAAAGCTGATCCAGGCGCGCGAAGCCGCCATGCTGACCGGCTATCGCCAGGCCATGCAGGGCGCCCGCAGCCTGAAGGAGCGGCTCGAGCGGCTGGTGGAAGTCCGCAGCGCCGAAGGCTACATGGCCGAGCTGCGCAAGGACGGCGCGGACTTCCTCTTCATCGAGAACCATTGCCCGATCTGTTCCGCGGCCAAAGCCTGTATGGGCTTTTGCCGCAGCGAACTGGAACTTTTCCACAAGGTGCTGGGAGAAGAGGTCCGGGTGCGGCGCGAAGAACACATCCTCGCGGGCGCGCGACGCTGCGCCTACCGCATCGACAAGGCCGGCTGATCCATCATGAGCCGGGCTGCTCCCAGCCGCCCAGCGCCTTGTACAGTTCCACCGCATTGACCAGCCTGCGCTGCTGCAGCCGGATGAACTCCTGCTCGGACTCGAACAGGCTGCGCTGCGCCTCCAGCATTTCCAGGTAGCTGGCCACGCCGCGCTCATAGCGCCTTTCGGTCAGGCGCTGGCGGTCGCGGTCGGCGTCGCGCACCTTGCGCTGGGCGTCGATCTGGGCGCGCAGCGTGTCGCGCGCGGACAGCGCATCGGCCACTTCGCGGAAGGCCTGCTGGATGCTGCCCTCGTACTGGGCCACCGCGATGTCCTTGCGCGTTTCCGCCAGCGACAGATTGGCGCTGTTGCGCCCGGCATTGAAGATGGGCAGCGTCAGCTTGGGCGCGAAGGTCCAGGTGCCCGTGCCCGAACCGAACAGGTCCGAGAAGCTGCCGGCCGTGGTGCCGATGTCGGTGGTCAGCTGCACCGACGGGAAGAACGCCGCGCGCGCCGCGCCGATGTCGGCGTTGGCGGCCCGCAGCGTGTCCTCGGCCTGGCGCAGGTCCGGACGCCGGATCAGCAGGGCGGAGGGCAGGCCCGCGGCCAGCGGCGTCAGGTTCTGGCTTTCCAGCGTGACGGCATCGGTGTCGGGCGGCAGGGAAAAGTCTCCCGCCAGTATGCCCAGCGTATGCACGGCCTGGCGGTATTCCCGGCTCAGTTCGGCATGCGTGGCGCGCGAGGATTCCACCAGCATCTGCGCGGTGCGCAGCCCCACGGCCGTTTCCAACCCGGCGTCGTAGCGGCGCTGGGTGAGCTTGAGCGAGGCTTCGCGCAGCGCCAGCGTGCTCTCGGTCAGGCGCAATTGCTCGGCTAGTGAGCGCTGGTTGAAGTAAGCCGTGGCCGTCTCCGACACCAGTGACAGCGTGGCGGCGCGGTGCGCTTCCTCGCTGGCCAGGTAGCGCGACAGCGCGGCGTCGCTCAGGCTCTTCACGCGGCCGAAGAAATCCAGCTCGAAGGCCGCGATGCCGACGGCGGCGCGGTAGCGGTCGGCCACCGGCATGCGCGGCTGGCCGGGTTCCGCGCCGCGGCCGCGGCTGAACTCGCCCGTGCCGTCGATGGACGGCAGGCGATCGGCCTGTTGCACGCCGTACAGCGCCCGGGCTTCCTGGATGCGCAACGCCGCCACCCGCAGGTTGCGGTTGTTCTCGAGCGCGGCGGCGATCCAGGCCTGCAGCGCCGGGTCGTTGAAGTAATCGCGCCAATCCTGCGGCATGGCCGTCAGCCCGTTCGCGGCGGGCGTGTCATAGGCCTGGGGGACCGGCGCCGCCGGTCGTTCGTACTTGGGGGCCAGCGAGCAGCCGGCCAGGGCCAGCGCAAGCAGGGTCATTGCCATAGCCTTCATGGCGAGGTCTCCAGCGTTTCGCGGCCTTGCGGACGCGAGGGGCGCACGCGCATGCCCAGCGCGCGGCCCACGATCAAAAAGAAGAGCGGCACCAGGAAGATGGCCAGCACCGTCGCGGTGACGATGCCGCCCAGCACGCCCGTGCCGATCGCGGCCTGGGCGCCCGAGGCCGCGCCGGTGGCCAGCGCCAGGGGCAGGACGCCCACGCCGAAAGCCAGCGAGGTCATCACGATGGGCCGCAGCCGCAGCCTCGCGGCCTCCAGGGTGGCGGACACGATGCCCTGGCCGTCGCGCACCAGGTCCTTGGCCACTTCCACGATCAGGATCGCGTTCTTGGCCGACAGCCCGATGGTGGCGATGAGGCCGACCTTGAAGTAGATGTCGTTGGGCATGCCGCGCAACGTCACGCCCAGCACCGCGCCGATCACGCCCAGCGGCACCACCAGGATCACCGCCAGCGGGATGGACCAGCTTTCGTACAGGGCGGCCAAGGCCAGGAACACGACCAGCACCGACAGCGCGAACAGCACGGGCGCCTGGTTGCCGGACAGCCGTTCCTCATAGGACTGGCCCGACCAGTCGAAGCCGATGCCGCGCGGCAGCTCGGCCGCCAGCGTCTCGATGGCGCGCATGGCCTCGCCGCTGCTGTGTCCGGGGGCGGCCGAACCGTTGATGGTGAACGAGGGGAAGCCGTTGTAGCGGTTGAGCTGCGGCGGTCCCATCGACCATGTCAGTGTGGCGAAGGCCGACAGCGGCACCATCTGCCCCTGCAGGTTGCGCACGTGCAGGCGCGAGACGTCCTCCATGTCGACGCGGCTCTTGCCGTCTGCCTGCACGGTCACGCGCCGTACCTGGCCATTGAGCATGAAGTCGCCGATGTAGTCCGAGCCGTACATCACCGCCAGGGCCGTGTTGATTTCGTCCAAGGGCACCCCCATGGCCTGGGCCTTGTCGCGGTCGACGCGCAGCTCCAGCTGCGGCGCTTCTTCCTGGCCGGCGAAGACGACCTCCGTCAGCGCGGGATGCTTGGCCGCCGCCGCCAGCAATTGCTGACGCGCCTGGGTCAGGGCCTCGTAGCCCAGCCCGGCGCGGTCCTGCAGGCGGAAGTCGAAGCCCGAGGTGGAGCCCAGGTCCGGCAGCGGCGGCGAGTTCAGCGCGTGCACCATGACGTTCTTGCGGTCGGCGAAGGCGGCGTTGATGCGCTCCACGACCGCGTTCACGTGCAGGTCGGCGCCGCCGCGCTGCTTCCAGTCCTTCAGCGTGACGAAGAACATGGCCGAGTTCGGTCCGCTGCCGTAGTTGCTGAAGCCGTTGACCGAATACACGTACTCGACGGGCTCGTGCTCCATCATGTAGCGCTCGACCTCCTTGACCATCGCCATGGTCTCGGCTTGTGGCGAGCCCTGGGGCAGGATGACCATGGCCATGAAGCTGCCCTGGTCTTCGTCCGGCAGGAAGGAGGAAGGCAGCCGGGCGAACAGCAGCGCCACCGCGGCGATCACCGCCAGGTAGGCCAGGCCGAATCGCACCGGACGGGCCAGCACGCCCGAGACCCGCACCGTGTAGCGCGTGGTCAGGCGCGCGAAGGCCCGGTTGAACCAACCGAAGAAGCCGCGCTTCTCGTGGTGGCCCGCAGCGATGGGCTTGAGCATGCTGGCGCATAGCGCCGGCGTCAGCGACAGCGCCAGGAAAGCCGAGAAAGCGATCGACACGGCCAGCGTCACGGCGAACTGGCGATAGATGTTGCCCACCGCGCCGTCGAAGAAGGCCATGGGCACGAACACCGACACCAGCACCACCGTGATGCCGACGATGGCGCCGCTGATCTGGCCCATGGCCTTGACCGTGGCCTCGCGCGGCGGCAGGCCTTCCTCGGCCATGATGCGTTCGACGTTCTCCACCACCACGATGGCGTCGTCCACCAGGATGCCGATGGCCAGCACCATGCCGAACATCGTCAGCACGTTGATGGAATAGCCCAGCCCCAGCATCACGCCCAGCGTGCCCAAGAGGGCCACCGGAACGACCAGCGTCGGAATCAGCGTGGCGCGGAAGTTCTGCATGAACAGGTACATCACGCAGAACACCAGCGCGACGGCTTCCAGCAGCGTCATCAGCACCTTCTTGATCGAAATCTCCACGAAGGTGGAGGTCTCGTAGGGGATGTCCCAGCTCACGCCCGGCGGGAAGTACTGGGCCAGCTCCTGCATGGTCGCGCGGATGCGCTTGGTGGTTTCCACCGCGTTCGAGCCCGGCGCCAGCTTGATGCCCAAACCCGTGCCGGTCATGCCGTTCACGCGCGACAGGTACATATAATCGGTGCCGCCCAGTTCGACCCGGGCCACGTCCTTCAGGCGCAACGTGGCGCCGCCCGGCTGCGCGCGCAGCGGGATGTTGCCGAACTGCTCGGGCGTGCGCAGCGATTCGCCGGCCACGATGCTGGCGTTCAGCGGCGCGTCCTTGGGCACGGCCTGGTTGCCCAGTTCGCCGATGGTGACGCGCGCGTTGTGGCTGCGCAGGGCCGAGACGATGTCGCCCGGGGTCAGGGACATGGCCGTCAGCTTGGCGGGATCCGGCCAGATGCGCATGGCGGCTTCCGCGCCGAACGACTGCACCTTGCCCACGCCTTCCACGCGGCGCAGCGCCTGCAGCACGTTGGACGCGGCCAGTTCGCCCAGCTGGATGTCATCCAGCCCGCCGTCCGACTTCAGCGACACCACCAGCTGGATGTTGTCGGCCGCCTTTTCCACGCGCACGCCGTCGCGGCGCACCGATTCCGGCAGGCGCGGCTCCACCGCCTTCAGACGGTTCTGCACTTCCACGGCAGCCAGGTCCGGGTTGGTGCCTTGCTTGAAGGTCAGGTTGATGCTGGCCCAGCCCGTCGAGTCGCTGCTGGACGAGGTGTACATCAACCCGGGGGCGCCGTTCATCTCGCGCTCGATGATGGCGGTCACGGCCTCTTCGACCACCTTGGCCGAGGCGCCGGGATAGCTGGCGCCGACGTTGACCACCGGCGGAGCGATGTCCGGATACTGCGCCACCGGCAGCGCGCGGATCGACAGAATGCCGACCAGCACGATCAGCAGCGAGATCACCCAGGCGAAGACGGGGCGATCGATAAAAAAACGCGCCATTGCGGTTTATCCTTTTTGGCCCGCGGCGGGCGTCCTTGCCTGGACGCCGGCCTCCGGGTTGCCGATGGCCGGGGCTTGCGCACTGGGTGCGGCCCGCTCCACCGGTTTGATTTTCTGTCCCGCCGCCATGTGCGCGGCGTTCTCGACGACGATGCGCTCGCCGCCCGCCAATCCCTGCGTGACGATCCAGTTCGGACCCTGCAGGCGCTGCGCGGTGACGGCAATCTTCTTCAGCTCGCCGTCCTGGCCGGCGGCCAGCACATGCGCGCCTTCGGCGTTGCGCAGCAGGGCATTGCGCGGCACCAGGTAGGTGTCGCGGTTGATCGCCTGCTCCAGCACGACCCGCACGTACATGCCCGGCAGCAGGTCGCGGCCGGGGTTCTCGAACAGCGCCCGCATCGTGACGTTGTCCGTGCCCGGATCCACCGCCAGGTCGGCGAACGACAGCGTGCCGCCGCGTCCGTACTCGGAACCGTCGGGGAGCAGGAGGCGCACCCGCACCTGGTCCGGCGCCACGCCTTCCAGCGCGCCCGCGCGGATCTGCTTCTGCAGCTGCATCACCTCGGCGGCGGGCTGGGCGAAGTTCACGTAGATGGGATCGATCTGCTGCACCACCGTCAGCGGCGTGGCCTGGCCTTCGCCCACCAGCGCGCCTTCGGTCACCAGCGCGCGCCGCGCCCGGCCGTCGATGGGCGAGGTGACGCGCGCGTAATCCAGCTTCAGCTTGGCGCTTTGCAGATTGGCGCGGGCCAGGGCGACCTCGGCCCGCGCCTGGCGTTCCTGTGCCACGCTTTCGGCGTGATCGCGTTCGCTGATGGCGCGGTCCGACACCAGGTCGGCGTAGCGGCGCAGCTTGTCGGCGGCGGCGGACAGGTTCGCCTGTGCGCGCGCCAGGTTCGCGGCTTCCGAATCGTAGGCGGCCTGCAGCGGCGCGGGGTCGATCTGGAACAGGGCGGCGCCGCGCGCCACGTCCTGGCCTTCCTCGTACAGGCGCGCGGTGACGATGCCAGCCACGCGCGCGCGCACCTCGGCCTCGCGATAGGGTTCCAGGCGGCCCGGCAATTCGGTCGCGACGCTGGTGGGCGTGGCTTGGGCGACGATGACGCCGACTTCGGCGGGCGCCTCGACGGCGGATTGGGCTTCCGGTTTCGAGCAACCGGTAATAAGAATTAATACGGAAGAAAGGGCGAGCGTGCGTAGAGAGACTCTTTGCTTCATTTTTATAGTGTCAGATGGGCCCGGAGAGGGCTGGGGTGGGGAAAGGCGCCGACTTTCCCGCGTGGGGAAGCGAGTCTATCATTTAATCCGTCACGCTTGATTAATTATTTTGTTCGGAAGTATGCTGCCCGCTTCACACTTATTCACAGTGACGAAAAAGGCGGCTTCTTGGTTTGAAGCCGCCGTTTTTTTGCAGTCGATTTTTTTAGAAGGAGGTCCCCGCATGGCCCGCAAGACGAAAGAAGAGTCCCAACGCACCCGCGACCGCATCCTGGATGCGGCGGAGCACGTGTTCCTGTCCAAGGGGGTGGCCGCCACCACCATGAGCGACATAGCCGATCACGCGGGGGTGTCCCGGGGCGCCGTCTACGGCCATTACAAGAACAAGATCGATGTCTGCATCGCCATGTGCGACCGCGCGCTGGGCGAGGCCGCGCCGCTGACCCAGGTGTCGACCGACGGCGAGGCCCTGGAATCGCTCTACACCTCCATGCGCCAGTACATCCAGATCTACGCGCAGGAAGGTTCGGTGCAGCGCGTGCTGGAAATCCTCTACCTGAAATGCGAACGCAGCGACGAGAACGCGCCCCTGCTGCGCCGCCGCGACCTGTGGGAACGCCACGCCCTGCGCACTTCCGAGAAATTGCTGCGCGCCGCGGTCAGGCGCGAAGACCTGCCGCGCGCGCTGGACGTGCGCCTGTCCAATCTCTATCTGCATGCCCTGGTCGACGGGGTGTTTGACAGTATCTGCTGGTCCGATCGCCTCAAGGGCGACATGTGGCCGCGCGTCGAGCGCATGCTCCGCGCCGCCATCGACACTCTCCGGTTTTCCGCGCACCTGCTGACGCCGAAAGCCGCCTGATTCCGCAGGGCTGCCCATCAGGGCGCCCGGCATAGGGGGCCCAAGCCGGGCGCCCCTACAATTCCGGCATGACCCTCAAGCAACTCGAAGCCTTCTACTGGGCCGCCACCTGCGCAAGTTTCGCCGTGGCGGCGGAGCGCCTGCACCTGTCGGTATCGTCGCTGTCCAAGCGCATCACCGAACTCGAGGAGGGACTGGGCCTAGCGCTATTCGACCGTAGCGGCCACAAGGCGGTGTTGACCGACGCCGGCCAGCGCCTGCTGCCGCAGGCGCGCGATCTGCTGGCCTCGGCCGAGCAGATCCGGGCCTCGCTGGCGCAAAGCGCGGGGCTCAGCGGCCGCTGCCGCTTCGGCGTGGGCGAACTGACCGCGCTGACCTGGCTGCCGCGGCTGATCCGGGGCGTGCGCGCCGCCTACCCGGACCTGGTGCTGGAACCCTATGTGGACATCGGCCAGGTGCTGGAGCAGCGCGTGGCCGACGGCGAGCTGGATTTCGCCGTGATCGCTGGCCGTTCCTCGCGGCCCAACATCGCTTCCTCGGCCATCGGCCAGGCCGATTTCTCCTGGGTCGCCGCGCCGGCGCTGCTGGACGGGACCACGCGCATGACGCCTGAACTGCTTGCGCGCCTGACGCTGGTCACGCTGCCGGCCGGGGCCGGCACCACGCGCATCATCGACGACTGGCTGGCGGGCCGCGATGCCGGCGGCGAACGCCTCTGCTGCAACAACTGGGGGGCGGTGGTCGGCCTTCTGATAGAAGGCACCGGCGTCGGCCTGCTGCCCAGCCATTGGGCCCGTGCGCTGCAGGCCGAGGGCAGCCTGCGCGTGCTGGAAGGGGATACGCCCCTGGCGGCCTTGCCCTACGCCTTCCAGTACCGCCGCGACGACGCCCGGCCGCTGGTCGCCAAGCTGCGCGCCGAGGTCCAGGCCGCCGTGGACTTCGCCGCGCCTTGCCGCATTCCCTGAGGACGCGTCCGCAAGGCGGCCGCCCGGCGCGCATTTAGGCTTACGACAGCCGCCGCTCTATACAATCGCCGCGCGCCTGGCGCAGAATCCAACAAGAACGTGCGCAGCGGGGGATGGACCCGGCGATGCAGCACGGCTCGGGTCTGTTCCCTCATGCCGGGCGGCGCGTCCGCGCGGGGAACCAGGCCGACCTGAACCGACGGAGATCTTTCATGCGTAAACTTTGCCTCGCCATGGCCATGGCGGGAATGCTGGCCAGCGGACTGGCGCAAGCCCAGTCCACCCTGCGTATCGGCCTGCAGGACGACCCCGACGTGCTGGACCCGGTGCGCGCGCGCACCTTTGTGGGCCGCATTGTCTTCGCTTCCCTGTGCGACAAGCTGGTCGAGATCACGCCGGACCTGAAGATCGTGCCGCAGCTGGCGCAGTCCTGGACCATCAGCCCGGACCACAAGGTGTTGACCTTCAAGCTGCGCACGGACGCGGTGTTCCATGACGGCACGCCGGTGGACGCCGCGGCCGTCAAGGCCAACCTGGACCGCGCCCGCACCTTGCCCGACAGCAACCGCAAGAGCGAGCTGGCCACCGTCGCCAGCGTCGAGGCCCCGGACGCCAGCACCGTGGTGCTGACTCTGTCCGAACCCGACGCCTCGCTGCTGTCGCAGCTGTCCGACCGCGCCGGCATGATGATGTCGCCCGCCAGCTTCGACAAGGATCCCGGCGGCAAGCCGGTCTGCTCCGGTCCCTACCAATTCAAGGAGCGCGTGCAGAACGACCGCATCGTGCTCGAGAAATTTCCCAAGTACTGGGATGCGGCCAGCTATCACTTCGACCGCCTGGTCTACACCCCGATTCCCGACAACACCGTGCGCCTGAACAACCTGCGCGCCGGCGACCTGGACATCATCGAACGCGTCGCGCCCAGCGATGCCAAGGCGGTGAAGGACGACAAGAACCTGACCCTGGCGCCGGTGACCGGCCTGGGCTTCCAGGCCATTTCGGTGAACCTGGCCAACGGCGCGCGCGCCAACAACCCGCTGGCCAAGGACAAGCGCGTGCGCCAGGCGCTGGACCTCGCCATCGACCGCGACGTGCTCAACCAGGTGATCGGCGAAGGCATGTTCCAGCCCGCCTATCAGCCGTTCCCGCCGGCCAGCTTCGCCTACAACACCGCCTTCGAGCACAAGGGCCGCGATCCCAAGAAAGCCCAGGCCCTGCTGAAGGAAGCGGGTTATGACCGCGTCAAGTTCGAGATCACCTTCGGCAACAACACCACCATGCAGCAGGTGTTCGAGCTGGTGCAGGCCATGGGCGCCGAAGCGGGCTTCGACATCACGCTGCGTCCGGTGGAGTTCGCCTCGTTGCAGTCCTCGCTCGCGCGCGGCGACTTCGAAGTAGGGCAGAGCGGCTGGTCCGGCCGCGTCGATCCCAGCGGCAACATCCACCAGTACCTGAGCTGCAAGGGCAACCTGAACGACGGCAAGTTCTGCGACGCCGGCGTGGACAAGCTGCTCAACGACGCCCGCGCCGAATCGGACACGGCCAAACGCCGCGCCATGTATGACCAGGTGCTGACTGCGATGCAGGATCAGCGTCCCATCGTCTACCTGTTCTACCTGCCGTGGACCTTCGGCGTGCAGAAGAAGGTGGAAGGCTTCGTGCCTTACCCCGATGGCTTGATCCGTCTGAAAAATGTGAGATAGAACCATGGCTATGTCATCAAGCGTGCCGAATGCGCAAGCGAGCAGCAGTACCCACGTAGCGCGGCTCATCGGGGACGCCACGGATCCGGCTTTGCCGGTCCGTAGGCGTCGCCCCCTTGAGGGGGCCCGCGCAGCGGGTAGGGGGTGAGCCATGTTTACCACTCGCCCGGAAATTCTTGGCACCTTCGGTGTCGTGACCTCCACCCATTGGCTCGCTAGCGCGGCCGGCATGTCGCTGCTGGAGCGCGGCGGCAACGCCTTCGATGCCTGCGTGGCCTCGGCCTTCGTGCTGCAGGTGGTCGAACCCCATCTGGTGGGTCCGGCCGGCGAAGTGCCCGCGGTGTTCTACTCCGCGCGCACCGGCCGCGTCGAGGTGCTGTGCGGCCAGGGCACCACGCCCGCCGCCGCCACGCTCGAACGCTACCGCGCCGAAGGCCTCAAGCTCATCCCCGGCAACGGCCTGCTGGCCACCGTCATTCCAGGCGCCTTCGACGCGTGGATGCTGCTCCTGCGCGACCACGGCAGCATGCGCGTGCGCGACGTGCTGGAACCCGCCATCTACTACGCGGAACATGGCCACGCGCTGATGCCGCGCATCTCCAACACCATCGCCGGCCTGAAGGATTTCTTCCAGACCCATTGGCCGACCACTGCCGCGGTCTACGTGCCGGGCGGCCAGGTGCCCGAGGCCCGCAAGCTGTTCCGCAATCCGGCGCTGGCCCGCACCTGGACCCGCGTGCTGCAGCAGGCCGAAAGCGCCGGCGCGGACCGCGAGCGCCAGATCGAGGCGGCGCGAGACGCGTTCTACCGCGGTTTCGTGGCCGAGGAAATCGACAAGTTTGCGCGCAACACCGACGTCATGGACGAGAGCGGTTCCACGCACCGGGGTGTCATCACCGCGGACGACCTGGCGGGCTGGTCGGCCAGCTACGACAAGCCGGTGACCTACGACTATCACGGCTATACCGTGGCCAAGGCCGGCTCCTGGAGTCAAGGTCCGGTCTTCCTGCAGACCCTGGCATTGCTCAAGGAGATGGATCTGGCCGGCGTAAGCCCGACCAGCGCCGAGTTCGTGCACCGCGTGACCGAGGCCATGAAGCTGGCCTTCGCCGACCGCGAGGCCTATTACGGCGATCCGGCCTTCGTCGACGTGCCGCTGGACCATCTGCTGTCCGACGCCTACAACGCCGAACGCCGCGCGCTCATCGGCGAGTCGGCCTCGCAGGATCTGCTGCCCGGCCAGGTGCCGGGCTTCGAGGCGCAAGTGCAGCGCGTCATGGATACCCTGGAACGCCTGTCCAAGGTCTCCGCGCCGGGCAGCGCCACCAATGAGCCCACGCTGGCCGACATGCGCGCCTCCGCCAAGCGCGGCGACACCACGCACGTGGACGTGATCGACCGCTGGGGCAACATGATCTCGGCCACGCCGTCGGGCGGATGGTTCCAGTCCTCGCCGGTGATCCCGGAGCTGGGCTTCGGCCTGAATACGCGCGCGCAGATGTTCTGGCTGGAAGAGGGGCTGCCCGGCACGCTGGCGCCCGGCAAGCGCCCGCGCACCACGCTCACGCCCTCGCTGGCGTTGCGCGACGGCAAGCCCTACCTGGCCTTCGGCACGCCGGGCGGCGACCAGCAGGAGCAATGGCAACTGCTGTTCTTCCTGCGCCATGTGCATCACGGCCTGAACCTGCAGGAAGCGATCGACCTGCCCATGTCCCACACCATGCATTTTCCCACCTCCTTCTATCCGCGCGACCGCAAGCCGGGGCATCTGGCGGTGGAGGCCAGCTTTGGCGCCGAGGTCATCGCGGCGCTGCGCCAACGCGGACACCAGATCGAGGAAGTGCCGGAATGGTCGGTGGGCAGGTTGACCGCGGCCTCGCGCGATGCCGACGGCCTGCTGCACGCGGCGGCCACGCCGCGCCTGATGCAGGCTTACGCCATCGGCCGCTGAACGGCCGCGGCGGCGGGGTGCGCCTGGCCCCGCCCGCCGCTGGCCTTGTTGCGGCGTTTTGCCGGCATGGGGTATGTTTGTCGCATGACGCCACCCCAGCAGAAACCGGCAACAGCGGCCCATTCCCTGACGGGACAAGAACCTCTCTTCATCGTCCTCAATACCGGATCGGGGCGCGGCGACGCGCAGATCCTGCAGGACACGATACGCCGCATACTCGACGAAGCCGCACGCCGCTACGAATTGATGCCGGTGCAGGATCCGTCGCGCCTGACCGCCACGGCCGAGGACGCGATCAGGCGCGCGCAGGCGCAGCAGGGCGTGGTCATCGCGGCGGGCGGCGACGGCACGCTCAACGCGGTCGCCAGCGTCGTGCTTGGCAAGGGCGTGCCGTTCGGCATCCTGCCGCAGGGCACGTTCAATTACTTCGGACGCAGCTACGGCATCTCGCAAGACACGGAGGTGGCCTTGCGCGGCTTCCTGCAAGGCCAGCCCAGGCCGGTGCAGGTCGGCATGCTCAATGGCCGGCTGTTCCTGGTCAATGCCAGCCTGGGCCTGTACCCGCAGCTGCTAGAGGACCGCGAAGCCTACAAGCAGAAGTACGGCCGCAGCCGGCTGGTGGCGCTGTGGTCCGGCCTGGTCACGCTGCTGCGCGCGCCGCGCCAATTGAGCCTGCTGCTGGATCACGGCGGCCAGGCGCGCAACCTGCGCTCGCCCACGCTGGTGGTGGGCAATAACAAACTTCAGTTGGAGCACATCGGCATCGATTCCGCGGAACTGGACCAGCACCGGCTGATCGCCATGGCGGCGCGGCCGGTCGGCACTCTGGCGCTTTATGGCCTGTTGCTGCGCGGCCTGTTCAGCCGTCTGGGCGAAGCCGAGCACGTGGTGAGTTTCGCCTTCGACCGCCTGACGGTGGCTGTGCGCGGACGCCGTCGCGTCAAGGTGGCGATGGATGGCGAAATCTCCTGGATGGACACGCCGCTGGAATTCAACGTGGCCGACGAACGGCTGCCGCTGGTGGTGCCGGCGGATTCGCAATACCTGGACCGTTCATGACCCGCATTCTGCATTTTTCCGATACCCACTTCGGCACGGAGCGCAAACCCGTGGTCGAAGCCGCGCTGGACCTGGCCTGCAATCTCGCGCCCGACCTGGTGGTGCTCAGCGGCGACATCACGCAACGCGCGCGGCGCGGCCAGTTCGCCGCTGCCCGAAAATTCATCGAACGCCTGTCGCTGCCGGTGCTGACGGTGCCGGGCAATCACGACATTCCGCTGTTCAACGTGTTCGCGCGCGCGCTCAACCCCTACGGCAACTACAAGCGGGCCTTGGGCCCCGTGCTGGAACCCGTGTTCGAGAACGCCGGCCTGCTCGCCATCGGCGTCAATACGACGCGCCCTCGCCGCCGCAAGGATGGCGAGATATCCAGGGCGCAGATCGCCCGGGTGGCCGAGCGGCTGCGCCAGGCCAAACCGGGGCAGTTGCGTATCGTGGTGGCGCACCATCCCGTGCGCGCCAAGGTCGAGTCGGACCTGTCCAACCTGCTGAACGGGCGCGAACGCGCGCTGGAAGCCTGGATGCAGGCAGGCGTCCACCTGGTGCTGGGCGGCCACATCCATTTGCCCTATGTGCTGCCGCTGAATCCCGCGGCGCCTGCCAGCGGCTGGGTCGTACAGGCCGGAACCACCTGCTCGCGCCGCGTGCGCGGCAACGTGCCCAATTCGGTCAATGTGATTACCCGCGAGGGGCAGGGCGACTGCCATATCGAACGTTGGGACTACGCCGCCGGGGCGCATGCGTTTGCACCGGTGGACAAGACCCTGGCCGCGTTGTATTGAGAGAGAGCGGGAATTCCTTCGTGACGGGCTCTTACTTATGACGGATGCGTATGCGGCATGGGCGGCGGCCCATGCCTTGCAGCTATTCATCGCGCTGCCACTGCTGGCCGCGGCGGCGGCGCTGACCTTGGCGTGCTGCTGGCCGCGCCTGCCCGGCGGCGGTCGCGTGGTGCTGTTCGCCCTGGGGACGTCCGCGGCGCTGGCGCTGTTCCTGCTCCTGGCCTACGCCATCGAACGCCAGGGCGCGGTGGTCGCGTTCGACCGGGCGCTGGCCGGCGCCCTGGGCATGTCCATGTCGACGCCGCTGCTGTGGCTGCTGTCGTGGTTCACGTATCTGGGCGACAGGAATTTCCTGACCGGGGTGAGCGTGCTGATGACATTGTTCCTGCTGTCGCGCAGGCAATGGGGGCTGGCTGTCGTCTGCGCCGTCGCCACCGGCGTGGGCGGGGCGCTGAATTGGCTGCTCAAGCATGCTTTCGAGCGCGTCCGACCTGAGCATGAGCATGGCTATGTCAGCGCGGCGGGCTGGAGTTTTCCCAGCGGCCATTCCTCGGCGGCGATGGCTGTGTACGGCATGGCCTGCTATCTGCTCTGGCGTCTGGCGCCTCCTGCGTGGCGCCTGCCGGGAGCCGCGCTGTTGGCGGCTCTCATCATGGCGATCGGACTCAGCCGCATCCTGCTGCAGGTCCATTTCGCCAGCGACGTGCTGGCGGGCTTCGCGGTCAGCCTCGCCTGGCTGGCGCTGTGCGTCGCGGTGGCGCAGCGCCTGCGGCCGTCATGCCACCAGGGCCAGGGCGTGCAGTAGGCGTGCCTCGGCGCCCGCGGCGTTGGCAGCCACGGGCAGGGGCGCGCAGGTGTAACGCCCGCCCGCCGCGACGATGGCCTGGTCCAGGCTGCGCACGCGCTCGGCGCAGGGCGGCTCCAGGTCGACGATCAGTTTGCCCGCTACCGGCGCGGTTACGTTGCCGTCGCTGAAGCGCTCCAGCGTGCGGTCGATCTCGCGCTCGCGCGGCAGGGCCAGCACGATGGTGTCCGATTCTTCCAGCGCTTCGCGGGCGGACGTCGCCAGCGTGGCGCTGCCGCGGAAGTCCTCGCAGCGCGCAGGCTCGATGTCGTAGAGGGTCAGCGCGATGTCCGGCTCGGCCGCCAGAAGGCGCTGCGCGGCCCGCGTGCCGGTCTTGCCCATGCCGACGATGCTCACGCGCATGTTCATGGCTTGGGCACGGACCACGTGCTCACGATATGGGCGAGGGGCTCGTCCGATCCTTCGCCGGTCAGGATGACTTCGCCGGCGGACAGCCGGCCCACCTTCAGCAGCCGGGCGTCGGCGTAGATGGCGCCCGCCGGACTCTTGCGCAGGAAATTGATCGTCAGGCTGGCCGTCACCGCATGCGCCTGTCCGGTGGCGCCCACCACGGCCGCATACATGGTCAGGTCGGCCAGGCCCATCAGCATCGGGCCGGCGACGATACCCCCCAGCCGCTGATGGGCGTCGCGCGCAGGCAGCACGGCGCGCGCCGTGCCGCGTCCGATGCGCAGCACATCGATGCCCAGCAGCAGCGAAAAGGGGTGCTGGTCTGCCAGCAGGATGTGGAAATCGGCCAGGCTGATCAGCGGGGCGTCGGCCGGGGTGTCCAGGTCGGTTGCGGTCATCGTTGCTCCAGGGCGAGGCAGTAGTTGTCCAGCAGCGCCTGCGCATGCTGGCCCAGGGATTTCAGGCGGCGGGTGTGCAGCAGCAGCAAGAGCCCCATCAGATAGGTGAAAAGATTCATCTGCTCGACCGCGACCGTCGCGGCCTCCCAGGACTTGGTCCGGGCCAGCGCCACGCCCAGCAGGTCGATGCACTGGCGCAGGCGGGCGTTGAGCCGTTCGTCCATTTCCCGGCCCAGGCCGCGCGGCCCCAGGCCCTGGAACAGGTACATGCCCAGCGAAAAGTCTGTCCGCCGTTCGGCGTAGTAGCCGAAGAATGCGTGGATCGCCGTGCGTGCCGCGGCCGAGGCCGGGCCGCTGGAGGCCGCCTCGGCCAGATGCGCATGCAGGCGTTCCAGCGATTCCTCCAGCAGCGCGCCATAAATGGTTTCCTTGCCGGCGAACCAGGGGTAGATGGCGCCGGTGGTGCAGCCGGCCTCCTTGGCGATCGCGCGGATCGTGGTTTTCTCCAGGCCGTCGCGCTCGAACACGCGCTGGGCGGCGTCCAGAACCAGCTGGCGGCGCAACGCATTCAATCGTTCGGAGCGGTCGGCGCGGGGGGAGGAGGGCGTGGGCATGTGGTTCAGGACGGGAATCGACGATTCGATCATATCGGCGATTTTTATAAATAACAACGTTATTGATAGTGGACGAGTAACGCCGTTCCTGCTGCGCGGATCCTTATGGCGAAAGTGGGATCCCGGCGGCGTGCCGAAGGTCGGCGCCAGGCCTAAACCGCGCCGGAAGGGACCTTCTATTGGGTGCCGAAGATGGTATCCAGGTCATCCGGATAATTAGGGGCAGGGCTGAAAGTCGCATGGATAGGTGCTTGGCCCAAAAACCAAGGGTAAGCCCTAGTGTGGTCGGCCAGGCTGCGCTGAGTTGTTGCAATATCCCAACAAGGCTGTCGTAAACCTGCACTTTTCTGGCGCCGACCATAGCCAGCCCCCCTGATTTTTGATGCAATAGCGTCAACTTCCCTTCGCGGAGTTAGGGGGGCGGCAGGC
>JALDYL010000257.1:0-5803 GCA_032153965.1 Achromobacter sp. | reverse complement strand
CGAACGCCACGTTTTGCGCGATGGCCTTTTCCAGCAGCTTGGTGCTGTCGATGTGCTCGGGCAGCGTGAGCCAGATGAACATGCCGCCTTCCGGCTTGGTCCAGGTGACGGTGTCGGGGAATTCCTGCTTGATGGCGTCCAGCATGCAGCTGCCCTGGGCGCGGTAGATTTCGCGCACGTTGGGCAGGTGCTCTTCCAGGAAGCCGTCCTTGACGATTTCGTACACGGCCATCTGCGTCAGCGTGGGCGTGTGCAGGTCGGTGGCTTGCTTGGCCTGCACCAGCTTGTTGATCAGCGGGCGCGCGGCGGCGATGTAGCCCAGGCGCAGGCCGGGGGCCAGCACCTTGGAGAACGTGCCCAGACGCACGACGTTGGCGCCGTACTCGGCGGCCAGCGCGATCAGGCCGGGCTGCGGCTCGCCTGCGTAGCGCAGTTCGCCGTAGGGATCGTCTTCAACGATGGTCAGGTTCAGTTCGGCGGCGCGCTTGACCAGCGCGATGCGGCGCTCCAGGTTGAGCGTGCGGCCGGTGGGGTTCTGGAAGTTGGGCAGGGCGTACAGGAAGCGGGCGCCTTCGGCCAGTTCAGGCGTGATGGCTTCCGGGATCAGGCCGCCTTCGTCGGTGGGCACCGGCACGAAGTTGGGCTGGTACAGGCTGAACGACTGCAGCGCGCCCAGGTAGCTGGGGTCTTCGACCAGCACCTTGCTGTCCTTGTCGATCAGCACCTTGCCCAGCAGGTCCAGCGCTTGCTGCGAACCCGACACGATCAGGATCTGGTCAGCGGCGACGTCGGCGCCGGCCTTGTTCAGATCGTCGGCAACCCATTGGCGCAGCGGCGCAAAGCCTTCCGTGGGGCCGTACTGCAAGGCGGCGCGGCCGTTGGTGGACAGTACCTTGTCGAATGCCGCGCGAACTACCTCTACCGGGAAGCCGCCGGGCGCCGGCAGGCCGCCAGCGAACGAAATGACTTCGGGGCGCTCGGTGACCTTGAGGATCTCGCGGATGGCGGAGCTGGTGAGTTGCTGGGCGCGTTCCGAGAAGGAAAACGCAGGTTCGAGAGGCTTGTCCATGGAGTGCTTCTTGATCAAGAAGGGTAGGAAAATACGGGCGGTTTATCCCTTGGGGCGGCCCGGCGGAAAAACATTCGGCAAAAAACTATTGTCCCACACGGCAGAGGCCCGGCCCCCTTAACGGTCGCAGCCCCTAAAATCACCTGCATCGATAACCGCCAGTACAGTTACATTTCCCATGTTCGAAGCCGCTCCCATCGTCGCCGATTCCAAGGCCGCCCTATATGCTGGCCTGGCCGCCCAAGCCCGCGCCCTGCTTGAAGGCGAGCATGACCGCATCGCCAACGCCGCCAACCTGAGCGCGCTGGTCTACCAGGGCCTGCCCGACCTGAACTGGGCGGGTTTCTATTTCTACGACGGCACGGAATTGGTGCTGGGCCCCTTCCAGGGCAAGCCGGCCTGCGTGCGCATCCCGCTGAACCGCGGCGTGTGCGGCGCGGCCGCCAGCCAGCGTCAGACGCAGTTGGTGCCTGACGTGCATGCCTTTCCCGGCCACATCGCCTGCGATGCGGCCTCGCGTTCCGAGATCGTGGTGCCGCTGGTGCACCAGGGCCAATTGATCGGCGTGTGGGACGTGGACAGCCCCGTGCCGGACCGCTTCGACCAAGATGACCGCCAGGGCATGGAAGCCCTGTGCGCGGTGTTCGTGGCCAGCCTGGGCTGAGGCGCGGCGTTGACAGCGTTGCGGGCTCCCGGTAGATTCCCGCAACTGCGCTTGCAGACCACTGCATTCAATCCATACATGATTCATCAGGCCAACCAATCCGCTTTCCCGTTCCGCGCCCTGGGCGTGGTGCTGGCTTGCGTCGGCCTGAAATCCAAAAAACAGCCGCTCATCTGACCGGAGCATGCTGTTCCGTCAGATGGGCGACGGAACAGCGGCCTCCTGGCGGCGCTTGGCGCCGTCCGCGCATCCCCTAGTATCCCGAGCACTTCTGTACGGTCCCCAACCACGGTCCGCTTACACCGAAGGAGTGTTCTCATGCAATCTCATCACCAATCTCCGATCCAGGGCGTCTGGGTGCCTCTCGTCACGCCGTTTTCTGGCGGCGCCGTCGACGGCGGGGCCTTGCGCCGCCTGGTGCGCCACTATGCCGCCGCTGGCGTGGACGGGCTGGTCGTGTGCGGCAGCACCGGCGAAGCCGCGTCATTGGATGACGCCGAGCAGTTGGCGGTGCTGGACGCGGTGCTGACCGAGGCGGGCCGGCTGCCCGTCATCATGGGCCTGGCGGGCAACCACCACGGACACGTGATGCAGCGCCTGGCTGCCTTCGGCACGCGCCCGCTGGCCGGCATCCTGGCGCCAGCGCCGTACTACGTGCGGCCCGGCCAGGAAGGCGCCGCCGCCTATTTCCGCTGCCTGGCCGATGCCTCGCGCTTCCCCCTGGTGCTTTACGACATTCCATACCGCACAGGTACGACGCTGGACACGGCGACGCTGCTGGCGCTGGCGGCGCATCCCAACATCGCGGCGATCAAGGACTGCGGCGGTTCGCTGGAAAAGACCATCGCGCTGATCGCCGACGGCAACATGCACGTGCTGGCAGGCGAGGACCTGCAGGCCCTGTCCGTGATGAGCCTGGGGGGCGCGGGCATGATCGCGGCGGCGGCGCACATTCGCCCCGATCTGTTCGTGGCCATGCACCAGGCGGTGAAGGCGCAGCAGCTGGACCTGGCCAGGAAGCTGTTCCACGCGCTGGTCCCCATCATCCAGCTGACGTTCGCCGAGCCCAATCCCGGTCCCTTGAAGGCGCAACTGGGACGCCAGGGTCTGCTGAGCGAGGAGCTGCGCATGCCCATGCCGTCCGCCAGCACGGCTCTGGCCGCGCGCATGGACGCCGCCGTGGCGGGGCTGAACCGGCAGTATCCCTGCCAGTAGGCCGAACTTGGTGAGCAGTCCGCCAGCTTTGTGGCCTTCGGATTCATTTTGTAATAAATGTCCTACCTGGAAGCTGACGGATTGCTTATCATGCGCCCATTCTCAGGGTGAAACAGAACGTTCATGGCCCAAGCTTTTGTAGCCTTGTCCGCCTGGCAAGTGATGCTGGCGGGCCTGCTTTTCTTCGGCGGCATCTATCTGGTCTTCGGCGCGGCCACCTGGCTGCTGACGCAGTACATCCTGCCGGCGCTGGGCATCGGCCGTCCGCTGGATCCGCGGCCGTTGGCGCCGGGCCAGCTGCGGCGCGAGTTCGCGCAGTCCGGCCTGTCCATCCTGCTGTTCGGCACGGGCATGATTTTCCCGTGGGGTCTGCTGCAGCTGGGCTGGGCGCACCTGGACCCGGATGCCAGCTGGCAAAAGATCACGCTCGAAATTCTGGTGCTGGTGGCCTGGAACGACGTGCACTTCTGGATCAATCACCGCCTGCTGCACACCAAGCTTTTGCGCCGTTTCCACCTGCCGCATCACCGTTCGGTGGTGACCACGCCGTTCTCGACCTACAGCTTCCATCCTATCGAGGCGCTGATGCTGGGCAATGTGATCATGCTGCCCATGGTGCTGCACGACTTCAGCTTCTGGTCGCTGGCGTCGGTGCCGCTGTTCAGCCTGTTCTTCAATTGCATCGGCCACGCCAACTACGACTTCTTCCCCAATGTGTCCTACGCGCATTGGTTCGCGGCCAGCCGCCGCCATCATCTGCACCACGCCTGCTACAACGGCAACTACGGCTTCCAGTTCACCTTCATGGACCGCCTGTTCCGCACCCGCCTGAAGGCCGAGGCGGCGCAGTCCCAGCTGAATGCTTTCCGGCAGCGAGAATCGCTTGGCGGGCGCGCTTAAGCGACAGCGCCGGCTGCCGTCGCTGCGCAACCGGCGCGACTGGCAAAGCCTGGCCTATCTGGCCGCGTTGCCCGCGCTGGCGGCCTGGCAATGGGCGCACGGATTCTGGTGGCCGCTGTACGGCCTGATGCTGTTCCTGACACTGGGCGTGGGCGTCATCCACCACAACCACACGCACATCCGCATGTGGCGGGGGCGCTGGACCAACCGCGCCACCGATTTCTGGATCACGCTGCTGCAAGGCCACCCGACCTTCGTGTTCTATCCGGCGCATGTGGCCAATCACCACCGCTACAAGCACGGCGCGCGCGATGTGGCGCGCACCTACCGCTTCGGCGGCGACACCAACCATCTGTGGGGGTATCTGATCCATCCCTTGCAGGCGGGCTGGGTGTTGTATCCCTTGTTCTTCGCCTGGCTGGGCCGCTTGCGCCGGCACTGGCCGGGCGCCTGGCGCTATTGCATGGCGCAGTATGGCGTCTGGCTGGGACTGTGGGGCGGCCTGCTGGCCGTGAACCCCATGAAGGCGCTGGTGTTCGTCATCGTGCCGCAGCTGCACGGCCTGCACTGGCTGCTGGCCACCAACTATCTGCAGCATGCCCATGCCGACGGCGGGCCCCGGTCCGTCGCGGGCCTGAACTATGCGCGCAATTTCGAAGGATTGGTCAATCCGCTGCTCTTCAACATCGGCCTGCACACGGCGCACCACGAGCATCCGCGGGCGCACTGGTCGGAACTGGTGCGCCTGCACCGCGAGCAATACCGCAGCCGCGTGAATCCGGCCTTGAACGAGCCCGGCCTCACGCCCTACATGTTCCGCGTGTTCGTGCTGGGCGCCGTCATACCGCGTTTTCGCAGCCGTTCATGCATGGCGCCCGAGCACATCCGCTAGCGCCGCTCTCCCTACATCCACCAGAGGCCACTCATGCCCATCGCGTTTCATCGTGTCTACCTGGAAAGCGCCGGCTATTTCATGCCGGGCGAACCCGTGTCCAACGATGCCATGGACAGCTACATCGCGCCGCTGAACCGCATGTCCAGCCGCATCAAGAGCCGCATCCTGGCCGAGAACGGCATCAAGCAGCGCTACTACGCGATCGACCCGGAAGGCGCCACGGTGTTCAGCAACGCGCAGTTGGCGGCCAACGCCATCCGTGATTGCCTGCGGCGCAACGATAGCGACCTGTCCGCCGTGTCGCTGCTGGCCAGCGGCTCCTCGGGCGGTGACGCGTTGATGCCGGGCTTCTCCAACATGATTCAGGGCGAGCTGGCCGCGCAGCCGATGGAAACCCTGTCGGTGCATGGCATCTGCGCCGCAGGCGTATCGGCCATCCAGACGGCCGCGCAGGGTGTGGAATTGGGCGGACATGCCAGCGCCCTGGCCGTGGCCAGCGAACTGCCGTCGCGGCTGTTCAAGCGCTCGCGCTTCGCGGCGCGCGGCTATGACGCCGACTTCGACGCGCATTTCCTGCGCTGGATGCTGTCGGATGGCGCCGGGGCGGTGCTGTTGGGCAACAGCGGTCGGCCTCTGCCGGGCGCCTCGCAAGGCGTGCGCCTGCGTCTGAAGTGGGTGCACCAGCGCTCGTTCTCGGGCGACTATCCCGTGTGCATGCAGCTCGGCCTGTCGGCCGACCGCTCCAAGGGACATCTGGACTATCCCTCGTGGAACGAGGCCGAGGCCGATGGCGCCCTGTCCTTGCGCCAGGACATCCGCCTGCTGCCGCACCTGTTCGACATCGGCATCCATGAGTACGCCAAGCTGGTGCGCGACGGCTGGGTGGATCCGGACCAGGTCGACCACTTCCTGTGCCACTACTCGTCGGAGAAGTTCATTCCGGTGGTGGAAGACCTGATGGAGAAGGCCGGCCTGGTGATCCCGCGCGAACGCTGGTTCAGCAATCTGGCGTGGCGCGGCAACACCGGCGCGGCGTCCATCCTGATCATGCTGGCCGAGT
>JALDYL010000047.1:0-29368 GCA_032153965.1 Achromobacter sp. | reverse complement strand
CGCCCCCGACAGTCCAATGCGGCGTCTGGACCGGCGCGGGTTGAATCTCGCCAGTGGCGGAAACCGATTGGGCGTTTGCGGGATAGGCGAAGTTCGCCGCGTAGAAAACAAGGACAGCAGACTTCAACCATCCCGTGCGCAGACAATTCCTGGCGACCATGACACATCCTTCCCGAGTAGACAAGACCTCCTACCGGTACGGCATATGGCATGGTTTTCTTAATAGGTGTCTACACCTATCCGCGTTCCGATCGTCGAAAAGAACACAGGATGCAGGCGGTAGGTCGCGGAACCGGAAAGGACGGACGGTCATGACGGGTCACGCCTGAAGGCCCGCTTCCCCAGCCTTTCTGATGCGCACCGGGATCGATTTGTACGAAGGCGTGCCGGATTCCTTGTCGCGATAGTCCAGCGGAACCAGCACGTTGGCCTCGGGATAGTAGGCCGCGGCCGAGCCCCGGGCAATGCTGTATTCAATCGCGGTAATGCCGGCCAATCGCAGCGTCCGTGTCGGCGAGACGGTTTCAATGTCCACCAGATCGCCGTGCTCCAGGCCCTGCTCGGCCAGATCCTGCGGATTCATGAAAAGCACGTCGCGGCGGCCGAAGACGCCGCGATAGCGATCGTCCAGACCATAGATCGTGGTGTTGTACTGGTCGTGGCTGCGTATGGTCACCAGCCGCAGCACCCCCTCAGGCCAGGGCTCATAGCGCTCGCGCACGCCAGGGAACACCGAGAACATGGCCTTGCCGGTGGGCGTGTTCCATTTGCGCTCGGTCGGCGGCAGGGGCATGCGAAAGCCGCCCGGCACGCGAATGCGCGCGTTGTAGTCTTTGAAGCCCGGAATCGTGCGCTCGATCAGATCGCGGATGCGATCGTAGTTCTGCACCAGCCCCAGCCAATCCACCTTGCTGTGGGGCAAGGTCGCGCGGGCCATGGCGGCGACGATGGCCGGCTCGGAACGTAGCTCTGCGGACGCCGGCTTGAGCTTGCCGGCCGAGGCATGGACCATGGACATCGAATCCTCCACGGTCACCGATTGCGGGCCGTCGGCCTGGACGTCGAGTTCGGTGCGCCCCAGCACCGGCAACAGGAAGGTCTCGCGCCCCACCAGCAGATGCGAGCGGTTGAGCTTGGTGCCCAGGTGCACGCTCAGCGTCAGGTCCTTCATCGCCGCGAAGCAGAGTTCGGGATCGGGCAAGGCCACCGCGAAGTTGCCGCCCAGGCAGATGAGCGCCCGGGCCGTGCCGTCGACCATGGCTTCCATGGCCTGCACCGCGTCATGGCCATGCCCCTGCGGCGGCCTGAAGCCGAACACCGCTTGCAGCCTGTCCAGGAACGCAGGGCTGGGCTTTTCCGTGATGCCGACCGTACGGTTGCCCTGCACGTTGGAATGGCCGCGCAGCGGGCAGATGCCGGCGCCGGGCTTGCCGAAGTTGCCGCGCATAAGCAGCAGGTCGGCGATCAGTTTGACATTGGCCGTGCCCGTGTTGTGCTGAGTGATCCCCATGCCGTAGGTGACGATGGTGGCGTTGGACTTGGCGTAGGCCTCGGCCACGTGCTCCAGGTCGGCGCGCTGCAGGCCGCTTTCGGCTTCGACATCGCTCCAGGAGGTCGCCTCCAGGTCCGCGGCCAACGCGTCAAAGCCCAGCGTGTGCTGGGCGATGAATTCGCGATCCAGGACCTTGCCGCGCTGGGCTTCGAGCGCCAGCAGCGCCTTCATGACGCCCTTGAGCGCGGCCGCGTCGCCGCCGGCCTTGACCTGGTAGTAGGTGGAGGCGATGTCGGTCGAGCTGAAGGTCGCCATCTCCACGATGCTCTGCGGATCCGCGAAGCGCTCCAGGGCGCGTTCGCGCAATGGATTGAAAACGATGATGGGGACCTTGCGGCGCGCCAGTTCATGCAACGTGCCCATCATGCGCGGATGGTTGGTGCCGGGATTGTGGCCGATGGAAAGGACCAGCTCGGCATGGTCGAAGTCCTCCAGCGATACGGTGCCCTTGCCTATGCCTATGGATTGCGGCAGGCCCACGCTGGTCGCCTCGTGGCACATGTTCGAGCAATCCGGGAAGTTGTTGGTGCCGAATTCGCGCGCGTACAGCTGGAAGAGATAGGCCGCCTCGTTGGAGGCCCGCCCCGAGGCATAGAACTCGGCCTGGTCTGGCGTATCCAGGCTGCGCAGCACCTCGCCGATGCGTTCGAACGCGGCGTCCCACGACACGGGAACGAACTTGTCGGTGGCCGCGTCGTAGGCCATCGGATGCGTCAGGCGGCCGAAGTCCTCCAGTTCGTGGTCCGACAGTTCCAGCAACGAAGACACGGTGTGCTGGGCGAAGAAATCCGGCGTCACGCGCTTGCTGGTCGCTTCCCAGGTGACCGCCTTGGCGCCGTTCTCGCAGAACTGGAACGTGGAGCGGTGCTCCTTGTCCGGCCAGGCGCAGCCAGGGCAATCGAAGCCCGCGGGCTGGTTGGTGCGCAGCAGGAGCATGGGCGCCTCCACCACTTCCATTTGTTGCCGTACGGCCTGGGCCGTGGCCTTCAACGCCCCCCATCCGCCCGCCGGGCCATCGTAGGGCCGGATGCCGGGCACTTCGCGGCGTTTGTTCATGGTGTCATTTCTTTATTCAAGCACTGCTTCCGCTTCGATCAGGATCAGCCATTCCGGCATCGCCAGTTGTTAAGGACGAGGCCGATATCGACCACGCGGTCATGCGCGTCCGTGGCGGCCGCCATGCCCCGACGCAGAATGCGGCAACCGGCAGGAATGATCTAGTTCTTCCTGTGAACCTCTTGATAAGCAATGGTTATCAAGGCTTCGCAGGCAGGGAGTGATTGAGGACGTCTTCCAGGTCCATCTGGCCGGCGATCCGCCAGGCCGCGTTCGACAGCGCAGGCTGGTTTTCGCGCCGCAACCTGACCAGGCAGACGTCCTCGGCGTGTTCCGGGGTGATGGGATGCGCCAGCAGCCCAGCCCCTTCATACTGAGCGGGCAAGGCGCTCAGGGGCAGGATCGAGAATGCCCGCCCGCTCTGGCATTCGGCCAGCAGCACGCGGATATCGTTGCTTTGCAGCACGACGCGCGGCCTCGCTTCCACCGCTTCGAAGCATTTGTTCAAGGTTTGGCGGTTCTGCATCTCCGGGCTGAGCAGGCAGAGCGGAAGCTCCCCCACTTCCGACCAATCCAGCTGGCGCGGCAGGGAGGCCTGCTCGTTCGCCACCAGCACATAGCGTTCGGAATACAGCGGCATCGCGTCATAGTCCGCGCTAGTGCGCACGGAACGCTCATAGAGAATTCCCAGCTGGATTTCCTGGGCCTTCAGCCGGCGCAGGATTTCCGGGGTGCTGAGCGAGGAGACCTCCAGCGTCAGCTGGGGAAGAATCTCGCGATACTGCGCGCTGAGCAGCGTCGCGGCGTGATTGGCGGTGGGAATCGCGCCTATCGCGAGGTGGCCTTGCGGCACGCCGCGCACGAGGTCGGCCTCCTGCCGCAACCCCTCCAGCGAGGCCATGACTTGCCGCACCCACTGGATCACCCGCTCGCCTTCAGGCGTGATGCCTTCGAAGGTCCGGTTGCGCTTGACGATCGTGATCCCAAGCTCGCGTTCCAGTTCGCGGATGCCATTGGACAAGGCCGGCTGCGAGACGTGGCAGCTTTCCGCAGCCCGTCCGAAATGCCGGAACTTGTCCAGGGCGAGGAGATAGGAGAGCTGACGGATAAACATGGACATCCCCGGATTTCGGCGTCGACTTCGCGACTTATAGTGCAAGCGATTCAAGTCCGCTTGCAACGCATGCGGCCGATCTTACTCCCGGCGCTTGGTGGCGCGATGCGCCATGTAACCGCAGACGCAGGCGGCTGCGACGCTTGCCGCCGAGACCGCAAGATGCAGCGGCCTGGCCCAGGCCGACCTGAGGCTCGCGTCGAACGTCATTGCCAGCAGGTCCACGAGCGCCACGGCCAGCCATAGCAGCGCCGACGCCCGCCATTGTTCCACCCATAACCAGCGTTCGCCGCGCAGCATGGCATGCACGCCGCAAGAAATCCACGCCAGAAAGAAAACCGTCACCTCGCGTTCATGCAATCCCGCCGCATGGGGCCAGGCCAGGCGGTTGGCCAGCAGGTACGCAGCACACGCGCATACCGGACCGCAGATCATCGCCACATTCAGCCGGTGCGCCGCGCGGCCGAAGCGGGAGGCGGCCGCGGCCGGCCGCGCCGTGTACAGGACCAGTCCCGTCGCGATCATGGCGGCGCCCGACAAGGCCAGCAGAAAGTACAGCGCGCGCAGCAGCGGCGCGGCATAGTAGCCATAGTGCAGCCCGCCCAGCGTCCGGATCAGTCGCAGGGATCCGGGATAGGCGGTTTGCGTATCGACGATGCGGCCCGTCGCCGCATCCAGGCTGACGCGGTCGGGGAAGGCCAGCAGGCGGTCGTCGTAGCGGCGCCAGACATCCGCCAGCGCGCCTTGCGCGCCCGGCTCCCTGACCGTGATCGCGGCGATTTTTCCCGAACCCAATTCCGGCTCGGCGCGCTGCGCCAGGGCGGCCAGCGGCAGCATGGCGGCTGCGCCGCCCCGCTGCTTGGAGGCTGGAGGCTGCGGAAAAACCTCCGCCACCATCGCCGCCACGTCGCCGCCATAGCGGCTTTGCACGCCCGCGGGCAGATAGCCCAGCAGCAGCGTGCTCAAGGCGGTGAGCAGGATCATGCCATGGAACGGCAGCGGCAGCACCGACAGTACGTTGTGCGCATCGAGCCAGGCGCGGCCGGGCGAGGCGCGCGGCCTGAACAGGAAGAAATCCGCAAAGAAGCGCCGGTGCACGATGACGCCGGAAACCAGCGCCGCCAGCAGCGCCAGGGTACAGGCGCCAACCACCCAGATGCCGGCCTGGCCCGCGTGCAGGCTGTAGTGGAACTCGACCAGGAAGTCGCCGCCCTCGGTGTCGCGCGGCACGATCTCGCGTCCGCTGGCCGGATCGAGCAGCACGGCGCCGCCGCCCTGGCCATCCTCCCATGACAGCGTCAGCAAGGGGCGGCGCGCGTCCGGCAGCTCGATGCGCCAGGCGGCCGCCGTCGCGGCATTGCGCGCCAACCAATCTTGCGCGCGGTCCAGGGTTGGCGCCTGGTCCGCCCGGCCGGCGGCGGAATTTTCCGGCTTCATCCAGAGGCTGATTTCAGGCGCATAGACACTGAGCGCGCCCGTCAGGAACACCGCGAACGCCAGCCAGCCGAACAGCAGACCGACCCAGGTGTGCAGCCAGGCCATGCGCTGGCGCAGGCTTCCTTCCGGATAGGCGTTCATGCCGCCGTTCCCCACGTTATGGCCCAGCAGCCCATGCAAGCCATGGCGATGACCAGCCACACCCGGCCTGCGCTGCGTGCCGCGAAAGCCCATATCGTCAGGCCCACATGCGCGGGGATGGCCGCCAGCGCCGGATAGAGGATGGCGTCGGCAGGCGCCAGCGGCAGGCGCGCCGCCGCCGCCACCGCGGCCCAAACCAGCGCATAGGCGCCGAACGTGGCGGCGCCCGCGCGCGCCGCCACGCCGCGCCAGTTGCCGCGCGGCCTCACCATGCGTACCGCAGCGTGGCCAGCACCAGCCGCCCGGCGCCGTAGGTGCACGACGTGGTGGTCACGCAAGTACCCACATACGTGCGGTCGAACAGGTTGCTGGCATTCAGCGACAGCGTCATGCCCCGCATCGCGGGCTGCATCTGGCCCAGGTCGTAGGACAGGGCGGCATCGACCAGCGTCACCGCCGGAATGCGCAAGGTGTTGGCCGCGTCGCCCCAGTCCGCGCCGACGTAGCGCACCCCTGCCCCCAGGCCCAGGCCCTGCAGCGGCCCATCTTGCACTTTGTAGGCCAGCCATGCCGCGGCCTGGTGCGCCGGCGCGTAGTACTGCTTCTTGCCCTGCCGCGACTGCGGCGCGCCATCGACGATGTCGACGTTGGAACTTTTGGTCACCACGGCATCGACGTAGGAGTACGAAGCGATCAGGTCCCAGCCGCGCGCGAGGCTGGCCTTGCCTTCCAGCTCGATTCCGCGCGAGCGGACCTCGCCCGCCTGCAGCTGGAAACCCGGCGGACGGCCTGGCGTGGTATCGCTGGTCAGCACGTTGGTTTGCGTCAATTGATAGGCGGACAGCGTCACCATGCTGTCGCTGCCCGGCGGCTGGTACTTCAATCCCGCCTCGATCTGCCGGCCCTTGGTCGGCTGGAACGGATTGCTCTCGTAGTCGGTGCCGCCCGTGGGCGCGAAGGAGGTCGAGTAGGCCACGTAAGGCGCCAGGCCATTGTCCAGCATGTACGTCAGGCCCGCCCTGCCGGTGAAGGCCGAATCGTTCTGCGCGACCTTGCCGGACGTCAGCAGATTACGGGTCGTGCTGCGCGCCATGTCGTAGCGGCCGCCCAGCGTCAGCAGCCAGTTGCCGTATGAGATCTGGTCCTGCGCGTAGACGCCGGACTGTTCGGTGCGCTGGCGTGAGTCGATGCGGGGGATCAGGTCCGAGATGCCCGGCCTGGGCCGCCCATAGACCGGATCGTAGAGATCCAGCGGCGGCACGCCGGCGATGACGTTGGCGAACTGGTAGGTGTCGCGCATGTCCAGATAGTCGAAGCCCGCCAGGAACTCGTGCCCGACCTGGCCGGTGTTGAAGCGCGCGATGGCCTGGGTATCCACGTTCAGCGTCGCCCCGGTGCCCTTGCCCTGCGACATCGAACGCGACCAGGTGCGCATGTCCACTGGATTGAGCATGTAGCCCACGGTGGTGCGCGCCTCGCCCCGCATGTGGCTGTAGCGCAATTGCTGCCTGACGGTCCAGGTGTCGTTGAACTGGTGCGAGAACAGATAGCCGGCCGAGTACTGCTCGCGGTCATAGGTATCCCAGCCGGGTTCGCCGGTGTAGCGGTCGCGGGGAATGCGGCCGTTGGGGTTGGAGTAGAGCGTGCCCGCGGCCGGCAGGTTGCCATACATGGGCACTTGGTGGTCCTTCTGATAGAAACCCAGCAAGGTCAGCGAGGTGGCCGCCGACGGCCGCCATGTCAATGCCGGGGCAACGAAGGTCCGGTCCTCTTCCGAGTAATGGGCGGACTGGGCCGCATCGCGCTGCAATGCGACCAGGCGGTAGCTCCACTGCCCGTCCTGGTCCATCGGGCCGCTCAAGTCGGCGGCAGCCTGGATCCGGCCGTAGCTGCCGGTCTGCAGCTCGATCTCGCGCTGGGGCGTCTGCGTGGGCAGCTTGCTCACCATATTGATGAGGCCGCCGGGCGTGTTCTGGCCGTACAGCACCGAGGACGGCCCCTTCAGCACCTCCACCCGCTCCAGCCCATAGGGCTCGATCTGCAGCATGCCGAAGCTGTAGGCGCCAAACGGCAGGCGGGCGCCGTCCAGGTTGTTGCGGGCGGCGTGGCCGCCGCGCAGGTAGATGTTGTCGTAGCGCAGATCGGCGCTGCCGCCCGGCGAATAGGCGCCCGGCGTGTAGGCCAGCGCCTCGACGATGCTGCGCGCGCCGCGCATCGTTATCTCGTCGCGCGTGACCACGTTCACCGTCTGCGGGATCTCCAGGATGAGCGTGTCGGTCTTGGTGCCGCTGGCGCTGCGCTGCGCCACGATGCCAGCCACCGGCCCGTAGGCCGACTCAATTGCCCCTTCCACCCGTACTGCCGGCAGCACCGCCGCCGGCTCGTTGGGAATACGCGTCAGCGTGTAGACATTGGCGCCATCGCGCCGCGCCGCCAACGGCGTGCCCGCCAGCAATTTGGCCAGCCCCGCCTCGACCGTCCAGGCGCCTTGCAACCCGGCCGTGCGCCAACCGTCGGCCAGCGCCGGATCGAACGAAAGATTGATCCGCGCCATCCCGGCGAATGCCGACAACGCCGGTCCCAGCGCGCCCGCCGGAATGTCGAACCGTGCCTGGACGGCTGCGCCGGACGCATTCGAGGCCGGCTGCGCGTGGATGGCCGGCGCTGCTGCCCCCAGCGCTGCGCAAAGCGCGCCTGCGGCAGCGTGGCGGCGCGTGCGGCGCGGTGGCCTGGCCGCGTTGTTCTTGCTTGAAAACATGCTGATCCCGACGAAGTGCTAGCGAAGGTGCTATATGGACTTGTCGGACGAAGCGGAAAAAGGGGCCAAAAATCCGCCCCCCCCGGTCAGGCCGGCACCACGCTGATCCAGTAGCGGCTGCGCGAGACCACCCGCACCGGCAGGCTGCGCGACACCGCCAGCAGCACCGCGTCGGTGTCGTCCACCTGGAATCCGCCCGAGATGCGCAGATCGGCCACCGCCGGATCGCAGCGCAACAGGCCCGGGCGATAGCGCGCCAGCTCCTGCAGGAAATCGGCCAGCCTCATGTCGTCCGCGTAAAGCACCCCATCGAGCCAGGCTTGGGGCGGATGGACGTAGGCGCGAGGCGCCAGGACCTCGTGGGCCGAAAACTCGGCGCATTGCCCCGCCGCCAGCACGACGCCCGTCGCAGCCGTGCGCGGCTGCAGCCGCACCTGGCCTTCGATCACGGCAACCCGGCTGCGCGCATCCAGCTGGCGCACGCCGAAGTACGTGCCCAGGGCCTGCACGCTGCCTTCGGCGGTGCCCACCCGTAGCGGCCGGGGGTCCGGCGGCGCCGCATGGGCCGACCGCAGCAGGATTTCGCCTTCGCGCAGCAGCACCAGGCGCTGTTGCGCCGAGTAGTCCAGATCCACCGCCGAGGCGGTGTTGAGCGCCAGCACGCTGCCGTCCGGCAACTGGAACTGGCGGCGTTCGCCGCTCGCGGTGGCGTAGTCCGCCGTCCAACTCTGCCAGGGCGCCGTGCGCCATGCCAGCCAGCCGACCGGCAAGCCCACGATCAGGCCCGCCAGCGTCCGCAGGCCCGCGCGCCGCGCAGCGCCCGCGTTCATGGCCGCCCGTCCCAGCCCCGGCGGCAGACCGCCGAACTTGGCCAGGACCGCCTGAGCGCGGGTCCAGGCCCGGTCGTGCTCGGGGCTGCGTTGGCGCCAACGTTCGCAGGCCAGCTTGTCCGCCTCGGAAAAGCGCCCCGAATGCAGCCGCACCAGCCAATCCGCGGCTTCGCCCGCGATCTTCGGGTCGATGGCGTCCGTCGCTGCCGTCATGGCGCCGCCAGAATGCAATGCTTGAAGGCATCGGCCATGTAGCGCTTGACCGTGCGCACGCTCACCCCCATCTCGGCGCCGATCTGCTCATACGTCAGTCCGTCCAGCTGCGACAGCAGGAACGCGATCCGGGCCTTGTCCGGCAGGGCTGCCAGCAAGGCGTCCACCTCGCGCAGCGTCTGCAGCACCATCAGGCGCTGCTCTTCCGACGGCGCATGCCGCGCCGGCATGGCGGCCAGGGCGTCGAGGTAAGCCTGCTCCAGCGCATGGCGCCGGTACAGGTCCACCATCAAGCGCTTGGCGATGGTGGTCAGGTAGGCGCGCGGCTCCTGCAATTCCGGCATGGCACGCCGGCGATAGCTGCTCAACAAACCCACGAACGTATCCTGAGCCAGGTCGGCGGCGTCGGCGCTGTTGCCCAGCCGCCGGCGCAGCCAGCCGAACAGCCAGCCGTGATGCGCGTCGTAGATGCGCTGCACGGCGACGGCGGAAGTCAGGTCGGGGGAAGACATGGCAAGGGCGTGGTCGATATTTCGATAATAGGAATTAATCGCAATTATCACCACAAACCCGCCCGCCGGCAACGCACGGTTTCCGATCGCAGGCATCCTGGCCAACGCGGCCGATCGAACGAGACCGGGACGGGACGCCGCACAGGCCCACGCCGGCGGCGCCTGCGTTCAAAGCGCTTTGCCGTATGCCTCCAGGTCCTCCGCATCCAGCCAATCCCTCAAGGCCTCGGCATCCGGCGGCTGCGGTGCCGTCGGCCTGGCGTTGGGCGTCCTGCTGAAGCGCGGCGCCGGCGCGGGCTGCGTGATGCCGTCCACCTCCAGCAGCGTGCCGCGCGCCTGGACCTGCGGATGCGTGGCGGCGTCCCTCAGCGTCTGCACGGGCGCCACGCATACGTCCAGATGCGCCAGCCTTTCGCACCATTCGTCGCGGCTGCGCTGCGCGAAGGCCGCGGCCAGCACCGTCCGCAGGCGGGGCCAGGTGCTCCTGTCCTGATGGTCTCCCAGTTCACCGATGGCAACGTCGTCCAGGCCCAGCTGACGTAGCAGCAACTCGTGGAAACGGCGTTCTATCGGGCCAACCGAAAGCCATAGGCCGTCCGCGCATGGGTACACGTCATAGAACGGTGCGCCCGAATCGAGAATGTTGCTGCCCCGCTGGGACTGCCATGCGCCCGACGCGGCCAGGCCGTAGAACGCCGTTGCCATCGAGGCCACGCCGTCCATCACGGCGGCATCCACCACCTGGCCTTGCCCGGACTGGCGCGCTTCGATGATGGCGGCCAGCATGCCCAGTGCGAGATAGGGGCCGCCGCCGCCAAAATCGCCCACCAGCGCGAGCGGCGGCGTGGGCGGCTGGCCCGCGCGGCCGATGGCGTCCAGCACGCCGGTGACGGCGATGTAGTTGATGTCGTGTCCGGCCACTTGCGCCAGCGGGCCGTCCTGGCCCCAGCCGGTGATGCGGCCGTAGACCAGCCGGGGATTCTCCGCCAGGCAGGCTTGCGGCCCCAGGCCCAGCCGCTCGGTCACGCCAGGACGAAAGCCTTCGATCAGCCCGTCGGCCTTGCGCAGCAGCCGCAACACCAGGGCGACGGCGCGCGGGTCCTTCAGGTCCAGCGCGATGGAGCGCCGGCTGCGCAGCAGCAGGTTGTACTTCAGCTCGCGCTTGACCCCCAGGTCGGCGAGCTCCTTGCGTTCGATCCGCAGGACGGTCGCGCCCATGTCGGCCAGCAGCATGGCCGCCATCGGCCCCGGACCGATGCCGGCCAATTCAATGATCCTGATTCCAGCCAGTGGTCCCATGTCTTGGTCTCCCCGTGTCCAGGCGGCGCATGCGCCGCCGGATCAAAGCAATTCGATGGCGATGGCCGTGGCTTCGCCTCCGCCCAGGCACAGGCTGGCCACCCCACGGCGCAGGCCGCGCCGCTCGAGCGAATGCAACAGCGTCACGATGATGCGCGCGCCGGTGGCGCCCACCGGATGTCCCAGCGCGCAGGCGCCGCCTTCGACGTTGACCCGCTCGGCGGGCAGGCCCAGGTCGCGCAGCGCGATCAGGGCGACCACCGCGAAGGCTTCGTTGATCTCGTACAGGTCCACCGAGTCGCGGCTCCAGCCCACCCGCTCGAGCAGGCGCGCAATGGCGTGCACCGGCGCGACCGGGAACTGCCCCGGCGCCAGGGCGGAAGCGGCATGCCCGACAATACGCGCGCGCGGCGTCAGTCCCAGCGCCGCCGCATGGCTATGGCGCGTCAGCGCCAGCGCGGCCGCGCCATCCGAAATCGAGGACGCGTTGCCGGCCGTGACCGTGCCGTCCGTGGAGAACACCGGTTTCAGACTGGCCAGCCGCGTCGCATCGCACAGGCCCGGCGTCTCGTCGTCGGCAATGAGCGCGCCTGGCGCCACGCCGCGGCGGGCCCGCGCCGCGATGGGCGCAATTTCCGCCGCGAAGGCCCCGGAAGCGATGCTGCCCTGCCCCCGCAATACGCTGCGCTCCGCATAGACGTCCTGATCGGCGCGGCTAAAGCCGTGCTCGCGCGCGGCCAGGTCGGCGTAGTGCCCCATCAGATGGCCTTCGTAGGCGTCCTGCAGGCCATCGCGGTACATATGGTCCAGCAACTGTCCGTCGCCCAACCGGTATCCCTGCCGCGCCCGGGGTATCAGGTGCGGCGCGTTGCTCATCGATTCCATCCCGCCGGCCAGCACCAGGTCCGCCGATCCGGCGCTCAAGATGTCGTGCGCCAGGGTCACGGCCTTCATGCCCGAGCCGCACATCTTGCTCAGCGTGGTCGCCTGCACCGTGGTTGGCAGCCCCGCGCCCAGCACGGCCTGGCGCGCGGGCGCCTGCCCCAGTCCGGCGAACAGGCAGCAGCCCATCAATGCCTCCTGGGCCGCATCGGGCGCCACGCCCGCCTGACGCATTGCGGCAGCCAGCGCATGAGCGCCCAGTTCGGGCGCGGTGTAGTGCGACAAGGCTCCCTGGAAAGCGCCGATGGGCGTGCGCTGCGCGCCGACGATGACGACGGGATCTGAATGAGTAGGCATGAGTCTTTACCTCGGTTGCATGGGGGTTCGAAGAATCCGCGGCTGCCAGTCCGCCTTGCGCTACGCGGCGACGCGCGCCGGGTCGGCTGCGCTGTCCGCCGGCGCGGCCGCCATGACGTCGCGCACGAAGTCCAGCAAGGTCGGGCTGTCGCCGGCCAGCAGTCGCCTGCCGATCAGGCTGGCGCATTCGTCTTCGCTCGTGCCGGTGGCGCGCCATTCATGCAGCCGCGTGGTGTAGATGCCGAGGGCCAGCTCTTCGGTGATCCCGATCGCCCCGTGTATCGCGTGCGCCAGGGCGCACACCAGCGGAATGGCTTCGCCTGCCCGCAGCCGCGCGCAGGCCGCAAGCGTGGCGTCGGGAAACAAGGCGCCGCTGGCGCATGCCAGCCGTGCCGCCACGGCGGTGGATGCCACTTGCTCAGCGAGCACGCTGATCTCCTGCTGGATCGCCTGGAAGCGTCCCAGCGCTTTGCCGAACTGCTGGCGCTCGCCGACAAAGGCGACGCAGCGGTCGAGCACCGCCTGCATCGCGCCGGCGATTCCGGCGGCGTCGGCGGCATTGCGCCAGGCCTGTACCGCGTCGTCCGGCAAGGCGATGCGGCCAAGGACCGCCGGCGAGTCCGTCCATGCGGGCGCGGCGCTCGCGCGCGGCCGAAACAAGCCGGGCTCCGATGCGGCGGGCGCGGCCACCAGCAACAGGCAGCCATCGCGCTGCACCAGCAGGGTGCGCGCCAGTCCGGCTCCAGGCGTCTGGGCGCAACGCAGGCCGCGCGGCCCCGGCAACGCCCGGGCCAGGGCGATGGGCCCCTCGGGCACGGTCTGGCCGCTGGCGCGCAACAAGGCGCGCGCCAGCATGGTGTCGGCCAGCGGGTAAGGCAGCGCCAGGGCGCCCGCCGCCCGCAGCAAGCCCTCGGCGTCCTCCAGCGACAACCCAGCGCCGCCCAGTTCCGCGGGCGTCAACGCGTCCACATAGCCGAGCGCATCGATGTCCTGCCATGTGCGCGCGGCAAGGCCGCTTGCCTGGGCGCCGTCGCCGGCCGCCTCGATCTCGCGGACCCGCTCCAGCGGGCACAAGCCCGCCAAGGCGCGCGCAAATTCTTCGTACAGGTCTTGCTGCATGGATGCCGGCATGGGCCCTCCTTCAGGGTTCGATGGGCCTTAGCGCAGGCCGAGTTCGCGCGCGATGATGCCGCGCAGGATATGGCGGGTGCCGCCGCGCAGCGAAAAGGTCGGATTGATGAGCGTCAGGTAAGCCAGCGTGCGGGCAAGCGCCTCGTCAGGCGCCGCGCCGGCGTCCGCGCGCAAGGCCTGGCCTATCCATTCGGGCACGGCCTGTTCGAACTCCGTGCCCAGGTCCTTCACCAGCACGGCCGCAAGACTGGCATCGGCCCCTTCATTCAGGCGCTGCGTCACCGCCAGCGACATGGCCCGCAGCACCGCCAGCCGTCCGGCCAGGCGCCCCGCCAGGCGGATCTGAGCCTCGCTCGGCGAGGACGCCCGGCGCAGATGCGCGAGCCAGCCGTCCATCAGCACCATGCTGGAATAGATCCGCTCCGGACCGCTGCGCTCCAACGCCAGCTCGGCCGTGACCTGCTGCCAGCCGCTGCCTTCTTCACCTACCAGCGCGTCGGCCGGCAGACGGACGTTGTCGAACAGGACTTCACAGAAATGCGCGTCTCCCGCGATGTCGCGGATCGGACGGATTTCGATGCCCGGCAAGGACAGATCGAAAATCATCTGCGACAGCCCTTTATGCCGGTCTTCCGGCACGCCCGATGTGCGCACCAGCGCGCACATGTAATGCGAGCGATGGGCGTTGGTGGTCCAGATCTTGCGGCCGTTGAGCCGCCAGCCGCCGGCGTCGGGGGTGGCGCGGGTGCGCACGCTGGCGAGGTCGGAGCCGGTATCGGGCTCGCTCATGCCGATGGCGAAGAAGGCTTCGCCGCGGATGATGCGCGGCAGGTAGAAGTCGCGCTGCGCTTGCGAGCCGTAGCGCAGGATCAATGGCGCGGTCTGGCGATCGGCGATCCAGTGGGCCGACACCGGCGCACCCGCCGCAAGCAGTTCCTCGCTCAACACGAAGCGGGCGAAATTGCTGCGTTGCGCGCCGCCATAGGCGGCGGGCAAGGTCAGGCCCAGCCATCCCTGCCGCGCCAGCGCGCGGCTGAACTCCGCGTCATAGCCCATCCAGGAGCGCGCGCGCAGGTCCGCCGGCATGTCCTTCAGCGCCTCGCGTAAAAAGGCGCGCACGGACGGACGCAACGCCTCGTCCTGCGCGGGAATCGCGGCAAGCCGCAGTGCCTCGTTGATAGCGCCCAATGTGATCCCCGGAACGCGCGGCGCCACGGCGCCGCCGCGCGCATTCCAATTTTCGAAAGTGCCGTGCAAGCCCAGCCCGCAGCGGTGCGCGCGGGCTTCATGGCAATCTACACGGGGGTCACATCACGGTCTAATATTAGATGTGGACCGGGTAATACATCACAAATATCGCGAGCCCGGCGCATCAAGGGAGACACCCGTGGAGCTACGCCAGCTCAAGCAGCTGTTGGTCCTGTCCGAAACGCTCAACTTCCATCGCGCCGCCGAGCGCCTGCACATGGCGCAGCCGCCGCTGTCGACTGCGATCAAGAAGCTCGAACAAGAGCTCGGCGTACAGCTTTTCGATAGGCTGCCGGCCGGCCTGCAGCCCACGCCCGCCGGCCAGGTCGTGCTGCGGTATGCGCGCACCACCTTGTTCTATGCCGAGGAGATCCGCCGCGCGGCCAGGGAAGGCGCCAGCGGCGAACAAGGCGTCCTGAAGGTCGGCTTTGTCGGCTCGTCCACCTACTCGCTGATGCCGCGGCTGCTGTCGGAATTCCGCAAGGATTACCCGCGCGTCGATCTGATCATCGAAGAATCCACCACCGTCGATCTGCTGCGCCGGCTGGACGCGCACACGCTGGACGTGGCGCTGGTGCGGTTCCCTGTCCTCGAACCCACGGCGGCGCGCGTTACCTTGCTGCAGCCGGATCATCTGATGCTGGCAGTGCCGGCCGACAGCCGCCATGCGCAGCGCGAGGATGTCGCGTTGAGCGAGCTGGCGGATGAACCGTTCATCGGCTATTCGCGCACGCATGTTCCTGGCATGCATGCGCTGGTCATGTATGCCTTCCAGCAGGCGGGCGTGGTGCCGCGCATTGCGCAAGAAGCGATCCAGGTGCAGACCATCCTGAGCCTGGTCGAAAGCGGTCTGGGCGTGGCCATCGTGCCGGCGGTGGCCCGCCGGCAGGCGGGCAGCAACGTGCGCCTGGTGAATGTTTCGCAACTGGCCGACACCATCAAGGTGGGCATCGCCCTGGCGGTGCACCCGGACAATGCCACTCCGACCACCGCCAATTTCGTCGAGATGGCCTGCCGCCTGATGCGCTCGGCGCCCGCGGCCGCCGCCCCCGCATGACGGAGCCTGGACGCGCCTACTCCTGCTGGATGTTGGCCAGCTTGGCGATGCGCCGCATGGACTCGAGTTCGTCCTTCTGGAACGCCGCCAGCGTCTCGGGGCCGCCGACAAACGACTCGCCGCCCAGATTGGCCATGAACGCGCGGCCCTCGTCGCTGCGCACCAGCGCCTGCACCGCCTCCGACACGCGCGCCACGATGGCCGGATCGACCTTCGCGGGAAAGAACGCGGCCGTCCAGGCATAGGCCTCGTAACCTTTATTGCCGCTCTCCTGCATCGTGGGCACGTCCGGCAGGTCCTTGATGCGCTTCGCGCTGGTCACGGCCAGCGGCCTCAGCTTGCCGCCGCGTATCAGCGGCAGCGCCGCGCTGACGTCGGCCAGGCTGTACTGCACCACGCCGCCCGCCAGATCCGCCAGGGCGGCCGACGTGCCCTTGTACGGCACGTGCGTGGCCTTGATTCCGTTCTGCTCATGGAACAGCTCCAGCACCACCTGATAGGTCGCGGTTCCGCTCGCGAAGTTCAGCTTGCCGGGCGCTTGCCTGGCAGCCGACACCAGATCCGCCACGTTGCGGTATGGCGAGTTGGCCGGCACCACCAGCACCATGGGAAAGCGCGCAATGGGCGCGACCGGCGAAAAGTCCTTGATCGCGTCATACGGCAGATGCTTGAAGACGGCGGCGTTGGTCGTCATGGGCGAATTGCTGGCCACGAACAGGGTGTAGCCGTCCGGCGCGGCCGTCGCCACGGCCTGGGCCGCGATGAAGCTGTTGGCGCCCGGCCGGTTCTCGACGATGAAAGGCTGTCCGAACTGCTCGGCCAGATGCTTGGACAGGAAACGCGCCGTGGTGTCGGCGCCGCTGCCGGGCGGCAGCGATACGATGATCTTCACCGGATGCGAGGGATATTTTTCCGCGGCGCGAGCGTTGCCGCCCAACGCCAGCGCCGCGCCCAACATCGCCGTCATGGCCAGGGTCCTGATATTCATGCTTGTCTCCGCAAGGCAGTTTCATTCATGGCCATGGCCTGGCGGCCATGGCAGTTGCCGTATTCATTCAGGCTGTATGCCTGCCATCCTGACCGCATCGCCCCAGCGCCGAACCTCCTGTCCCAGATAGGCCTGGAACTCGGCGGGCGAGGAACTGCGCAGATCGACCCCTTGCGCCGTGAACGGTCCGGCGATGGCCGGATCGCGCACCGCCGCAGCCACCGCCTGATTCAGGCGCTGGATCACTGGCTGCGGCGTGGCGGCCGGCGCCAGCACGCCTTGCCAGGTGCTCATCGTAAGGTCTTGCAAGCCGGCTTCGCGCAGCGTCGGCACCTGCGGCAACGCGGGTGACCGCTCGGCGCCGGTCACGGCCAGCGCCCTGACCCTGCCGTCTCGGATGTAAGGCAGCGCCGAGCTTATCGCGTCCACCATGAACTGCACCTGGCCGCCCAACATCGCCACCATGGCCGGATTGGTGCCCTTGAACGGAATGCCCACGGCGCGCGTGCCCGTGGCATGCAGGAACAGCGCCACGCTCAAATGCGTGATGTTGCCAACGCCGCCGGTCCCGTAGCTGAGTGCATCGGGACGCGCCTTGAGGTAGGCGATGAATTCCCTGGTGTCCCTGGGGGGCAAGGCATTGGTCGTCATCAGCACCAGCGGGATCGAGGCCGTCAGCCCCACCGGAGCGAAATCGCGCAACGGGTCATAGGGCAACTGCCGGTACAGCGCCGGGCTGATCGCCAGGCCCGACGAGTGGTACAGCAGGGTGTATCCGTCGGGCCGCGCGCGCGCCACCGTTTCACCGGCGATGTTGCCGCTGGCTCCGGTCTTGTTCTCGACGATCACGGGCTGGCCCAGTTGGCGCGCCACATGCTGCGCCACGGCCCGGGCCAGCACATCGGTCGGGCCGCCCGCCGCGTAGGGCAGGATCAGCCGCAAGGGCTGCGCCGGCCACGCGGCTGTGCTTGCCCCGGCGCGCGCCAGCGGCAAGCCGGCCAACGCGCCCATAGCGGCCAACAGCGTTCTTCTCCTTGTCTGCATGGATCTCCTCCTTGTGTCGCCTCGTTGTCGGTTGCCCGTCGGCGAGGCTGCCGTGGTCAGCGCCAAAGCGCCTCAGCCGCGCGTCTTGTCCAGGTAGGCGTCCAGCGCGCTGGCGTGCTCCTGCGTGTGGTGCGCCAACGCCTGGAAGCCGGCCGATAACTCCAGCAGGGTATCCAGCCGGGTGTGCTGGCCTTCACGCAGCAAGCGCTTGGTCAGGCGCAGCGCATGGCCGGAATGCTGGGCGATCTCTTGTGCCAAGGCCATCGCGGCCGGCAACAGCGCCTCCTGGCTGAGCACCTGCGAGACCAGCCCCATGTCCAGCGCCTGGGCGGCATCGACGCTGCGGCCGGTGAACGCCATTTCGCAGGCGCGCGACATGCCGACCACCCGCGGCAGCAGCCAGGCGCCGCCATCTCCCGGCGTCAGGCCCAGCTTGACGAAGCTCTCGGCGAAGCGCGCCTCCTCGGCGGCCAGACGCATGTCGCACATGCAGGCCAGGTCGCAGCCCGCGCCGATGGCCGGCCCATTGACCGCCGCGATCGTCGGCACTTCCAGATTGCACAGGGCCAGCGGCACGCGCTGGATGCCGTCGCGGTAGGCCTGCCGGCTGCGCACGGGCTCGCCCAGGCCAGCGCCAACCGCGGCGGACAAGGTCTTGAGATTCCCCCCGGAAGAGAACACGCCATGCGCGCCGGTAAGCACCACGGCGCGCACCGACATGTCCGCGTTGATTTCGGCGCAGGCATCGACCAGCGCATCGATCGCATCGGGATCGGACAGCGCATTGCGCGTTGCGGCGCGGTCCATGGTCAGGACCAGCACGCCCCCCTGGCGTTCGCGTTTCAGGAAATCAGTCATGGCCGGCTCCGGTCGCGGCGACACTCCCGGCCGCCGTCAACGTCACGCCATCCCGCAGCAGCGTGGCGATGGCTTCATCCGCGTAGCCGGCTTCCTTCAACACTTCGACGCTGTGCTCGCCCAGCCGCGGCGCCGGCCGCGCAGGATCGGGCGGCGTGCCGGACCAGCGCGACGGCACCGCCATGGTGCGCAGCTTGCCCTCGCTGGGATGCTCGACCGTTTTGAAGAACCCGACAGCCTCCAGTTGCGGATCCCGCAGCAGCGACTCCACCGTGTGCATGGGCATCGCCGGAATATCCGCCGCCTCGAACGCCTCGAGCCATTGCGCGGTCGTGCGCTTGGCGATCTCGTCCGACACCAGTCGATAGATTGCATGGATGTGCTGGGTGCGGGTGCCTATGTCGCGGAACCGGGGGTCGGTGGACTCGCGGCCAGGCTGGCCGATCAGCTCGAAGAATGCGGCCCATTGCTTGTCGGCGTAGATCAGCACGCAGATGTGTCCATCCAGCGTGGCATAGGGGCGCCGGTCCGCGTTCAGGATGCGCGGGTAGCCGGGAGGGCCCAAGGGCGGCTCGAAGGACTGGCCTGCCATGTGATCGCCCAGGATCAACTGCGCCATGGTCTCGAACATGGGCACGTCGATGGCCTGGCCCTGCCCTGTCCGGGCCCGGTGGTACAGGCCGGCGCTGACCGCGTTGGCCGCGCTGATGCCAACGATACGGTCGGCGATGGCGCTGGGCGCGTACCGCGGCGTTTCGCCGCCGGCCTGAACCGACAGCGCCGGGATGCCGACCGCGCCCTGGATCAGGTCGTCGTAGGCGGCGCGCGCCGCATATGGGCCCCGCTGGTCGTAGCCGTAGACGCCCACATACAGGATCGCCGGATTGGCCTGCGCCAGCTCCTGGTAAGACAAGCCCAGCCGCGCCATGGCCTGGGGCCGCACGTTGTAGATCAGGACGTCGCAGGTCGCCGCCAGCTTCAGCAGCGCCTCGCGGCCGGCTGGCCGCTTCAAGTCCAGCACGACGCTGCGCTTGCTGCGGTTGGCGTGCAGAAAGATTCCGCCCATGCCTGGGTGGCGCGCCGGCCCGATGCCGCGCACGTTGTCGCCGGCCGGAGGTTCGACCTTGATCACGTCGGCGCCCAGGTCTCCCAATATCTGCGTGGCGTAGGGCCCCATCAGTACCGTGGTGACATCGAGGATGCGCACGCCTTCCAACGGGCCGCTCATGCCCTGCTCCCCGAACGCCCTGCCCGCACGCGCATCCCGCGCGGCCCGGATACCCAGCAAACACCACCTTCGAACATGACAGCTCCCATTCCAGAATGCCTTGCCGGACATCCTAGGTAAGAACTGCAAGCGCCGGAAATACTATATTTGGGTCAGCCGATACATCCAGAATATTGGCAGGGGATCGCGGCCAAGCCGGCCCAGACTTACGGCAACGCAGCGCCGACCGTGCGCGCCAGTTCACCGTACCGGACCTTCTCGGCCTGTATTTGCCGGGAGAACTCCTTGCTCCCTATCCCCACCACCTCGCCGCCGCTCTGCTGGGCCAGTTGCGCCCGCAGGGCCGGATCGTCCATGACCTGCCGCATCATGTCTTCTAGCTTGCCGGCCACCGAGGGAGGCGTCTTGGCGTGTATGGCGAAACCTATAAAAATGTATAGGGAGTAGCCGGGATAGCCGGATTCCTGCACTGTCGCCACCTCGGGCAACAGCGGATGACGCTGATCTCCCGCCACGGCCAGCGCGCGAATTTTCCCGGAGGCGACCAGGGGCGCGGCGCCGGCGATGTCTATCAACGCCAGGTCCACCGATCCCCCCACCACGTCCGCCACCGCCTGCGCGGCGCCCTTGTACGGGACATGGTTGAAGTCCACGCCCGCGCGCTTGGCCAGGTCGAGCGCGCCCAGACGATAGCTGTTGCCGTAGGTGGCCAGACTGACGCCGCCCTTGTCGCGGCGGGCCGCCGCGACCACATCGCCCAGGTTCTTGTAGGGCGAACTCACCGATGCGACCAGCACCGCCACGTGGCGGGTCACGTTGAGCATCGGCAGCAGATCCTCCGGACGGTACGGCAAGTCCTTTACGAACAAGGGGTTTATCACCGTCGCGCTGGGGCTGATCAACACCACGGTATAGCCGTCGGCGGGCGCGCTCAGCGCCACCTGGGTGCCTAGCGAGAGTTCGGCGCCGGGCCGGTTCTCGACCAGCGTGGACTGGCCTGCCACTTTGCGCAGGTGCTCGGCGAAGGTGCGCGTCATGGTGTCGCCGCTGCTGCCGGGTCCGATGGGCACGATGAAACGTATGGGACGTGAAGGATAGGCATCGGCTTCGGCTCCAGCGGCCGGCATCGAAGCAAGCAGGGCGATGCAGGCGAGCACGGCAGCGCGCCACGCGGTTCTGGCAACGGACATGGTTTCATCTCCTCGGGTTCTTGTGGCCTGTCACGATAGCGACAAGAACTCCGACGTGCCATGCGGGAACCGACGATCAGCTATGCACGGTCTGAACAGCGGTCTGCCAGGTCTTGGCCCAGCGCGCCTCGCGCATCTGCGCGGCCTGTTGCAATCGGACGAAGTGCTCTCCCAGCACCGCGACCAGGCAACGCTCGACCGCAAGACTGGCCCGGTTGATGCGGTGCTTGGCGCCGGTAGCGCAGAACGTGTGCAGCGTAAGCGCCGGTTCGACGATGCGGGAAATCGCCAGATCGCCCTCGTCCAGGTAGTCCTCGATACGATGCACCTGGGTGATGGCATGGCGGCCGCAGCGGCGCACTACTTCGCGGATCATCGCGCCGGAGTTTATCTCCAGTTCCACGCGCAGCTCCAGCTGCATGTCGCGGGTGCGCTCGCGCACCACGGCCTCAACGGGATTGGGCGAAGGCGGCATCACGATGGACAAGCCGTTCAATGCGGCCAGCGGCACGGTGGGGGCGCGCAACAGCGGCGAATCACGCCGGCCCAGCAGCACCAGGTCGGAAGAGAACAGGCGCTGCGCCTGGGCGGGCGTCTCGGCCTGGCAGCTGTTGAAAACGCCGATATCGAGTTTGCCCGCCGCCAACCGGTCCATCACGTCGCGGCTGTAGCTTTCGTGTATGACCAGATGGATCCTGGGAAATTGGGACGTTATGCGGTTCACCAGCATCGACACCGGGCCTTCCGCGGCCCAGCGCGGCAGGGCCAGTTCCACCGTGCCGGACGGCTGCTCATTGGTGGAGGACGCCAGTTCCAGGAAGCCGGTGGCGCCATCCAGCAATCTCTGCGCCACGGGCAGCAGCGCCACGCCCAGCTCCGTCAGCAGCACGCCACGGCCGGTGCGGTTGAACAGACGGCCACCCAGCAGCTCCTCCAGCTCCAATACGCGCCGGCTCAGCATGGACTGAGAACATCCTCGCAGCACCGCCGCTTGCGAAAAACTGCCTGAATCCGCAGTCGCGACGAAAGCGGACACGTTCTCGATCTTCAGCTCATCGGCTGCGCGGACCAACAGTTTCACTTTCTGTCTCCTGCCAGGACGGGACAGCATGCATTGATTTTTTTTGATCATATCAGGGCGGATCGCGCCCGCGCGGCCTGGCGCGGCGTCTCGCCATGGGTGCTGCGTTGCGGCACGCGCGCGCCACCCGGCCTGTTCATCCATGTCGGATCAGGATCAACCCGAAGCAGGTTCGGGAACGTTCTTGCTGCCGCGCAGCACGGCCCCGATCACGACGCATCGGCCTGAGCGTTGCCGATCCTGCATACCTGCCATCCGCTGCGCGTGCTTACCCCGCCCGCCCGCCATGCCTACAGTTGGTCCATCCCGATTCCGGGTGCGTGGATCAACCTGCCTAGGAGATGAAATGGCTGGAGTACTTGAAGGGAAAGTCGTGCTTGTGACCGGCGCCGGCCGCGGGGTCGGCCGCGAAATCGCCCTGCTGGCGGCGCGCGAGGGCGCGGCCGTGGTGGTCAACGATCTGGGCGGCAGTCCGAACGGCGAAGGCGCGGGCACGCTGGATCCGGCATCCGAGGTGGTCGCGGAAATCCGCCAGGCGGGCGGGCGCGCCGTCGCCAATGGCGACAGCGTATCCGACCCGGACGCCGCGGCGCGCATGGTGCAAGCCGCCATCGACAACTTCGGACGGCTGGACGGCGTGGTCAACAACGCCGGCATCCTGCGCGACCGGATGTTCCACAAGATGAGCAGCGTGGACTGGCAACAGGTCATCGACGTGCATCTGCAAGGCGCCTACAACGTCAGCCGCGCCGCCGCCGCGATGTTCCGCGAACAGCAGTCCGGCGCCTACGTGCACATGACCTCGGCCGCCGGCCTGGTGGGCAACATCGGCCAGGCCAACTACTCGGCGGCCAAGCTGGGCATCGTCGGGATCTCGCGCTCCATCGCATTGGAAATGGAACGCTGCAACGTGCGCTCGAACTGCGTGTCGCCTTGGGCCTGGAGCCGCCTCATCGGCACCCTGCCCGACGAAACCGAGGAGCAGAAGCGTCGGCTGGAACGCTTCAAGCAGATGACCGCCGACAAGATCGCCCCCATGGTGGTGTACCTGCTGTCGGACCTGGCCGCGGGCGTGAGCGGGCAGATCTTCGGCGTGCGCAAGAACGAAATCATGCTGTTCAGCCAGCCGCGGCCGGTGCGCAGCGTGCATCGCTCGGAAGGCTGGACCGTCGAGGCGATAGCCGAGCATGCGATCCCTGCGATGCAGCCCAGCCTGGTGCCGCTGGAAAGCGCGCGCGAGGCTTTCGCCTGGACTCCGGTATGAGGCCCGCCATGAGACTCGACCCCGACAAACTGATGCGGCGCCGCTTCGAACCGGTGGAGCAGACCTACACCGCCAAGGACTCCATCCTGTACGCGCTGGGATTGGGTTTGGGCCGCGACCCGCTGGATGCGCGCGAACTGCCCTTCGTCTACGAGGAGCGGCAATTGGCGGTGCCGACCCAGGCCGCGGTGCTGGGCTACCCCGGCTTCTGGATGAAGGAGCCGGACACCGGCATAGACTGGCGCCGCGTGCTGCACGCCAGCCAATCGGTGCAGCTGCATCGTCCGTTGGCGCCGGCCGGCACCGTCATTGGCCGCACGCGGATCAAGGACATCCTCGACAAGGGACCGGACGTGGGCGCGATCTTCTTCGTGGAGCGCACGCTGGAAACGCCCGACGGAGCCCTGCTTGCCACCGTGGAGCAGGCAGTGATGGCGCGCGGCAACGGCGGCTTCGGCGGCGCCAGCGGTCCGTCGCCGGCGCCAGCCAAGCTGCCGGAAAGCACGCCCGAACATGTCTGCGACCTGCCCACGCTGACATCCCAGGCCCTGCTGTACCGCCTGTCGGGCGACCTGAATCCGTTGCATGCGGACCCCGAAGTCGCGCGCGCCGGCGGTTTCGAGCGGCCCATCCTGCACGGCCTTTGCTCCTATGGCATCGCCTGCCACGGGCTGCTGCGCATGCTGTGCGACTACCAGCCGGCCAGGCTCAAGCGCATCGACGTGCGCTTCAGCGCGCCGGTCTATCCCGGCGAAACCATCCGCGTCGAGGCCTGGGGCGCCAGCGGCGAAGTGCGCTTCCGCGCCACGGCGCTGGAACGCCAAAAAGTGGTGCTGAACAACGGTCTGGCCATCATCGACGCGGCGCAAGGAGCGGGCGCATGAGGGGCATACTTTCCTACGGCGCCTACATTCCGCGCCTGCGCCTGCAGCGCGAGGCGATCGTGCGCAGCCATTCCTGGTACGACGCCTCGCTGGCGGCGCATCGAGCCGGCCAGCGTTCCATGTGCGGTTACGACGAAGACGCCATCACCATGGCGGTGGAAGCGGCGCGCGACTGCCTGCATGGGCTCGATAGCCCCGCCGTGGACGACCTGCTGCTGGCCTCGACCTCGTTGCCCTACGCCAGCCGGCTGAACGCCAGCATCGTTGCGCAGGCCCTGAATCTGGCCGAGGGCATCGGCGCCCTCGACGTCGCTTCGTCACAGCGCGGCGCCACCTCCGCCTTGATGCAGGCGCTGCGCGGGGGCGCTGGACGCAGCGCGCTGGTGGTGGCGAGCGACCGCCGCAAGGCCAAGGTGGCCAGCGCGCAGGAGCTGCTGTACGGCGATGCCGCGGGCGCGGTGCTGGTGGGCGATGGCAAGGCCATCGCCGAGCCCCTGGCGCTGGAGAGCCGCAGCATCGACATGGCCGACCACTATCGCGGCGCCGGCTCGGCCACCGACACCTATTGGGAAGAGCGCTGGATACGCGAGGAAGGACACGGCGCGCAGATTCCGCAGGCCATCTCGGCGGCGCTGCGCCAGGCCCGGCTGGAATCGGGCCAAGTGGATACGCTGTGCGTGGCGCTGCCGCAAAAGGGCGCGGCGCAGCGGATCGCCAAGCTCGCCGGCATCGCCCCCGACCGCGTGCATGACACGCTGGCGGCCACGGTAGGCAACGCGGGCTGCGCCCATCCGCTGCTGATGCTGGCGCATGCGCTGGGCGCGGCCGCCCCTGGGCAAGTGCTGGTATTGATCGCATTCGGCCAGGGGGTGGACGTGCTGGTCCTGCGCACCACCCCGGCCCTGGCCGCCCTGCCCGGCCGGCTGGGCGCGCAGGGCTGGTTGGCGCGCGGCAAGGCCGAGGACAACTACATGAAGTTCCTGGTGTTCAACGACCAGCTTCCGCTGGAACGCGGCATGCGCGCCGACAACGACAAGCTCACGCCGCTCTCCGTCGAATACCGCAACCGCAAGGCGGTGCACGGCTTCGTCGGCGGACGCTGCGGCGCTTGCGGCACGGCCCAATGGCCGCGCGCCGACATCTGCGTCAATCCCGCCTGCGGCGCCAGCGGCACGCAAGAGGACCTGCCGTTCGCCGACACCCCGGCCAGGATCATGAGCTACACGGCGGACCGCCTGGCCTATACCCCCGATCCGCCGGCCTGCTACGGCATGGTGCAGTTCGAGGGCGGAGGCCGCCTGATGATGGACTACGCCGACATGGACGAGGACGAGCTGGCTGTCGGTCTTGCGCTGCGCATGAGCTTCCGGATCAAGGCGCATGACGCCGCGCGCGGCTACACCCGCTATTTCTGGAAGGCGACCGTCGCCGACCCTACGGAGAACAGGCATGGCAACAGGAATTCGTGACAAGGTGGTAATCCTGGGGATGGGCTGCTCGCACTTCGGCGAGCGCTGGGATCGCAGCGCCGAGAACCTGGCGGTGGAGGCCTTCGACGAATGCCTGCTGGACGCCGGGATCGGCAAGGAACAGATCCAGGCGGCATGGCTGGGCACCGGCATCGAAACGCAACACCTGGGCAGCGGAGGCGTGCCGCTGGGCGTCGCCCTGAGACTGCCCAACATCCCCGTCTCGCGGGTCGAGAATTTCTGCGCGTCCGGCTCGGAAGCGTTGCGCGGCGCCGCCTATGCGGTGGCCTCCGGCGCCTGCGACGTCGCGCTGGCCTTCGGCGTGGAGAAACTCAAGGACACCGGCTACGGCGGCCTGCCCCAGCGTCCGCGCGGTCCGCTCAACGACATCGTGTGGCCCAACATCAGCGCGCCCGGCTCGTTCGCGCAGCTGGCCAGCGCCTACCGCGCCAAGCACGGCGTCGACGCCCGCGACCTGAAGCGCGCCATCGCCCATATCTCCGTCAAAAGCCACGCCAACGCCGGCCGCAATCCCAAGGCCCATCTACGCAATCCGATCAGCATGGAAGACGCGATCAACGCGCCGATGATCGCCGAGCCGCTGGGCCTGTACGACTGCTGCGGCGTTTCGGACGGCGCCGCTTGCGCGATATTGACCACGCCGGACATCGCGCGCGGCCTGGGCAAGCGCGACCTGGTGGCGATCAAGGCGCTCCAGCTGGCGGTATCCAGCGGCAGCGAGGCCGGGCACGACAGCTGGGACGGCAGCTACTTCCAGACCACGCGGGTGGCGTCGGCCCGCGCCTACGAAGAGGCCGGCATAGGACGGCCGCGCCAGCAGATCGACCTGCTGGAAGTGCACGACTGCTTTTCCATCACCGAACTGGTGACGATGGAGGACATGCACATCTCGGCCGAAGGTCGCGCCGCCCATGACGTGCTGGACGGATTCTATGACGCTGACGGCACGATCCCCTGCCAGATCGACGGCGGCCTCAAATGCTTTGGCCATCCCATCGGCGCGACCGGACTGCGCATGGCCTATGAGATGTACCTGCAGATGCTGGGTCGCGCCGGCGCCCGCCAGCGCGCCGACGACCCTGCCCTGGGCGTGATCCACAACCTGGGCGGCTTTCCCTGGCAGAACGTGTGCAGCGTCTCGGTGCTGGGCAAGTACGGCGCCTGAACGGCGCCGCATCGGACACCAAGGAGAAACAACGTGTTGATGGACGAATACCAATCCCCCTGGCGCACGCCAGAGATCGAACAGTTTCAACACACCGCCCGTCGCTACTGGACCGCCGAACTACTGCCGCGCCTGCCGGCCTGGGAGGCGCAGGGCCACATCGACCGCGAGGTCTGGAACCAGCTCGGCGCAATGGGCTTCCTGTTGGCGGATCTGCCCTCGGAGCACGGCGGCGGCGACGGCGACTATGCCCATTTGGCGGCGCTGGTGGAGGTCAGCGCGGAATGCGGCTTCGGCCCCGGCTTCGGCCCGCACTACATCGTCGGCCACTACCTGCACCACTACGGCAGCGAGGAGCAGAAACGGCGCTGGCTGCCGGGCATGGCCAGCGGCGACATTGTCGCGTCCATCGGCATGACCGAGCCCGGCGCCGGCTCCGACCTGCAAGGCATCAAGACCCGCGCACGGCGCGACGGCGACAGCTATGTGATCAGTGGCTCCAAGACCTTCAACACCAACGGCCGCCACGCCGACCTGGTGATGCTGGCGGTAAAGACCGACGCCAGCCTGGGCGCCAAGGGCGTGTCGCTGCTGATGGTGGAAACCGGCGGGCTGGCGGGTTTTCGCCGCGGCGAGCCGCTGGACAAGATCGGACTGAAGGCGCAGGACACCGTGGAGCTCTTCTTCGATGAGGCCCGCGTGCCCGTCGCCAACCTGCTGGGCGCCGCGGAAGGCCAGGGATTCGCCCAGATGATGGCGCAGCTGCCCTATGAGCGCCTGCTGATCGGCATACGCGCCGTCGGCAGCATCGAACGGGCCTTGCGCCTGACGCTGGAACACGTGCATCAGCGCCAGGCCTTCGGCCAGCCGCTGTTCAAGCTGCAGAACACCCGCTTCGAGTTCGCCGAGATGAAGACCGAGGCCACTCTGGCGCGTGTCTTCATCGATCAGTGCATCGCCTGGCAGCAACAAGGGAGACTGGACGCCGCCACCGCCGCCATGGCGAAATGGTGGGGCACGCAGAAGGAGTGCGAGACGGTCGACCGCTGCCTGCAGCTCTTTGGCGGCTATGGGTTCATGCGCGAGTACCCGATAGCGCGCATGTACATGGATTCGCGCGGCCAGAAAATCTATGGCGGGGCCAACGAGGTGATGAAGGAGATCATCGCCCGCCAACTGGCGCCGCGATGATGACAGGACGCAACGCCAAGACAGGCCCCCTGGCCGGACTGAAGGTACTGGACATCGCCACCGTCCTCGCCGGCCCCTTCGCCGCCACGCTGCTCGCCGACTACGGCGCCGATGTGCTCAAGCTGGAGCTGCCGCGCAAGGGCGACGGCATGCGCGCATTCCCGCCGTTCAAGGACGGCAGAAGCATATGGTGGAAGACCGCTCAGCGCGGCAAGCGCTTCGCCACGCTGGACTTGCGCACGCCCGAAGGCGCCGACATCTTCAAGCAGCTTCTGCCGCAGTTCGACGTGCTGATCGAGAACTTCCGGCCAGGCACGCTCGACCGCTGGGGCTTGACCAAGGAAGTGCTGTGGTCGCTGAAACCGAACCTGGTGATCCTGCGCGTCACGGGCTTCGGCCAGTCCGGCCCCTACTCGGAGCGGCCGGGGTTCGCGCGCATCTTCGAAGCCATGGGCGGGCTGACCACCATCACGGGGCATGCCGATGACGAGCCCATGCACGCGGGCATGCCGCTGGGCGATTCCATAGGCGGGCTGTTCGGCGCCATTGGCATCCTCACGGCGCTATGGCCCCGCGCCCGCGATCCTGCCCGGCCCGGCGAAGAGATAGACCTTGCGCTGACGGAGTGCATCACCCGGCTGCTGGACTTCATGCCCGGGGTCTACCAGCAGCTCGGCACCGTGCCTGCCCGCAACGGCAACCGCAGCCCCTACTCCGCGCCTTCCGCGGTTTACCGGACGCGCGACAACCACTGGGTCTCCATGGCGGGTTCGATCGATTCCATGTTCGCCAACAACTGCCGGGCCATCGGCCGGCCAGACCTGGCGCAAGACCCGCGCTTCGCCAACAACGCCAGCCGGGTCGTGCATGAGCAGGAACTGAACCGCGTCTTCATCGAGTGGTGCGCCCGACACGATCTGGACCAGGTCCTGGCCGCCTTCGAACAGGCCAACGGCACGCTGGCGCCGATCTACACCATCGACCAGGTGGTCAAGGATCCCCACGTGGTGGCGCGCCGTTCCATCGTCGACGTCCCGGACCGCGACTTCGGCATGCTGCAGATGCCCAACGTCGTGCCGCGCTTCACTCGCGATCCGACGGAACTCACGCATGCCGGCGCCGAACTGGGGCAGGACAACGAAGCAGTCTATGCCGATCTGCTGGGATTGGGGCCGGGCAGTCTGGCGCGGCTGCGCGCGGCCGGCGTGATCTGAGTATCGATAAGGGAGACAAGGAATGCAGAATGCCATCCGCCTGACCGCGTTCACGGCCGCCGCGCTGGCGATGCTCGGTCCCGGGCCCGCCTGCGCAGCCAGCCCCTACCCCGAGCAGCCGGTGCGGCTGATCGTGCCCTACCCGGCGGGGGGGGGGGGGGGGGGGGGGGGGGGGGGGGGGGGG
>JALDYL010000256.1:0-5866 GCA_032153965.1 Achromobacter sp. | reverse complement strand
GGCCCGGCGTCAGGTCCGAGGTGTCGATGACGTGTTCCTGCTCGCGCAGCGGCGCCAGCAGTTCGCGTTCCAGCGCGATGCACTCGGTCAGCGTCGGGGTCTTGCCGCCATGTTGCAGGCGGTCGGTCAGGGGGTGGCGGCGGCGGGACTCGGAGTAGCGCTGTTCCAGTGTCGCGGTGCTGGCGTCCAGGAACACCACGCGCAGGCTGGTACCCATGGCGCGCAGCGCGGTGACCACGTCGGGCAGTTCGGCCAGTTCGCCGGGGGAGCGGACGTCGATAGCGACCGCGACGCGCTCCATGCCGTCATCCCGGGCGTTGGCGATGAACTCGGTCAGGAACCGCACGGGCAGGTTGTCGACGCAGGTATAGCTGGAGTCTTCAAGCATGCGCAGGGCGACGGACTTGCCTGAGCCAGAGATGCCGGTGACGAGGACGACTTTCAACATGGACATGATTGTGGCACGCTTTTCGAGGACGATGCCGGCGGGATGACATCTGATATGGCCGTAAACTGCCAATCTGCGCCTGTACCGTTTTGGCTTCCCTGGCGTAAGCTTGGGGCCGGATACTCGACAGATTCACATACGCGCCCCGCCGTCATGCGTTTCGGGGGAATGGAATTCGACCTAGATGTTAGCCTTCATTTCCTTTCGTAGTATTTCACTGCCGCGGTTTTGGGCAATTTCCTTACTAGGGGCCGCTGCCGCCTTCCTGGCAACGCCCGCGCCGGCCCAGCCCGCGCCCCAGGAAAGCCTGCGCCCGGACACCATGGACGCCCGCGTCGCCGCCTGTACGGCCTGCCATGGCGCGCAGGGCCGGGCCGGCGCCGACGGCTACTATCCGCGCCTGGCTGGCAAGCCCCAGGAATACCTGTACCACCAGTTGCTCAATTTCCGTGACGACCGGCGCCAGTACCGGCCCATGACGCACTTGCTGACCGGGCTGCCCGACGACTACCTGCGCGAGATCGCCGCGTATTTCTCTTCGCAGCATGTGCCGTATCCGGCGCCGACCCGCGCCGAGGTCTCCGCCGCCACCCTTGAGGCCGGGCGCAAGCTGGCCCTGGACGGCGATGCCGCACGCGGCCTGCCCGCCTGTGCCGCCTGTCATGGCGCCGCCCTGGGCGGCGTGCTGCCCGCCATCCCCGGCTTGCTCGGCCTGCCGCGCGACTACATCGGCGCGCAGATCGGCAGCTGGAAGAACGGCTTGCGCCGCGCGGCCGAGCCTGACTGCATGGCCGACATCTCCAACAAACTCACTCCCCAGGACATCGGCGCGCTGGCCGCGTGGCTGTCCTCGCAGCCCGTCGTGGAACCCTACGCGCCAGAAGCCGCGGGTTCGATACGCCTGCCCGCGCAATGCGGCAGCCAGGCGCAACGGTAAGGGAGAGGCTGGATGTCGTTCATGAAGAAAGTCCTGTCTGTCCTGTTGCTGCTCGTGATCGCCGCCGCGGGCGGTCTCTACTGGCTGGGCACGCGCGACGACGCCAGCACGGGTCCCGCCGCGGCCGCCGCCGACGCCGCAACGCTGGTCGAGCGCGGACGCTACCTGGCGCTCGCCGGCAATTGCATGGCCTGCCACACCAGCCGGGGTGGCAAGGCGTTGGCGGGCGGCACGCCTATCCCCACGCCGTTCGGCACGGTGTACGGCCCGAACATCACGCCCGACCAGAAATCCGGCATAGGCGCGTGGACCGCGGACGATTTCTGGCAGGCGCTGCACAACGGCAAGTCGCGCGACGGCACGCTGCTGTATCCCGCTTTCCCCTACACGGAATACACGCGCGTGACGCGCGCCGATTCCGACGCGCTGTACGCCTATCTGCGTACCGTCGCGCCCGTGGACCAGCCCAACCGGCCGCCCGAGATGGAATTCCCCTACGACCAGCGGGCGCTGCTGGCCGCCTGGCGCGCGCTGTACTTCAAGCCGGGCGTGCAGGAGGCGGACCCCGGGCAATCGGTGCAGTGGAATCGCGGCCGCTATCTGGTCGAAGGGCTGGGCCATTGCGCCGCCTGCCATACGCCGCGCAACAGCCTGGGCGCGTTGCGTTCGGCCGACCCGTTGGCCGGCGGCGTGATCCCGGTGCTGGATTGGTACGCCCCGCCGCTTACCAACGACATGGAAACCGGCATGGGCAGATGGTCCGCCGAAGACATCGCGGCGTTGCTCAAGACCGGCATTTCGAAGCATTCCAGCGCCAGCGGGCCGATGGCCGAGGTGGTGCTGGGCAGCACGCAGCACCTGACCGACGCGGACGCATTGGCCATCGGCGTCTACATCAAATCCCTGCCTGCCACGGCGGCGTCCACGGAGCGCACGCGGACGGCTGTGGCGCCGGCGGCGATGGAGCTGGGCGGCAAGATCTACCGCCAGCAATGCGTGCAATGTCATCAGTCCGCAGGCGAAGGCAGCGGCACGGCGTGGCCTGCGCTGGCCGGCAACCCGACCGTGACGGCGCCGTCGCCTGTCAACGCCATCCGAATGGTGCTGGACGGCGGCTACGCCCCGGCCACGGCGGCGAACCCGCGGCCTCACGGCATGCCGCCCTTTGGGCAACTGCTCAACGACAGCGACATCGCGATGCTGGTGACGTACATCCGCAATAGCTGGGGCAACGAGGCAGGCGGCGTGACCCCGCTGGAGGTCAAGCGGGCGCGCGCCGCATCGACCTTGAACTGAGACGCGGCTAGCGCGCCTTCAAGGCTTGCGCGCAGGCCGCGCGCGCCAACTCGCCCAGCACGCGGATGGCGGCCTGCGCAGCGGCGTCCCAAGGGTGCCCGTAGTTCAGGCGCAGCGCGCTGCCGAATTGGCCGCTGGCCGAGAAGATCGGCCCCGGCGCCACGCTGATGCCGCGGGCCAGCGCCTGACGGTGCAGCGCCAGCGCATCCACGGCGGCCGGCAGCTCCAGCCAGAGGAAGAATCCGCCTTGCGGGCGCGTCACGCGCGTGCCGGCCGGGAATTCCCGGGCGATCGCCTCGGCCATGCGCTGTTGCTGCGTCTGCAGCGTATCGCGCAGGCGGCGCAGATGGCGGTCGTAGCCGCCTTGCTCCAGGTATTCGGCGATCGCGCCCTGGGCGGGGCCGGACGCCGATAGCGTCGATGACAGTTTCAGGCGTTGCACGCGTTGCGCGTAGCGGCCGGCAGAGGCCCAGCCGATGCGGTAGCCGGGCGCCAGGCACTTCGAAAACGACGAGCAGTGCAGCACCAGCCCCTGGGTGTCATAGGCCTTGGCGGGCACCGGCCGCGCCGCGCCGAAATACAGCTCGCCGTACACATCGTCTTCGATCAGCGGAATGCCGTGGCCTGCAAGCAGCTGGACCAGCTGCCGCTTTTTTTCGTCGGGCATCAGGCTGCCCAGCGGGTTCTGGAACTGCGTCATCAGCCAGCAGGCCCGGGGCGCATGGCGTTCGATGGCGGCTTGCATCGCGTCCAGGTCGATGCCGGTGCGCGGATGGGTCGGTATTTCCAACGCCTTCAATCCCTGGCGTTCGAGCGCCTGCAAGGCGCCGTAGAACGTGGGGGCTTCGACCATGACGGTGTCGCCGGGCTGCGTGACCGCTTGCAGGCAGAGGTTCAGCGCTTCCAGCGCGCCGTTGGTGACGACGATGTCGCTGGCCGGCACGTTGATGCCGCCGATCAGGTAGCGCAGCGCGATCTGGCGGCGCAGGCCCGGATTGCCCGGCGCCAGGTCTTCCACCGTGTCCAGCGGATCCTGGCGCTTGAGATGGGCGGCCATGGCCTGGGCCAGCCGCGGCAGCGGGAACAGCAGCGGCGAAGGGAAGGCGGAGCCCAACGGCGTTACATCGCGGTTGCGCACCGAGCCGAGGATGTCGAAGATGCGCTCGCTGATCGCGAGTTCCGTCGATTCGCCATCCGGACTGGAGGCGCCGGGTTCCGGCGGCAGGGAGACGGCGGGGGCATTGACGTAGTAGCCGGAGCGGGGCTGCGCCCGGATCAGGCCGCGCGCTTCCAGCAGGTAGTAGGCCTGGAACACCGTCGACGGGCTGAGTCCGCGCGCCGCGCAGGCGTCGCGCACGGAGGGCAGCTTGTCGCCCGCGCGCAGCACGCCGTCGCGGATCGACTTGGCGATCTCGGCGGCCAGGGTTTCATACAGGCTCAAGGTGTCGCCGGCCGACGCGCGCCTACTTGCTGCTTTGCAGGATCGCCATGGCCTGGCGTTCCATGAATTCGCCCAGCGTGTCGATGCCGCGCAGCTTCAGAATGGTGTTGCGCACGGCGGCCTCGACCAGCACCGCCAGATTGCGGCCCGCGGCCACTTGCAGCATGACCTTGCGCACCGGCAGGCCCAGCATGTCCTGGGTGATGTCCTGCAGCGGCAGGCGTTCGAACTTGTCCTGCGCGGTGGCGCGCACCAGGTGCACGATGAGCTTGAGGCGCATCTTGCGACGCACGGAGGTCTCGCCGAAGATGGTGCGGATGTCGAGCAGGCCCAGGCCGCGCACTTCCAGCAGGTTCTGCAGCAGCTGCGGACAGTGGCCTTCGATCATGTTGGGGGCGGTGCGCGAGAACTCCACGGCATCGTCGGCCACCAGGCCGTGTCCGCGCGAGATCAGTTCCAGCGCCAGTTCGCTCTTGCCCAGGCCGGATTCGCCGGTGATCAGCACGCCCAGTCCCAGCACGTCCAGGAACACGCCGTGCACGGTGGTGGTGGGCGCCAGCTTCTTGCCCAGGTAGATGCGCAACAGGTCGATCAGCTGCGCCGCCGCCACCGGCGTGGACAAGAGCGGCACCTGATGCTGGTCGCACTGGTCGATGAGGTCTTGCGGCGGGGTCAGGCCGTCGGCCAGCAGGATCGCGGGCACGCCGCCGATCAGCAGCTCGTCCATGTGGTGCATGCGGCGGCGCAGGTCGAAGCGGGTGTAGTACGCCAGCTCTTCCTGCCCGAACACCTGGATGCGGGACGGGTGGATCAGGTTCAAGTGGCCAACAAGGTCCGCGGCCGACATGCCGTCGTCGGGAATCGCGCGGTCCGCGGCGCCCTGGCCGGAAATCCAGTTAAAGGGGATTTTGTCGGCGTTGTCGTCGACGAGTTCCTGCACCGTGAGCATGGCAGCGTTTCCGCGTGGAGGTCAGAGTTGGCCGGTCGTCAGCATCTTGTGGACGACAGCCGGATCGGGCTCTGTGGCCAGGGCTTCGCGCAAGGCCTTGTTCGACATGAGCTGCGCCAGTTCGGCCAGGATGTCCAGGTGCTGCTGGGTGGCCGTTTCCGGCACCAGCAGGCAGAGCAGCATCGACACGGGCTGTCCGTCGGGCGCATCGAAAGTGATGGGCTGGGCCAGGCGGATGAAGGCCGCCAGGGCCTGCTCCAGGCCCTTCACCCGGCCATGCGGCACCGCCACGCCCTGACCGAGCGCGGTGGAACCCAGGCGTTCCCGGGCAAACAGGCTGTCGAACACGAGCGCGCGCGCCAGGCCATGGTTGTTTTCAAAGAGAAGGCCGGCCTGTTCGAACGCACGTTTCTTGCTCGTTGCGAGCATATCGAGCACGACGTTGCCGGCGGGTAGGATGCGCGACAAATGATTCATCGGGGCATTATATGGTTATATGACGCACTGCAATAATCGGCCTCTGCGATGCGTCCTCGGCTCGGTCGCATCATGGGGCGGCAAGAGCGACAGCATAGACCGATAGCGGTGGATTGTGGGCATTCTCGCGCCTGGCGTCGGGGCCGAGCCGTGGGAAAACGTCGGAAACCAGGGAAAACGGAATCGCCGGCGAGGCCGGGAATGGGGGACAAAGGGGGAAGGGGTGCTACGGGAGGGTAGTTTGCCGATGCCCCAGCTGGACATTGCGTCTAGCGGGACACCGGGACTTAGGCAGGATTTCTAGAATCGCTGTTTAGC
>JALDYL010000255.1:0-5873 GCA_032153965.1 Achromobacter sp. | reverse complement strand
GCCGCGACTTCGAGGAAAAGCAGAACGCCGCGCGCGAAGCCGCCGCCAACCTGCAAGGCGCGCAGGCCGCGCTGGACTATGCCCGCCTGAACCTCGGCTACACCCGCATCGAAGCCCCGGTGGCCGGCCGCGTGTCGCGCGCCGAAGTCACGGTGGGCAACGTCGTGGCGGCTGGCGCCGCGTCGGTACCGCTGACCCGGCTGGTGTCGGTATCCAAGATGTACGCCTCGTTCGACGTGGACGAACAAACCTTCCTGCGTTACGTGAACCCCGCCCGCAGCGGCCGTTCCGGCGCCGTGCCGGTGGAGCTGGGCCTGGCCAACGAGGAAGGCTATTCGCGCACCGGCGTCGTGCAATCCGTGGACAACCGCCTGGACACCACCTCCGGCACGATCCGCGTGCGCGCCGAGTTCGACAACGCCGACGGCCAGTTGCTGCCCGGCCTGTACGCCCGCGTCCGCCTGGGCGGCAGCGAACCGCGCCAGGCCGTGCTGATCGATGAAAAAGCCATCGGCACCGACCAGGACAAGCGCTATGTGCTGGTGCTGGACGACAAGAACCACGCCGTCTACCGCCAGATCAAGCTGGGCGCCAACCAGGAAGGCCTGCGCGTGGTCGATTCCGGCCTTGCCGCCGGCGAGCGCATCGTCGTCAACGGCCTGCAGCGCGTCCGTCCAGGCGATGCCGTGACCCCTACCGTCGTCCCCATGGTTGCGGCCCAACGCAACCCGGTCAAGACCGCCTCGGCCACCCTGAACTGAGCCGGCGCGTCTAACGAGAACGTCCATGAATATCTCGAAATTCTTCATCGACCGGCCGATCTTCGCCGGCGTGCTGTCGGTCCTGGTGCTGCTGGCGGGCCTTCTGGCCATGTTCCAGCTGCCCATCTCCGAATATCCGGAAGTGGTGCCGCCGTCCGTGGTCGTGCGCGCGCAGTATCCGGGCGCCAACCCCAAGGTCATCGCCGAAACCGTGGCCTCGCCGCTGGAGGAATCCATCAACGGCGTCGAGGACATGCTGTACATGCAGTCGCAGGCCAACAGCGACGGCAACCTGACCCTGACGGTGAACTTCAAGCTGGGCGTGGATCCGGACAAGGCCCAGCAGCTGGTGCAGAACCGCGTGTCGCAGGCGCTGCCGCGCCTGCCGCCGGACGTGCAGCGCCTGGGCGTGACCACGGCCAAGAGCTCGCCCACGCTGACGCTGGTGGTGCACCTGATCTCGCCCAATGACCGCTACGACATCACCTACCTGCGCAACTACGCCATCCTGAACGTCAAGGACCGCCTGGCCCGCATCTCCGGCGTGGGCGAAGTGACGGTATGGGGCTCCGGCAACTACTCCATGCGCGTCTGGCTGGACCCGCAAAAGGTCGCCCAGCGCGGCATGACCGCCACCGAAGTCGTCAACGCCATCCGCGAGCAGAACGTGCAGGTCGCCGCCGGCGTCATCGGCGCATCCCCCACGCTGGGCGACGTGCCGCTGCAACTGAACGTGAATGCGCGCGGCCGCCTGCAGACCGAAGAGGAATTCCGCGACATCATCCTGAAGACCTCGCCCGACGGCGCGGTGACCTACCTGTCGGACGTGGCCCGCGTGGAACTGGACGCGCAGGAATACGGCTTGCGCTCGCTGCTGGACAACAAGCAGGCGGTGGGCATGGGCATCATGCAGTCGCCGGGCGCCAATGCGCTGGACGTGTCCAGCCAGGTGCGCGCCGCCATGGCCGACCTGCAGCAGGACTTCCCGCCGGGCGTGGAATACCGCATCGAATACGACCCCACCCAATTCGTGCGCGCCAGCATCAAAGCCGTGGTGACCACGCTGCTGGAAGCGATCGCCCTGGTGGTACTGGTGGTGATCCTGTTCCTGCAGACCTGGCGCGCGTCCATCATCCCGCTGCTGGCGGTTCCCGTGTCGATCGTGGGTACCTTCGCCCTGCTGCTGATGTTCGGCTATTCCATCAACGCGCTGTCGCTGTTCGGCATGGTGCTGGCCATCGGCATCGTGGTGGACGACGCCATCGTGGTGGTCGAAAACGTGGAGCGCAACATCGCGGCGGGCTTGAGTCCGCGCGACGCGACCTACCGCGCCATGCGGGAAGTCAGCGGCCCCATCATCGCCATCGCGCTGACCCTGTGCGCGGTGTTCGTGCCGCTGGCCTTCATGACGGGCCTGACCGGCCAGTTCTACAAGCAGTTCGCCATGACCATCGCCATCTCGACGGTGATCTCGGCCTTCAACTCGCTGACCCTGTCGCCCGCGCTGTCGGCCCTGCTGCTCAAGAGCCATCACGACAAGCCGGACTGGCTGACCCGTGGCATGAACCGCGTCTTCGGCCGCTTCTTCAACTGGTTCAACAACATGTTCGGCCGCGCGTCCGAATCCTATGGCACAGGCGTGTCCAGCGTGATCCGCCGCAAGGCCGGCGCCATGGGCGTGTACGCCGTGCTGGTGGCCGCCACCATCGGCGTCTCCTACCTGGTGCCCGGCGGCTTCGTGCCCGCGCAAGACAAGCAGTACCTGATCGCCTTCACGCAGTTGCCCAACGGCGCCTCGCTGGACCGCAGCGAAGCGGTGATCCGCCGCATGAGCGAGATCGCCCTGAAGGAGCCTGGCGTACAGAGCACCATCGCCTTCCCCGGACTGTCGATCAACGGCTTCACCAACAGCTCCAGCGCCGGCATCGTGTTCGTCACGCTCAAGCCCTTTGACGAACGCAAGGGCGCCGCGCTGTCGGGCGACGCCATCGCGGGTTCGCTCAACCAGAAGTTCGCGGCCATCCAGGACTCGTTCATCGCCGTGTTCCCGCCCCCGCCCGTGATGGGCCTGGGCACGCTGGGCGGTTTCAAGTTCCAGATCGAGGACCGCGGCGCCGCCGGCTACGCCGAACTGGAAAAGGCCAAGCAAGCCTTCCTGGCCAAGGCGCGCCAGACGCCCGAGCTCGGCCCGGCCTTCTCCAGCTACGAAATCAACGTGCCGCAGCTGGACGTGGACCTGGACCGCGTCAAGGCCAAGCAGCTGGGCGTGCCGGTGACCGAAGTGTTCGACACCATGCAGATCTACCTGGGTTCGATGTACGTCAACGACTTCAACCGTTTCGGCCGCGTCTTCCAGGTGCGGGCGCAGGCGGACGCGCAATTCCGAGCCCACGCCGACGACATCCTGCAACTGAAGACCCGCAACGCCGCCGGCGAGATGGTGCCGCTGTCCTCGCTGGTCACGGTCAACCAGACCTTCGGCCCCGAAATGGTGGTGCGCTACAACGGCTACACCGCCGCCGACATCAACGGCGGCCCGGCGCCCGGCTACTCGTCCGACCAGGCCCAGGCCGCGGCCGAACGCGTGGCTGCCGAGACCCTGCCGCGCGGCATGAAGATGGAATGGACCGACCTGACCTACCAGCAGATCCTGGCGGGCAACGCCGGCCTGTGGGTGTTCCCGATCAGCGTGCTGCTGGTGTTCCTGGTGCTGGCCGCCCTGTACGAAAGCCTGACCCTGCCGCTGGCCGTGATCCTGATCGTGCCGATGAGCATCCTGGCCGCGCTGACGGGCGTCTACCTGACCGGCAACGACAACAACATCTTCACGCAGATCGGCCTGATGGTGCTGGTGGGCCTGTCGGCGAAGAACGCGATCCTGATCGTCGAATTCGCCCGCGAGCTGGAAATGAACGGCCGCAGCCCGCTCGAAGCCGCGATCGAAGCCAGCCGCCTGCGCCTGCGCCCCATCCTGATGACGTCCATCGCGTTCATCATGGGCGTGGTGCCGCTGGTGCTGTCCTCGGGCGCGGGCTCTGAAATGCGCCAAGCCATGGGTATCGCCGTGTTCTTCGGCATGCTGGGCGTGACCCTGTTCGGCCTGTTCCTGACCCCCGTGTTCTACGTGCTGCTGCGCACGCTGGGCGGCAAGACGCTGCACTCCGCCGCGCCGCACGAAGCTCCCGTGTGCGTACCGCACCTGGACCCGAACGCGCCGCCCACCCCGCAGCACCACGCCTGAGCCGGCAGACCAGAAGAAGCCTAGACAGCGCCTTCCGCCCCGGCGGCGGGAGGCGCCCACAAGAGAATAGTCATCATGATCAAAAGACTGACCCGCGGTTCCGCCCTGCTTGCCGTCCTGCTCGTGCTGGCCGGCTGCGCGGTGGGCCCCACCTACGAACGGCCCTCGGCCGCGGTGCCCGCGGCCTTCAAGGAAGCCGCCCTGCCCGCCTCTGAAGCCGGCACCTGGAAGACCGCCGAGCCGTCCGAAGACGCGCTGCGCGGCGCCTGGTGGAAAGTGTTCGGCGACGAAGGCCTGAACCAGCTGCAGGAAGAAGCCCAGAAGGCCAACCAGAACCTGCAGGCCGCCGCCGCCCGCCTGACCCAGTCGCGCGCGCTGCAACGCGAAGCCCGCGCCGGCTTCTTCCCCAGCCTGGACGCCGCCTTCGGCCCCAACCGCCAGCGCCCCTCGGCCGTCTCGCAGGGCCTGCCCGACGGCACCGCGACCACCCCGGTCACCACCTGGCGCGCGCAAGGCGCCGTGTCCTACGAAGCCGACCTGTTCGGCCGCGTCGCCTCCACCTACGACGCCGCCAGCGCCGACGCCCAGCAAAGCGAAGCGCTGTACCGGTCCGTGCTGCTGGCCCTGCAGGCCGACGTCGCCACCACCTACTTCCTGGTGCGCGAACAGGACGCCGAATCGCAGCTCTACCGCCAGACGGTCAAGCTGCGCACCGACACCCTGCAACTGATCCAGCGCCGCTACGACGCCGGCGACATCAGCGAACTCGACCTGGCCCGCGCCAAGGCCGAACTCGCCAGCGCGCAGTCCGAAGCCCTGGGCATCGACCGCCGCCGCGCCGCGTCCGAACACGCCCTGGCCGTGCTGCTGGGCCGCGCCCCGTCAGACTTCGCCATGCCCGAGCAGCCCATACAGAAGGTCGCGCTGTCGATCCCGGCCGGCCTGCCCTCGAGCCTGCTGGAACGCCGCCCCGACATCGCCGCCGCCGAACGCGCCATGGCCGCCGCCAATGCCCGCGTCGGCGCAGCCAAGTCCGCGTTCTTCCCGCGCCTGGACATCACCGGCGCCTTTGGTTATGAATCGTCGGACCTGGGCAACCTGTTCCAGTGGTCCAGCCGCACGTTCCTGCTGGGCCCGCTGGTCGGCGCCGCGCTGTCCATGCCCATCTTCGACGGCGGCCGCCGCCAGGCCGGCCTGGACCGCGCCCGCGCCGTCTACGAGGAAGACGTGGCGGTCTACCGCCAGACCATCCTGAACGCGTTCCGCGAAGTGGAAGACAACCTGGCCAACCTGCGCATCCTGGCCGACCAGACCAAGGCCCAAGACGCCGCCGTCGACGCCGCCGCCCGCGCCGCCAAGCTCTCGCACACGCAGTACCGCGAAGGCTCCATCAGCTACCTGGACGTCATCGAAGCCGACCGCAGCGTGCTGCTGCAGCAACGCGTCGCGGTGCAGCTGAGCGGTGAACAGGCGCGCTCGGCCGTGGGCCTGATCCGCGCCATCGGCGGCGGCTGGGAGAACCCGGTGCCGCCGGAAACGGTGGCATCGAAGTAGAAGGCAGGTACGCCACGGGCAACCAATGAGGGCCCGTGGCACCAGGCTCGCAGCCCCCGCACAGCAACCGCAGTGGCAATCGCAGTCGCAGTCGCAAGACCAAGCGTAAGCCCCAGATCGGCCGCCCGCGCGGCCGACCTGGGGCAGGCCCCGCAAGATCTTCCGCCACCCCTCACTGGCGGCAAGAACGCCAAGCACACTCCCCGCCCCAGCGCCCGTAAAGATTCAACCAGCCGAGCCAGTCGCTTCGGCGGCCTGGCGTGCGCGGGGCGTCGATAAGCCCGAGGGAATCGGAAGGGAAGGCCGAAGGCCTGGAC
>JALDYL010000254.1:0-5884 GCA_032153965.1 Achromobacter sp. | reverse complement strand
GGGGGGCCCGATGCTTTTGGACTACCCCGCATCGCCGTCTGGGTCGGCGCCGAGATCGGAATGGCGTGCTGCGGAACTTGCCAGGCATGGGCTATACGCTGGCCCCGGCGGCTCATGCAGCACGTAGCTGGGACCGGTGCTGGCAGGCCGGGGCATGGAAATCAGCGCATGCCCGCGGTCTGGCCCAGCCGCGCCCGGCACGGGCGAAGCGCCGGAACGGCCGTGCTCGCACAGTCGGCAGGCCAGTTGCATGGCGTTGCGGACTTGCAGCTTGGCGAAGATGCGGGAACGATGGGCCTCGACCGTGCGCAGCGAAATGCCCAGGTCTATGGCGATGACCTTGTTGGGCCGGCCGGCGGCTACATAAGTGACGATTTGCCGCTCGCGCGGCGTGAGCGAGGAAAGAACGGCTTCCAGGTCGGAACGGGGAGCTTGCATGGGGCGGCTCGCTTGCAATATAGGATTGCACCGAGTCTGATCCGCAGCCCGCCACCACGTAAGCTGGTAATTCTTTCAGGGGTGGACATGGACGCCACCCCCGGGGCCTTGCCGTCTCAGGCCGTGTAGGCCAGTTCCAGATTGTCGATCAGGCGGGTCGTGCCCAGCTTGGCGGCGGCCAGGGCCACCAGCGGTTCGCCAGCCTGCAGATCGGCCGCTTCGGGGCGCTTCAGGTCGCGCTGGCGGCGCAAGGCCACGTAGTCCACCTGCCAGCCGCGCCGGGTCAGGGTCTCGACGGCTTCACGCTCCAGGGCGGCGGCATCGCGTTCGCCCTGGGCCAGGCGCTCGTTGGCATGCCGCAGCGCGGCGTACAGGGCGGGCGCCTCGGCGCGGTCGGCGTCGCTGAGATAGCGGTTGCGCGAGGACAGCGCCAGGCCGTCGTCGGCGCGCACGGTCTCGTGCGCCAGCACTTCCACGGGTAGCTGGAACTGGCGGCACATGTTGCGCACCACCATCAGCTGCTGGTAGTCCTTCTTGCCGAACACCGCCACGCGCGGCTGCACGCAGGAAAACAGCTTCAGCACCACGGTGCTGACGCCTTCGAAGAAACCGGGGCGGAACTCCCCTTCCAGGATGTCGCCCAGATCGTCGGGCGGCTGCACGCGGAAGTTCTGCGGCTCGGGGTACATCTCGCGCTCGTTCGGCGCGAACAGCACGTAGACGTCGCGCTCGCGCTCGAGCTTCTCGATGTCGGCGGCGAGCGTGCGGGGATACTGGTCGAAGTCCTCGTTCGGCCCGAACTGGAGCCGGTTGACGAAGATGCTGGCCACCACCGGGTCGCCATGCTGGCGCGCCAGTTTCATCAGGGACAGGTGGCCTTCATGCAGGTTGCCCATGGTGGGCACGAACGACACGCGATTCTGGCCGCGCAGGTGATCGCGCAATTCCTGGATGGTGTGTACGACTTTCAAGAGGAGTCTCCGGGGTTGGGGGCAGCCCGGTCAGGATCAGGCCGCGACCGCCGCGACACTGGTGTAGGCCAGGCGCACGTAGATGGGAGCATAGGGCTCAGCCTGCGTGATTTCCAGCAAGGACTCACGCGCCAGTTCCAGCATGGCGATGAAATGCACGACGACCACGGCCGCCGGCGCGCCTTCACGGACGCGCTCCATGAACAGGTCGCCGAATTCCATGAAGCGCACGTCGTTCAAACGCCGCAGGATGTGCGTCATGTGGTCGCGCACGGATAGCTGTTCGCGCGTGATGTGATGGTGCTGGTTCAGCTTGGCCCGCTTCATGATGTCGGCCCAGGCCGCGCGCAGGTCGTCCACGCTGACCTCGGGCAGCATGCGCTCGACGCTCAGGTCGGCCACCGCCTGGCTGCTGACGAAGTCGCGGCCCAGCTGCGGTATCGCATCCAGCTTCTTGGCCGCCAGCTTCATCTGCTCGTATTCGAGCAGGCGGCGCACCAGTTCGGCGCGAGGATCTTCCGCCTCTTCGCCGGTGTCGCTCTTCTTGACCGGCAGCAGCATGCGCGACTTGATCTCGATGAGCATCGCCGCCATCAGCAGGTACTCGGCGGCCAGTTCCAGGTTGTGGATGCGGATCTGGTCCACATACGACAGGTACTGCCGCGTGACATCCGCCATGGGGATGTCCAGCACATTGAAGTTCTGCTTGCGGATCAGGTAGAGCAGCAGGTCCAGCGGCCCTTCGAACGCTTCCAGGAACACTTCCAGCGCATCCGGCGGGATGTACAGGTCCGTGGGCATCTGGAACAGCGGCTCGCCATACAGGCGAGCGTAGGCCACGCTGTCGATCGTGTCAGGCGTGCTGTCGACAGGCGGCGTCACTAGCGCCGCCAGGGCGTCGCTAGGAACGGAAGCGTTTTGGGCCATGGTTGCCGCGACGGGCTCAGTCGGCCTGGTAGACGTACGGCTTTTGCGGCACGCGGGCCGCGCGGAAGCCTTCCAGCAGCTCCGAGTCCTGCGGTTTGTCCCAAAGACGGGCGCGGCCTTCGCGCTGGCGCTCTTCGGTGCCAGGGTGCGATTGCTTGAAGTCTTTCAGGAAAAGGGTGATCTCGGATTCGTAGTTGGTCGCCATGGCACCAATTTCAATGGGTTTCGGATGAGGGGAGTTTACTTCACGGCGGCCCACCCCCCGGCGTTACAATCTCGCGGCACCCATCGCCCCCTCCCGCCATGTCCGCCGAATCCGCAGCAGCAGCCCGTCCCGCCCCGCTCTCCACGGAGCAAGCAGCGCGCGCGGCGCGCATGATCCCCTTCATCGTAGGCTGTGCGCTGTTCATGCAGATGCTGGACGCCACCGTGGTGGCCACCGCCCTGCCGGCCATGGCCCGCGCCCTGGGCTCGACCCCGGTGCGGCTGAATGTGGCCATCACGTCCTACCTGTTGTCGGTGGCGGTTTTCGTGCCCGTCAGCGGCTGGGCGGCCGACCGCTACGGCGCGCGGCGGGTGTTCGTGGCGGCGATCGGCCTGTTCACGCTCAGCTCCGTGGCCTGTGCGCTATCCCAGGACCTGCCGCAGCTGGTCCTGGCCCGCATCGTCCAGGGGATGGCGGGCGCGATGATGGTGCCCGTGGGCCGGATCATCTTGCTGCGCACCGTGCCCAAGCAGGACCTGCTGAAGGCCATGTCCTTCCTCTCCATTCCGGCCCTGCTGGGCCCGGTGATCGGACCGCCGCTGGGTGGCTTCATGGTCACCTACATGTCCTGGCACTGGATCTTCCTGATCAACATCCCCATCGGCATCCTGGGCATTTTCCTGGTGCTGCGCCATGTAACGGAAATCCGCGAGGAAGCCGCCCCGCGCCTGGACTGGCCGGGCTTCCTGCTCAGCGCGGTCTGCCTGGCGACCCTGGTCAGCGGCTTCGAAGCCATCGGGCGCGACGTCATGCCGCTGCCCATGCTGCTGGGGCTGATCGCAATCGGCACGGTCTGCGGCCTGCTCTATGGCTGGCACGCCAAGCGCACCGAACACCCCATCATCGACCTGTCGCTGATGCGGATTCCCACCTTCGCCATCTCCACGCTGGGCGGCAATCTGTGCCGCTTCGCCGTGGGCGCCACGCCCTTCCTGCTGGCCATGCTGCTGCAGGTGGGCTTTGGCCTCACGCCATTCGCGGCCGGCCTGATCACCTTCGCCAGCGCCGCCGGCGCGCTGCTGATGAAGTTCGTGGCCACTCCGATCGTGAAGCACTTCGGCTTTCGTCGGGTCCTCACCGTCAACGCTTTGCTGGCCGGCGCGTTCATCGTGGTCTGCGGCGCCTTCACGCCCACCACGCCGGTGTGGCTGATGATCGCGATCCTGCTGGTCGGCGGCTTTTTCCGTTCGCTGCAATTCACCGGGGTAAATACGCTAACCTATGCCGACATCCCCCCGTCCAAGATGAGCCGCGCCAGCAGTTTCGCCGCCATGGCGCAGCAACTGGGCATCAGCCTGGGCGTGGGCGTGGCCGCGGTCACGCTGAATATCAGCATGTCCTTGCGCGGCGCGGAAACGCTGGCAATCCGCGACGTCGTCGCGGGCTTCATCGTCGTCGGCCTGCTGTGCATGGCCTCGACCTTCTCCTTTAGACGCCTCGACCCTCTGGCCGGGGCTCACCTGAACGGCGCCAAACAAAGTGACGACGAATGAATTTGTCCTAGCCCTGGACCAGGGCACGACCAGCTCCCGCGCAATCGTGTTCGACCGCGAAGGCGTGGTGCGCGGCGTAGGCCAGCGCGAATTCCGCCAGCACTATCCGCGGCCGGGCTGGGTCGAGCACGACGCCAGCGAGATCTGGCACAGCCAGCTGGACGTGGCCCGCGAGGCTCTGCGCAACGCCGGCGCGACCGCCGCCGACATCGCCGCCATCGGCATCACCAACCAGCGCGAAACCACCCTGATCTGGGAACGCGCCACCGGCCGCCCGCTGGCGCGCGCCATCGTCTGGCAGGACCGCCGCACGGCGCTGATGTGCGATCAACTGCGCCAGGACGGCCACGCCGATTTCCTGCAATCGCGCACCGGCCTGGTGCTGGACGCCTATTTCTCGGGCACCAAGCTCGCCTGGCTGCTGGACCACGTGCCCGGCGCGCGCCAGATGGCCGACCGCGGCGAACTGGCCTTCGGCACCGTGGACACCTGGCTGATCTGGCAACTGACCGGCGGCGCGGTGCACAGCACCGACCCCAGCAACGCGTCGCGCACCATGCTGTTCGACCTGCACACGCAGGACTGGAACGACGAGATCCTGGCGCTGCTGAAGATCCCGCGCAGCGTGCTGCCCAGTATCGCGCCCAGCAGCGCGGTGGTGGGCGAAGCCCTGCCCGAATGGCTGGGCGGCTCGATCCCGATCGCCGGCAACGCCGGCGACCAGCAGGCCGCCACCTTCGGCCAGGCCTGCTTCACCCCGGGCATGGCGAAGAACACCTACGGCACCGGCTGCTTCATGCTGATGAACGTGGGCGACAAGCCGGTGCAGTCCAAAAACCATCTGCTGTCGACGGTGGGCTGGGGGTTGCCGCAAGCGGGGGTTGATGGCTGGAAGCCCACCTACATGCTGGAAGGCGGCGTGTTCGTGGCGGGCGCGGCGGTGCAATGGCTGCGTGACGGGCTGGGCATCATCCAGCGCTCGGAAGAAGTGGAATCCCTGGCCGCCAGCGTGTCGGATACCGACGACGTGTTCATGGTGCCGGCCTTCGCCGGCCTGGGCGCGCCGCACTGGGACCCTTATGCGCGCGGCACGCTGGTGGGCCTGACCCGCGGCACCACCCGCGCCCACATCGCCCGCGCCACGCTGGAATCCATCGCGCTGCAAAGCGCCGAACTGTTGACCTGCATGAACGGCGACAGCGGCATCGCGCTGACCGAGCTGCGGGTGGACGGCGGCGCGGCCCGCAACGACCTGCTGATGCAGATGCAGGCCGACCTGCTGGGCGTCCCGGTAGTGCGTCCGCGCGTGTCGGAGTCGACGGCGCTGGGGGCTGCGGGGTTGGCGGGGCTGGCGGTGGGGTTCTGGTCTGGGGTGGATGAGTTTGCTTCGAAGTGGCAGGCGGAGCGGACGTTTGAGCCGACTTGGCCGGAGTCTGTGCGGGATGCGCGGATGAAGAGGTGGAGGCAGGCTGTGGAGTTGTCGAAGGGGTGGGCGGATAGCGCGGGGAAGTAGGCGGGGCTTCTTGGGGCTTCGTAGGTTTGCGGGTTTGCGGGCGAAGACCGTGTCGCTTCGTAGGCCGCCCGTCGGCGCGGACGGCTGGGTGGCGAGCGCCCACGATTGCGGTCCGGAGCCTTCGCTCCGGACTGCCCCGTCCTCATCCTCGTTGCCGCCTGCGGCGGCTGCCTTCGGATTCCCTCGGGCGCATCGAGGTTGCTCGCCACCCAGCCGTCCGCACCGACGTGCTACGTGCGTCTTGGCTTGTTGCGCTGCTGGAGCCGTGGTCAGGGGC
>JALDYL010000253.1:0-5927 GCA_032153965.1 Achromobacter sp. | reverse complement strand
GCCAGCGGATCGTTGGTGCCGGTCCAGTGGAACAGGCGGTTGGTGTTGGTGCCGCCGTGGGTGGAACAGTGGTAGGCGTCGCACAGCGTGAAGGCTTCGGCCAGCGCGAACTGGAACTCCACCTCTTTCTTCTTGTAGTAGCCCATGGACTGGTTCTGCTTGTAGCGCGGCCAGTGGTCCATGCGGCCGCCGTCCCAGGCCATCTGCGCGTCCACGTAGTCGTGCGGCGTGCCGGCCACGCGCTGGGCGTTGCCCTGGGTGCTGTCCAGGTGATACGGCATCACCACGCGGGTGCCGTTGCTCTGCTCCCAGACCGAGCGCTTTTCGGGCAGCGGGATGGTGATGCGGTCGCCGAAGCCGCGCACGCCCTTGAACGTGCCGAAGTACATGTCGAAGGAGCGGTTTTCCTGCATCAGGATGACCACGTGCTCGACGTCGTTGATGGTGCCGGTGCGGTTGTTGGCGGGAATGGCCAGCGCGCGGCGGATGGCCGGCGGGAACATCGACAGCGCGGTCAGGCCGGCGGTCGAGGCGGCGGCGTTGCGCAGGAAGCGGCGCTTGCCGGCGTGGACCTGGTCTTTATCGAACGTCACGGATTCTATTCCTATGGATCGGGTGGGCGCGCGGCTCAGGGCGCGCAACGCAATTCGGGCTTGACGGGCTCGGGCTTGGGCGTTTCGGGCTGGCCGGTGCCGGGGTCCTTGCCGCCGTCGTCGTCGCCGTCATCGCCGCCGCAGGCAGCCAGCGTGACGCTCAGCATCAACACCGCGCCCAGGCGCAGGAAACCGCGCAAGATCATGGACATGCTCATTTTTTTATCCTCGGTACATCAGGGAAACAGTTCGGAAACGGACTTGCCGGACAGGGCCAGCGACTTCACCTCGGCTTCGGTGAGCGCGCGCGACCAATAGGCCAGGTCGTCGAAATACATCGTGTACGGGCCCTTGGTGCCGGCGCAGCAGACGCCGTAGGTGCCGCGTCCGTCTTCATTCAGGCCCAGGTGCGGCCCGTAGACGCCGGCGATCTTGCTCAGGTCGACCGAGCCCGTGCCGATGGTGCGCTGCGAGAAGCCCAGCTCGCTGTCGTAGACGGAGGCCGTCAGGGTCTTGGCCGTCTTGTTCACGGTCATGGCGACGTAGACCGGCTTGTTCGGCGTGAACTTGACGTTGTTGATGTCGACCCGCGAGCCGCCGCCGGCCAGGTTGAAATACAGCACCGGACCCGCCCACTGCGCGATGGTGATGCCGGGGTTGCCGCCGGAGTTGTAGTCCTTGTTGCCCAGGATGGAGCGGTCGTTGGCGGTGCCGTCGGACTGATACCAGAAGCCGATGGTGAAGGCCTGCGCCGCGTCCAGCATGCCTGCCGGATAGTCCAGCTTGAAGCCGCCCAGGGCAGCCGCGCTGCGGTCGTTCTTGAACATCTTGCCGAACACCCCCGCCTCGGCGTAGGCCGGCGCCTGGGCGCCGTCGAATGGCGTGATGGCCCCGCCGCCCGCGGCGATGTCGGTCATATTGCCTTCGAAGGGGAACAGCATCGTCAGGCCGGTGCGCAGCGACGCCAGCAGCGGCAGCGGCTTGGTGTAGGCCACGGTGGTGCGCGCGGCGCTGACCGCGCCGCCGACCGCCACGCTGTAGTTCAGCGTGTGCACGCCCTCGGTGTCGAACTTGAAACTCTTGTCGACGTACTCGGCGGCCGTGCCGGGCACGCGCGCGATTTCCACGCCATCGCGGCTGACCACGATGTCGCCGGCGGGTTCGCCCACGCGCACCCAACTCAACGTCACGCTCTTGTTGTCGGTCGAGGTACGGGCCGCGGTGTGGCGCAACGCCAGCTTGCCGGCGAGCGAGGTGCCCGCCATGTCGTACTTGGCGGCGACAGGCAGGGCTTTCAGGTGGTCGAGCACCGTCGGCGCGACGTCGGCCGCGCTGGGCAGCGCGTACCAGTTGTTGTCCCACAAGCCGTCAAACGATGCGTCGTCGGCGCTGCCGCCCAGCAGCGCCGGCTGGTTGGCGGCCAGCAGGATGGTCTTGTTCGAGGACAGGGGACGGCCGTCGCTGGCGCCGGTCTTGCCCAGGCCGTGGCTGGAAGCCACGATCACCAGCCACTTCTCGCCCGGATGCTGCGCCTTGCGGTCGGCGATCTGCTTGGCCAGCGCGCCGATGGCGGCGTCGGCCTGGCTGATCGCGCTGTCATAGGCCGAGCCGAAGCCGTTCTCCGAGGCCACGCGCTCAGGCGCGCCGAACTGCGCCACCACCACGTCATAGCCTTCGGCGATGCGGTCGCGCGCCTGGGCGGCCACGCAATCGTCCGCGCCGGCGCAGTCGGTCAGCGACTGCAGGTAGCCCGCATCGCGCTGGCCGGCGATCAGTCCGGCCACCACGGTCGAATTGAAGGCCGCGGCCGTGCGCGCTTCGGGACGCGCCTGCTTGACGCGCTGGAACAGGGTCGGCGATTGCAGCGTTTCGCCTTGCACGCTGTAGCGCACGCCGTGCTGATCGGCCCACTGCCCCGTCAACAACGTCGCCCAGCCCGGCGCCAGCAGCGTCGGCTGCTGCGTCGGCGCATCCGTCACGCCGCCGGTCCAGGCGCGCGTGGCGTTGAGCTGCGCGATGTTCGGCAGGAACTTGTCGGCCACGCCGCGGCGCATCGCGTCGTAGGTCAGGCCGTCGACGCCGATGAACAGCACCTTGTCGGCGGGCGTCGGGTCCGGCTGGGTCACCGGCGGCTGGGTCGGCGGTTCGGCGTCGTCGTCATCGTCGCTGCCGCCACAGCCCGCCAGGGCGCTGGTCGCCAGCAAGGCCGCGCACCATCTTCTCCAATTCAATGCTTGCATGCTTCTCTTCTCTAGTCATGAACAGGGTTTTATGCTGGGCCACATGATGGGCAGCAAAGGTGAAAGCCCCGTGAAGCAAAGAAGAGAAACCTTGATCGACGGATCAGGATTCTTTTGCGCGCGCTGAAAAAAAGCGGCTTCCCGAAGGAAGCCGTGGCCAGGCGACGGCCAGACCGGGGGCCTGGCGCGGACCTAGGCGCCGATCTTCACGCCGGTCAAGTAGCCCACCGACGCGCCGAAGCCGTCCTTGTAGTTGGCCTTGACCAGGGGCTCCAGCGTGGGCCGCACCACCGAGTGCACGCTGCCCCAATCGGCCGCGTGCTGGAAATTGCTGGTGATGTAGGTCCAGCCGTTGATCTCGTCCACGGCCTGCAGGCCGGTGGATTCGGCGGCTACCGGGCAGGACAGCAGGCGCGACAACTGTTTGGTGTCGACGTTGTAGGCCCACAGGAAGTTGTTGACGTGGCCGCCGCTGTCCTCGCCCACGAACAGCGTGCGCAGCTTCTCCGAGAACTTGAGGTTGTCGGGGTTGGAGATCTTGCCGGCGGCGTGGGTGTTGCCCAGCGCGTCGCGCGCCGCCAGCACCTCGCCTATCAGTTCCGGCACCGCCGCCATGTCCACCGGCACCCAGGCGCTGTCGATGGTCTTGCCGTCGGTGTCGACCTGGCCGTCCTTCATGTGCAGTTGGTAGACCGCGCCGGCCGCCGGGCCTTCGACCTTGAAGCCAGGCGACAGGCCGTCGGTCATCGAGCTGTCGACGCGCGACATCGCGCTGTAGGCGATCTTGTCCTTGGCGTTGACGGTGGTGCCTTCCATCTTGGAATAGGCCAGCGTGCCGCCCGCCATGGCAGCGTAGCGGTGGGTTTCCAGAAAGGCCGCGGCCACGTTGCGGCCGGGCTGCAGCTTGACCCAGTTGTCCTTGCCGGAATAGCGGATCTTGGTGAAGGCGGCATCCAGCGGGTCGGCGGTGCGCACGTCCATGATGTCGGCGGCGCTCAACTGGTCGGCCAGCGCCTGCACTTCGGCACTGGTGGCGTGGCCCAGCTTGATCCAGCTCAGCGTGCCGGCACCCGGGCCGGTACCCGAAGTCTGCGTCCATTTGGCGACATACAGCGTGCCGGAGGAAAGATCGGCCTTGCGGTCGGCCACGAACATGAACAGGCCGCCGTTGGTGGCGTCGTCGCCCATCAGCGCGGTGCGCTGGTCCGGCATGACCTGGACCAGTTCATGCGAGATGCGGCCCATGCAATAGTGCTTCTTGATGGTGCCGGTGCCGTCCGGATTGACGGTGACTTCGGGCATGTGGCCGTAATGGTAGGGATTGGCCTTGGCCGGGTCGCCGTAGAGATTCTGGCTGTAGGCCTGGAACGAGGACGACGCCTTGGCCGTGGTGGCGTCGGGTTCGTACTCTTCGCTGGACAGGTGGGTGTTCCAGGGCGAGAGGCTCGCGCCACAGGTGATCCACAGGCCATGCACCGACGACGTGTCCACGGTGTGGTACTTCACCAGGCTGAGCTTGCCCGTGTTGGGGTCCTGCGACAGCGTCAGCACCGCGATCTGCGACGGCAGCAGGCCGTACATGTCCTTGCCGGCCTGGTCCATGGACTGGTACTCGAACTGCACCACCGCGTACAGCGCGTTGCCGGCCACGCCCGTTACCTTGGTCGGTTCCGACAGGGACAGCAGCGACATGCCGTCCGGACAGTTCGAGAAGAACTGCCGCGCCTTCGCGGGCACCGAATTGTCGACGATGGGCGCGCCGGCCAGGTTGTAGTAGCCGCCCGCGACCACGGTGCCGCCCTTGCCGTCGGGCACCGCATCGCCCGTCATGAAGAAGGGCTCGTAGCCCAGTTCGACGCTGCGCTTGGAGCCGTCGCTGAAGGTCAGCTCCAGCGCCGAGGCCACGGCGGTACGCGCCATCAGTTCAGGTTGGGACAGCGAGGGCGCGGCCATCGACGTGAAGGAGGCGGACTTGAAAGTGACCGGCGTGACGGGCGGCGCGCTGTCGTCGTCATCGTCATCGCTGGAATTACAGCCGGCCAGCAGCGCGGCCAGGCTGACGCCGCCCAGCGGCAGCATCGGCGCGCCTCCCAGCATTTTCAGGAGTCGGCGGCGATTGGCTTGGTTCAGGTCTTGCATGCGGGTGTTCCCTGTTGGAGAGGAGCTCTGCCCGGCTTGGTCATCCGGACTTGAGCGCATGCTAGACATGGGGCATGTACGAACGATGACAGCAGGCCCCGCGCGATGGGCGCGATGGCAAATGCCACCGGCCATCGCAAGCCTGTCATGTGGCAACGCTATAGTCGGCCCGTCGCAACCCGCCCTGCCCGCCCGTTCCATGTCCCTGTCCCTGCGCCCGAACCTGCCCGCCGCATTCCGCGTTCTTGCCGTGCTGGCCTTGGCCGCGGGCCTGGGCGCATGGGCGTCGATCCTGCTTGCGCCCAAGGCTGGCGCCTTGCCTCCCGCGGTATCGGCAGCCGCGCCGCGCGCCGCCGACAACACGCCGGTGGCGCTGTGGTTCGGCAAGGACGAAGTCATGCGCACGCAGATCACCGTGCTGGGCGTGATCGCCGCGGGCGCCGACGGCGCCGCCGTGCTCAGCATCGACGGCGGCCCGCCGCTGGCCTGGCGCGCGGGCGGCGAAGTGGCCCCCGGCATCGTGCTGCGCGAAGTCGCCGCGGACGCGGTGACGGTGGAGCAGGCTGGCCGCGCCAGCCGCCTGCCTGCCCCGGCCGCCCTGCCCGCGCCCGCGGGCATCTCGCGCGAGAAGTAAAGCACGCAGCTGTTGTGGCGATGATTACCCTGCTCGCGGCGCCGGCCTTTGCGCAATAGGCGGCGGCGTCAGTATTGCTGTCATATTTCATGTCCACAATCCTCCGCTTCTACTGAAAGACCGGAGTCATCAAGTGCGTCAGCTACCGCGCGGGCTTGCCCGCCAGCAAGGTTTCACCCTCATCGAGATCATGGTGGTGATAGTGATCATGGGGATACTTGCGGCGCTGATCGTCCCCCGCGTGCTGGACCGTCCCGACCAGGCCCGCCAGGTCGCCGCGCGCCAGGACATCGCCGGCATCATGCAGGCGCTGAAGCTGTA
>JALDYL010000252.1:0-5951 GCA_032153965.1 Achromobacter sp. | reverse complement strand
AAATCCACCCCAAGAACATTCTGATGATCGGCCCCACCGGCGTGGGCAAGACCGAGATCGCCCGCCGCCTGGCCAAGCTGGCCAACGCGCCCTTCATCAAGATCGAAGCCACCAAGTTCACGGAAGTGGGCTACGTTGGCCGCGACGTCGACACCATCATCCGCGACCTGACCGAATACTCGATCAAGCAAACGCGCGAACTGGAAATGCGCCGCGTGCGCACCCAGGCCGAAGACGCCGCCGAAGACCGCATCCTGGACGCCCTGGTGCCGCCCGCCCGCGGCGCCTCCGGCGAGCCGGAGCGCGGTGAAGACAACAGCGCCCGCCAGACCTTCAGGAAGCGCCTGCGCGAAGGCAAGATCGACGACCTGGAAATCGAGATCGAGGTGTCCCAGGCCGCGCCGCAGATGGACGTCATGACGCCCCCCGGCATGGAAGAAATGGCCGAGCAACTGCGCGGCATGTTCGCCGGCATGGCTCGCGACAAAAAGAAGCCCAAGAAAATGAAGGTGCGCGAAGCCTTCAAGCTGATCATCGACGAAGAAGCCGCCAAGCGCGTCAACGAAGAAGACCTGCGCACGGTTGCCATCAACAACGTTGAACAGAACGGCATCGTCTTCCTGGACGAAATCGACAAGATCGCCGCGCGCCAGGAATCCGGCGGCGCCGACGTGTCGCGCCAAGGCGTGCAGCGCGACCTGCTGCCGCTGGTCGAAGGCACCACGGTCAACACGCGCTATGGCATGGTCCGCACCGACCACATCCTGTTCATCGCGTCGGGCGCATTCCACCTGGCGCGCCCGTCTGACCTGATCCCGGAACTGCAAGGCCGTTTCCCGATCCGCGTCGAACTGGAATCGCTGACCGCCGAAGACTTCGTGCGCATCCTGTCGGACACGGATGCGTCCCTGACCAAGCAGTACACCGCGCTGATGGCCACCGAAGACGTGCAGCTGGAGTTCACGGAAGAAGGCGTACGCCGCTTGGCTGAGTTGGCTTTCGACGTCAACGAAACCACCGAAAACATCGGTGCGCGCCGCCTGTACACGGTCATGGAAAAGCTGCTGGACGAACTGTCGTTCGACGCCACCTCCAGCCAGGACAAGCACGTGAAGATCGACGCCGCCTACGTCAATTCGCAACTGGCCGAAGCCGCCAGCAGCCAGGATCTGGCTCGCTACGTGCTGTAAGCCGGTGCGGACTGGGCGCTAGGCCAGTGGGTGCCAAAGGGTGCAATACCCTTTTGCGCCCTTGCACTTGGCCCACTGGCAAAAAAGCCGCTTATCGCCTGATCGCGATAAGCGGCTTTTTCTTGAGCGCCCGTTTTTTCCTCTTCAGACCATGCGCTTCGGTTTGCGAATCCGAATCATGAGCTTCAGAGTCATGAACTTCAGTTAGTGATGGCGGTCACAACGTACTTGCCATCCTTGCGCGTGGCCGTAAAACGCACCTTGTCGCCCGCCTTGATCTTGGCCAGCAGCGCCGGGTCCGCGTCATAGACCAGCGTCATCGCGGGCAGGTCCAGCGCCTTGATCTCGTCATGCTTGATCGTCACCTTGCCCGCGGCCGGGTCGACACGACGCACTTCGCCACTGGCATCGGCCTGCTGCGCAAACGCCAGGGGCGTCGCCAGCGACACAACGGCCATCGCGGTGGCGACGGCCATGGGCATTGCATACTTGCGGTCAAAAGCCATACAGGCATCCTCCATTGACACCGAAAGCCGCCCGGGAAGCACTGCGCCCGGTCTACTTTCCACAGTGCTAGGATACCGCCGTTACGAAACAGTTCCTGCGGCAGAACGCAACAATCCTGACGGTTGATTGCGAGCCTACCTCTTTGCGAGGTGCCCGCTTACCGCTGGACGCAACCCTCCACATTCACCAACTTCAGGACGTTTCACATGGCCAACCGCTTATCTGTCATCGCTACCCGCACCGGGGACGACGGCACCACTGGCCTGGGGGACGGGTCACGGACTCCCAAGGACGCCCCGCGCATCGCCGCATTGGGGGATGTGGACGAGCTGAACAGCGTCATCGGCGTGCTGCTGGCCGAACCGCTTCCCTCCGAGATCTCGATTGATCTGGTGGCAATTCAACACCACCTCTTCGACATGGGCGCGGAACTTTGCATTCCCGGCCATACCGCCGTCACCGACGAACAGGTCGCCCTGCTGGACACGCGCCTGGCGCATTACAACGCTACGCTGACGCCCTTGCGAGAATTCATCCTACCCGGCGGAACGCGCGCGGCCGCCCAAGCGCACGTGGCGCGCACCGTATGCAGGCGGGCGGAGCGGGCGGTGGTGGCGCTGGCGGCGGCGGAGCCAGTGAATGCGCCGGTCAGACAGTATCTGAACCGGTTGTCGGATCTGATGTTTGTGCTGGCGCGTTGTATAAACCAGCATGCAGGTCAGAAAGATACATTTTGGGCAGGCGCCCAAGCGCGCCGATAGCTTGCGGCCGGAATACGCCGGTCGCCATCGGCCCAAGGTTCGAAGCATATGAGCATTCTCGTCACCGGCGGCGCCGGCTTCATCGGGTCGAATTTCGTCCTGGACTGGCTCGCGCTCAGCGACGAACCGGTCATCACGCTGGACAAACTGACCTACGCCGGCAACCTGGATAACCTGGCTCCGTTGGCCAGCGACTCGCGCCATCGTTTCGTCCACGGCGACATCGCCGATCAAGCCACCGTGCAGGAATTGCTGCGAACGCATCGGCCCCGTGCCGTGATCAATTTCGCCGCCGAAACCCATGTCGACCGGTCCATCGCCGATCCGGGCGCGTTCATTCAGGCCAACGTGCTGGGCACCTACCAATTACTGGAAGCAACGCGCAACTACTGGTCCGCGCTTGGTTCGGCAGATCAGAACGGCTTTCGCTTCTTGCATGTATCGACCGACGAGGTTTATGGCTCGCTGGACGAAAATGGCTCGCCCTTCACCGAACAGACCCCCTACGCGCCCAACAGCCCATACTCCGCCAGTAAAGCCGCCAGCGACCATTTCGTGCGCGCTTACCACCAGACCTACGGCCTGCCGGTGCTTACGTCCAATTGCTCCAATAACTACGGTCCTCGGCAATTCCCGGAAAAGCTGATTCCGCTGATCATTCACCATGCCTTCACCGGCAAGCCTTTGCCCCTCTACGGCGACGGCTTGCAGCGACGCGACTGGCTATACGTGTCTGATCATTGCGACGCCATTCGCAGGATGCTGGAAGCCGGCACGCCCGGCGCCACCTACAACGTAGGCGGCTGGAATGAAATGACCAATCTGGAGCTGGTCCGCGGACTTTGCGGGCTGCTGGACGAATTGCGACCGCGGGCCGATGGCAGGCCATACGCAGATCAAATCACCCATGTCCCCGATCGGGCGGGTCATGACCGCCGTTACGCGGTTGACGCCTCGCGGCTGCAACGCGAATTGGGCTGGATGCCTGCGGAAACGTTTGAGTCGGGTATCCGGAAGACGGTGCAGTGGTATTTGCACGAAACACAATGGGTGGCAAACGTCGCCAGCGGCGCTTACCGTAGGCATCCGACGCCTTTCGGCGGGAGCTAGCGTGAAGATCCTCTTGCTTGGCAAGAACGGGCAGATTGGCCGGGAATTGCGGCACGCCTTACCCGCGTTGGGTGAAGTAGTGTCCTTGGGCCGCGAAGATATCGATCTGCGCGACCAGGACGCCTTACGCATAACGCTATCGTCCCATCAGCCCGATGTCATCGTGAATGCGGCGGGCTATACCGCCGTGGATCTGGCGGAATCGCATCAGAAGGAAGCCGCACTGCTCAATACGCAGGCTGTCACCACGCTAGCCCACTACGCACAAGACTCGGGCACCCTGCTTGTTCACTATTCCACAGACTATGTGTTCGACGGCTCCAGCACCACGGCCTATAAGGAAACCGACGCCACCGCCCCTCGGAATGTCTATGGCGCCACCAAACTTGCAGGTGAAGACGCCATCAGGGCCAGCCTTTGCGAGGCGTTGATTCTTCGCTGCAGCTGGGTCTATGCTGCACACGGTCAGAATTTTCCGAACACGATATTGCGCATCGCACGCGAGCGTGACCAGTTGAATGTCGTCGCGGACCAGATCGGCGCCCCGACATCCGCGACGCTGATCGCGGACGTCACCGTGCGCGCCATCAAGGCGCATCATCGGTCGTTGCTGGCAAGCGGCATTTATCATCTGTCGGCAAGCGGCGCGACAAGCTGGTACGCCTACGCACAGCATCTGGTTGCCGGCGCGGCAGCGCGCGGGATTCCGCTGCGGCTGACACCAGACGGCATTCGACCCATCACCTCAGCGGACTACAACGCCGCAGCCAGGCGCCCTCACAATTCCCGCTTGAACAGCGCAAAGCTTGCCAACGCGCTGAGCCTGCAACTTGCGGATTGGACGCACGGAGTCGAGCAGGTATTGGATCAGCTTTCAGAACGCGCACACCACGGCGGAGACCAACCATGACTCGTAAAGGCATCGTGCTGGCCGGCGGTTCGGGCGCTCGCCTGCATCCGGCCACGCTAGCGATCAGCAAGCAATTGCTGCCCGTTTTCGACAAACCGATGATCTACTATCCGCTCAGCACACTGATGCTGGCAGGTATACGTGACATTCTGATCATCTCCACGCCGCAGGACATCCCTCGTTTTCAGCAACTGTTGCAAGATGGGTCGCAATGGGGCTTGAACCTGCAATACGCCATCCAGCCTTCGCCGGACGGCCTGGCACAGGCCTTTCTGATTGGCGCGCCATTCATAGGCCAAGGGCAGTGCGCGCTGGTGTTGGGCGACAATATTTTCTATGGTCACGAACTGCCCAAACTGCTGCACCGCGCCAACGCGCGCAGGGAAGGCGCCACCGTGTTTACCTACCATGTCCAGGACCCGCAACGCTATGGCGTGGCCGAGTTCAACGAGAATGGCAAGGTGTTGTCCATTGAAGAGAAGCCCGCCCAGCCGCGTTCCAACTACGCTGTGACCGGTCTGTATTTCTACGACAACGACGTGATCGACATCGCCCGAGGCATTCAGCCCTCCGCGCGGGGGGAGCTCGAGATCACCGACGTGAACCAGCGCTACCTGGAACAGGGCTCGCTCGCCACGGAGATCATGGGCCGCGGCTTCGCCTGGCTGGATACCGGCACGCACGAATCGTTGCTGGAGGCCAGTCAGTTCATCGCCACGCTGGAGCATCGGCAAGGGTTGAAAGTGGCTTGCCTGGAAGAAATCGCCTATCGCCAGCAATGGATCACCGCCGAGGCGCTGTCGAGGCTGGCTGCGCCGTTGTCCAAAAGTGGTTACGGCCAATACCTGAATCGCATCCTCATGGACAAGGTGTTCTGATGAAAGCCATTGCGCAAGCCCTGCCCGAAGTGCTGCTGCTTGAGCCGCGCGTTTTCAGCGACGAACGCGGGTTTTTTTTTGAGAGCTTCAATGAACGCACCTTTGAAGCCGCCACCGGTTTGCAGCGTCACTTCGTGCAGGACAATCATTCGCGCTCGCTCCACGGCGTGCTGCGCGGCTTGCACTATCAACTCGAACGCCCGCAGGGGAAACTCGTGCGCGTCTGCGCGGGAGAGATCTTTGATGTGGCAGTTGACGTGCGGCGCGCATCACCCACGTTCGGACAATGGGTGGGCGCTCACCTTAGCGCGGAGAACAAACACCAAATGTGGATACCTGAAGGGTACGCACACGGTTTTTTGACGTTGTCTGAGTCGGCCGAGGTGCTATATCGGACAACGGACTACTACGCGCCGGAGCTTGAACGCTGCATCCGGTGGGATGACCCCGATCTGGCTATCGCCTGGCCTGGCGGTGAAGCACCGTTACTGTCCCAAAAGGACCATCACGGCGCGTCTCTGAAAACCGCACAACTGGATTGATCAATTCACCCCAGCCGCATGCGCCTGCTCATCCGCATGATACGAAGACCGCA
>JALDYL010000251.1:0-5957 GCA_032153965.1 Achromobacter sp. | reverse complement strand
CCGGTCACGCTGCCGGCGAAATCGGAGAAGAAACTCCAGTTGGTGCCGAACTGATAGGCCATCACCAGGCCGGACACCACGCCCATGCCGAAGTTGACGGCGAAGATCTTGGTCCAGAAATGGTAGAGGTCGCGGTAGACGGTGTTGCGCGTGCGCAGCCACAGGCCTTCCAGCACGGCGAGATAGCTGGCCAGGCCGATGGTGATGGCGGGGAAGATGATGTGAAACGAGATGGTGAAGCCGAACTGTATTCGGGCAAGCAATAGCGCGTCGCTATCCATGGCGGTATTCCTGACTTCGGTGCCAGCGCGTCTCAACCGCCACAAGACGGCGTGCGCTGACGGGTGTTTGACCTACACCGTGAAGTTAGAGCCGCGGCCTGAATCAGTACAGATTCAGAAATAGATGAAAAAAGCGGATCAGTTTGGCCGGATTGCAGAGAGAAAACCCGTTTTCCATAGGGAAATCATCTGTGCTGCAAGTCTTGCCTAGACGATTAAGTTACAAAAAAAGCAGCACAGAAAAGGCGGGTGCGTCCCCTGATACGCTCGTTGGGAGCACGCAGCCCGCCAGGCCGGCGTCTAGGACGCGCAGGCGCGCGCCGCTTCGTCGATCAGGCCGGCCACCTCGCCGGCGCGGGACGCGAGCGATGCGTGGCTGGCGTCCAGGGTGATGGTCTTGCGCGTATTCATGCGCGCGGCCATCCGCGTCTGGTTCTCGGGGGCGATCATCCGGTCCTGGCTGGAGATCTGATACCAGGACGGTTTGCTGCGCCATGCGGGGACGGATACCGTCTGGCCAAAAGTGCTGGCCAGCGGCGCCTTCTGCGTGACGGCCATGACCAACCCCTCGTCGGCGGACAGGTCCTGGCAGAAACTCTCGTGGAATTTGTCCGGGCGTAGCCACAGGTAGCCGTCGCTGTCGGGCGCCAGATTGGGCGCGGCGGCCGGCAGGTGTTCCTGCGTGATCCCGCCGGGACTCTCGCCCGCGTCCGGAGCGAAGGCGGCGATGTACACCAGGCCGGCCACGTTGGGCTGACTGCCGGCTTCGCTGATGACCGCGCCGCCATACGAATGGCCCACCAGCAGCACGGGGCCTTTTTGCTGCGCAATCATCTTGCGCGTGCGTTCGGCGTCGTCGGCCAGCGACGTCAGCGGCATTTCCACGGCGTGCAGGTCTTGGTAGCCCTTGCGCGCCAGTTCCAGGATGACCCGGCTCCAGTGGGCGGCGCCGCCCCAGAAACCGTGGACAAGAATGATGCTGGGTTTGCTGCTCATGGTGCGGCTCCTTCCGTGGGATGGAGCAACGATCATGCGCCGGCCAGGAAGGCGCCGCCATAAGTATTTGCAGCGGCTCCGGCGGCGTTACAGCGGACGCGGCGCGGGCGCGGCGGCAACGGGCCGCTGGGCGCGCTGGCTCAGCCACACGCTGGCGACCACGATCGCCATGCCGGCGATCTGCGCGGCGCTCAGTTGCTGGCCCAGGATGCCCCAGCCCAGCAGCACGGCGGTAATGGGGCTGAGAAAGCCCAGCGAGGACACCACGGCCGGTTCCAGCCGCGCCACGCCCCGGAACCACAGCACATAGGTCAGCGCTGCGCCGATCAGGCCCAGGTAGGCGATGCCGGCCACGTTCAGCGCGGAGAGCGGCGGCAAGGCGGGTTCCGCCGCGAGCGCCAGCGGCACCAGCAGGATGCCGCCCGCCGTCAGTTGCCAGGATGTGAAGGTGAGCGCGGACACCGGCGGCTGCCAGCGGCGGCTGAGCACCGTGCCCAGGGCCATCGAGGCGGCGCTGACCAACCCGGCCGCGATGCCCACCGGGTCCAGCGCGGCCTTGGGCGTCAGCACCAGCAGCGCCACCCCGCCCAGGCCGCCCAGCGCCGCCAGCACCGACAGGCCGCGCACGGGCGTGCCCAGCAGGCTGCGCGCCAGCAGGATCACCACCAACGGCTGGATCGCGCCCAGCGTGGCGGCCACGCCGCCGGGCAGGCGATAGGCCGCCACGAACAGCAGGGCCCAGAAGACGGAGAAGTTCAGCGCGCCCAGGATGAAGGCGCGCAGCCACCAGATGCCTTGCGGCAGCTGGCGCACGGCCAGCAGCAGCAACAGACCGGCGGGCAGGGCGCGCAGCATGGCGACCGTCAGCGGGTAGTCCTGCGGCAGCATCAGGGTGGTGACGACATAGGTGCTGCCCCAGATGGCGGGGGCCAGGGCAGTCAACAGCAGATCGGAACCGCGGTTCATGGTCATGCTCCGGCAGGGGCTCAGGCGAGTTCAAGCACGTCGGTGACGGGGCGGCGCGGCTTCTGCGGCCAGTTGCCTTCCTGGGCGTAGCCCATGGCGACCAGCATGACCGGCACTTCCTCCTGGCGCAAGCCGAAGGCCTGGGCCACGCCGGCGGCGTCAAAGCCCGTCATCGGGCTGGCGGCCAGGCCTTGGGCCTGGCCCGCCAGCATCAGCGTGGAAGCGCCGAAGGTGGCGCTGCGCACGGCCTCGTCGCGCCGGGTCTGCGGCGAATCGGCGTAGAGGCGGCTGGCCGCGGCTTCCCATGACGGCACCATGGCCGCCGGCATGAAGCCCGCGTCCACCGAGGGCTGCAGGCGGTCGGCCATCCAGGCGGCCTGGGGCAGCACGCCCAGCACGATGAAGGTCACCGCCGATTCGCTGACCTTGGGCTGGTTCCATGCCAGCTCCCGCAGCCGGCGCTTGCCCTCCTGGCTGCGCACGGCGATGAAGCGCCAGTTCTGCAGATTGAAGGCGGTGGGGGCGCGGGTGGCCCAGGAGATCAGGGTGTGGATATCGTCGTCGTCCACGCCGCGGGCGGGGTCGAAGAAGTTGGCGGAAACGCGTTGCGCGATTGCGTCGGTCAGGGCGTGGTTCATGGCTGCCATCCTTGGGATTTGCTGAGATTGCCGGCTCGCGACAGGCGCGCCGTCTCCATGCCCACAGGCTAATTGAATCCCCGTTTGGCGATAATATCCAATTCAATGGCTACATAATTCACCATAAGTGAATAATCAATGGATCATCTGACGGCGCTGAAGGTTTTCCGGCAAGTGGTGGAGCGCGGCGGCTTCGCGGCCGCGTCGCGGCAGATGGGCCTGTCGCCCGCCGCGGTCAGCAAGAATATCGCCGAGCTGGAAGCCCATCTGGCGGCGCGGCTGCTCAATCGCACCACGCGCCGCATGAGCCTGACCGAAGCCGGCGCGCGCTATTACGACCAGGTGGCCCGCATCCTGGACGACCTGAGCGAAGCCGAGCAATCGCTGGGGCCCTTGCAGCAGGCGCCGTCGGGCACCTTGCGGGTCAGCGCGCCCATGTCGCTGAGCCTGGTCCGGCTGTCCGCCGCCATGCCGCGCTTCCTGGAACGCTATCCGCAGGTAGCGCTGGACCTCAACCTGGAGGACCGGCGCATCGACATCGTCAAGGAAGGCTACGACCTGGCGATCCGCGGCACCGACAGGCTGGAGGATTCCAGCCTGGTGGCGCGCAAGCTGATGACGCTGGACCATGTGCTTTGCGGCGCGCCGGCCTATTTCGAGCGCCACGGCGTGCCGACCTCGCCCCTGGCGCTGCGCGGCATGGAGTGCGTGCAGTTCACCTTGTCGGGCCATGCGGACGAATGGACCTTCAAGCGCGCGGGCGAGACCGAGCGCGTGCCGGTGCGCGGGCGCTACAAGGTGAGTTCCAGCCTGGCGGTGCGCGACGCGCTGCGCGCGGGCTTCGGCGTCAGCCTGGTGCCGCGCGCGTACGTGCAGCAGGACTTGGACAGCGGCGCGCTGCGGGCGGTGTTGCAGGACTGGCAGCCGGACGAAACCTACGTGTACGCGGTGTATCCGTCGCGCCGCCACATGGTGGCCAAGGTGCGCGCCTTCGTCGACTTCCTGTTGGAAGAGCTGGGCGCGCCGCGGGAATGAGCCGCGGCGGCCCGCTGCCGCATCAATACATGTGCTGGCCGCCGTTCATGGCGACATTGCTGCCCGTCATGAATCCGGCGGCGTCGCTGCAGATGAAGGCGACCAGCGCGCCGATCTCTTCGGGGCGGCCGAGCCGGCCCAGCGGGATCTGCGGCAGGATCTTCTCCTTCAATACCTCGTCGGGCACGGCCTCCACCATGCGCGTCGCCAGGTAGCCGGGGGACACGGTGTTCACAGTCACGCCTTTCCTGGCCAGCTCCAGCGCCAGGGATTTGGTGAAGCCGTGGATGCCGGCCTTGGAGGCCGCGTAGTTGGTCTGGCCGAACGCGCCCTTGCTGCCGTTGACGGACGAGATATTGACGATGCGGCCCCAGCCCCGGTCGGCCATGGCGCCGCACAGCGGCTGCGTCATGTTGAACATGGAATCCAGGTTGCCGCGCAGCACGTCCGTCCAGTTCTCGTAACTCATCTTGCGCAGGCTGGCATCGCGGGTGAGGCCTGCGTTGTTGATCAGGATGTCGATCTGATGGCCGTCTTCCTCCAGGCGCCGCGCCAGCGCCTGGCATGAGTCGTAATCGGCCACGTCCACCTTGTACATGGCATAGCGGCGGCCCTGGGCCGCCTCCGAGTCGACCCAGGCCCGCGCGGCGTCTTCGTTGGAGTGGTAGGTGATGATGACCTGGTGGCCGGCATCGTGCAGGGCCCGCGCGATGGCCTGTCCGAGGCAGCCGGCCCCGCCGGTGACGAGCGCCTTGCGTTCAGCCGTCATGGTGGGCTCCCGGCTTGCTCGCGTCGCGCATGGCCGAGCACGCCGACGCCATCTGGTTGGAGAGGGTCGTCCAGATCTGGGCCATGGGCGTTGCGTCCAGGCCCGTGGCGCCGCCGGTGGCCTGCTTCAGCCAACCCGTCATGGCTTCACTGATGCCCGAGGCCAGGGTGGCCTGTTCTTCGAGCAGCGCGTGCGTGATGGCCTGGCTGGCTTCAAGCTGGCTTTGCCATTGCTTGCGCGTCATTTCGCCCAGCGCGGGCGCGATCTCTTGCCAGTTGCCGGACTGTTGCAGGGGCGCCAGGGTGGCCAGGTACTGTTCGGCGCTGCCGCCGGCCAGGCGGCGGCCCAGTTCGATCCAGCGCTGCTGGCTTTCCTGCGCCAGCTGGGCCATGCGCTGGCAGTAGGCGGCGTTGGCGCCGGCGAGGCCCAGAGGCGTGGAGGCAGTGGTTTTCTTCATCATCCGTCCTTTTAAGAGAGTGGTAAGGGGTAACGAACACACAGGCCTCAAGCCATCTGGCTGAGGGTCTTGCGAAAGCGCGCCAGCGAGAACGCGAACAGGACCGAGCCTATCAGCGCCAGCGCCAGGAAGGGTTGCCACACGACGCTCAAGCCTGCGCCGCGGTAGAGAATGGCCTGGCCGAGTTCCACGAAGTGCGTGGTGGGGGCGGCCAGCATGATGTCCTGCACGAACTGCGGCATGCTTTCGCGCGGCGTGGTGCCGCCCGACAGCATTTGCAGGGGCAGCAGCACTAGTACCAGCAACATGCCGAACTGCGGCATGCTGCGCGCAAGCGTGGCCATGAATATGCCCATAGAGGTTGTCGCGAACAGGTGCAGCGCCGCCCCGACCAGGAACAGCGCCACCGATCCTTCGATCGGCACTTGCAGCAAGCCGCGTACCACGAACGTCAACGATAGCCCAGCGGACGCCAACACCACCAGCCCCATCGACCAGACCTTGGCAACCATGATTTCGGTCGGCGTCACCGGCATGACCAGCAGATGCTCGATGGTGCCGTGCTCGCGCTCGCGGATCAGCGCCGCGCCGGTCAGGATGATGGACAGCATGGTGACGTTGTTGATGATCTCCATCAGCGCGCCGAACCAGGCCTGGGTCAAATTGGGGTTGAAGCGCATGCGCACCGCCAGCTCCACCGGCAGCTCGGTGGGCGCGCGATAACGTTGGACGAACTCGTTGATCTCGTCGCTGATGATCTGCTGGATGTAGCTGCTGCCCGTGAACGCCTGGCTCATGCGGGTCGCGTCCACGTT
>JALDYL010000250.1:0-5962 GCA_032153965.1 Achromobacter sp. | reverse complement strand
ATCGCGGGGCCGGACGGCGTGCGCATGCTGCCGGCGGAAGACTACATGCAGGGCGCCTATACCACCGGGCTGCGCGAAGACGAGCTGATCTGCGCCGTGCACATTCCGCAAGCCGGGCCGCAGGCGCGCTGGGGCTACTACAAGTTCTGCCGCAAGACCGGCGAGTTCGCCGAGGCCAGCTGCGCCGCGTGGTTCGATCCATCATCCAAGACGGCACGCATCGCGGTGGGCGCCCTGGACGGCGCGCCCAGATTGCTGCCCCAACTGGCCGCGCGCATCGCGCAGCAGGGGCTGGCGGGCCTGGATGAAGCGCTGTTGGCCAGCGAGCTGGCCGGCGTCATGCAGGACAAGGATGAACACCATCGCAAGCTGCACGGTACCGCGGTGACGCGTTGCCTGGCGCAGGCCTTGGGCTGACAGGAATGAGCATGGTTCAGGTGACATTGGAAGTAAACGGCAAGCGCGTATCGCACGAGGCGCCCGCGCGCATGCATCTGGGGGATTTCCTGCGGGACCAGGCGCGCCTGACCGGCACCCATCTCGGCTGCGAGCACGGCGTCTGCGGCGCTTGCACGGTGCTGGTGGATGGCGCGCCGGTGCGCTCCTGTATCTCCTTCGCGGTGGCCTGCGAGGGCCGGCAGGTGACCACCATCGAAGGCTATGACGCCGATCCGGTGATGCAGCGGCTGCGCGCCGCCTTCACCAAGCACCACGCCTTGCAATGCGGCTATTGCACCCCCGGCATGCTGGCGACTTCGCGCGATATCGTGCTGCGCTTGCCGGATGCGGACGAGGGTCGGGTGCGGGTGGAGCTGTCCGGCAACCTGTGCCGTTGCACCGGCTACATGGGCATCGTCGCCGCCGTCATGTCGGTGCTGGCCGAACTCAGGGAACAGCCCGACCCGGCCGTGCAGGCGCTGCGTGCCGCGCTGGCGCAGGGGCGCGGCGCGGCGCCTGCGGCGGAAAAGCCGGTGGCGTTCGCGGGGTTCACGCCGGCCATGGCCAGCCAGCAGGCGGCAGGCGCTCCCGCGGCGCCGGCTCCGGCCGCCGCGCCCGCACCGGCCGGCAAGAAGGAAGGCCGCGGCAGCCAGATCGATGGCGGCTTCAAGGTGCCTTTCCCGGCTGCCGAAGTGTGGGCCTTCATGGTGGATCTGCCGGCCCTGGCCAGCTGCCTGCCGGGCGCGTCCATCGAGGAACACGAGGGCGACCGGGTCAAGGGCAAGATCGCGATCAAGTTCGGCCCCATGTCCGCCGCCTTCAATGGCGCGGCCCGCCTGGAACGCGACGACGCGGCCATGCAGGCGGTGTTCCGCGGGGCAGGGCAGGACTCGCTCAGCCAGTCGCGCGCCAACGGCGACATTACGTATCGCGTGGAGGCGCTGTCGGCCACGGAAACACAGGTGCACGTGAACCTGCTGTATTCGCTGCAAGGTCCGCTGGCGCAGTTTTCGCGTTCCGGCCTGGTGCAGGATTTCGTGCGCCGGATGATCGCGGATTTCGGCAACAACGTCACGGCCAGACTGCGCCGGCCCGCCGCCGCGGGCGAGGCGCCGGCCCAGGCCAGCTTCAATCCCACGGCCATGTTCTTCAGCGTGCTGTGGGCGCGCATCAAAAGGTGGTTCGGCCGCGGCGGCTGAACACGGCGTGGTATCGGCGGCCGCGGGCGCGGCCGCACAGTGTCGACACATAACGGGGAAAATCATGCTCGCGGTATTCGCAAGGAATTGGCGCAACGCATTGTTGGGCCTGGCTGCTGTCGCCCTGAGCGCGCCCGCCTGGTCGCAGGCTCTGGAGCCGTTGAAGGTGCGGCTGGACTGGACGCCCTGGGGCGTGCATGGCGCTTTCCACCTGGCGCAGCAGAAGGGCTGGTACAAGCAGGCCGGCCTGGACGTGACGTTGGAGGACGGCAATGGCTCGGTGACGACGGTGCAGATCGTCGGCGCCGGCGACAGCTTCGACCTGGGGCATGCCGCCCTGGCATCGGCCATGATCGCCCGCGAAAAAGGCATGCCGGTCAAGGCGGTGGCGGTGTTCGCCAGGCAGAGCGACATCGGCCTGCTGGTTCCGGCCGACGCCGGCATCAGCGGCCCCGCGCAGTTGAAGGGCAAGAAGGTGGCCTATACCGCCGGGTCGCTGGAGGCGCCGTTCATCGATGCCTTCCTGGCCGCCGGCAAGCTCAAGAAGAGCGATCTGGAACTGATCAACGTGGACGCCGCCAGCAAGGCGTCGACCTATGCCGTGGGGCGGGCCGACGCGGCGTTCTCCACCATCCCGTTCTTTCTGCCGGTGGTGTCGCAGAACCGGCCCTCCAGCGCGGTGCGCTTCGCCGACTTCGGCCTGAACATGCCCAGCTTCGGCTTGTTCGCCAGTGAATCCAAGCTGGCGCAGCGGCGCGACGCCATTGCCCGCTTCGCCAGCGTCAGCGCGCGGGCCTGGGAATACATCTACGCGGGCCACCAGGACGAGGCGGTCGCCGCCATCCTGGCGCAGCGGCCGCAGGCGCGGCTGGACAAGAAAGTGCTGCGCGGACAGATCGACGCCTTGCAGCCGTACTTCGGCCAGCCGGCGGCGGGGCAACGGCTGGGCGCCATCGTGCCGCAGGACTGGACCCAGGCCGTCGCCACCTTGTCGACCGTGGGCCTGATCGGCGCCGGCGCGCAGCCCGCCTCGTTCTATGCGCCCGACCTGGTGCATCCGGAACGCTACGACAGCCTGGTGCAGCCATGACGCAGTGGGCCGTGGCCGCAACGGACGTGCGCAAGCGTTATCCCGGCGCGTCGGGCGTCGAGGCGCTGGCATCGGTGTCGGTCGAGGTGCCGCGCGGCCGCTTCGTCAGCATCCTGGGCCCCAGTGGCTGCGGCAAGAGCACCTTCCTGCGCTGCGTGGCCGGGCTGGAGACCATTTCCAGCGGTGACTTGCGCGTGGAGGGCGTGCCGGTGCAGGGTCCGCCGGACGGCATGGGCATGGTGTTCCAGCGCGACGCGTTGCTGGAATGGCGCAGCGTGCGCCGCAACATCCTGCTGCCGGTGGAGTTCGCGCACAAGCCGGTGGCCGCCTATGCGGCCAAGGTGCGCGCCTTGCTGGCCTTGACCGGGTTGGAAAAATTCGCCGAGAGCTATCCGCGCGAGCTGTCCGGCGGCATGCGTCAGCGTGCCGCGATCTGCCGGGCGCTGGTGGACGATCCCAAGCTGCTGCTGATGGATGAACCCTTCGGCGCGCTGGACGCGCTGACGCGCGACCAGATGAACGTCGAGCTGCAGCGGATCTGGATGGAAACCCGCAACACCGTGCTGTTCGTGACGCACGGCATCGCCGAGGCGGTGTTCCTGGGCGACGTGGTGATGGTGTTCTCGCCGCGCCCGGGCCGCATTCTGGAAACCATAGAGATCGACTTGCCGCGACCCCGGCCGCTGGCGCTGCGCGAGACGCCGCAGTTCGGCGAATACGTGCGGCACATCCGCGGCATGTTCCAGAACATGGGCCTGATAGACGAGGGCGCCCGCGCCGCGTCCGGCCTGGAGGCCGTCCGATGATCGCGCTGCTGAAAGGAGCTGGGCGGCGCATGGCTGGACTGGTCTCGGTGCTGGTGTTCCTGCTGCTGTGGGAAGTCGCGGCCCGGATTTTCCACGTGCGCGCCATCATGCTGCCGTTGCCGGGCCAGGTGGCGCTGGAGCTGGCCGCGGAATGGAGCTGGTACGCCGGCCATGCCGCCTACACGCTGATGACCACGTTCGCGGGCTTCGCGCTGGCGGTGGTGTTCGGCGTGGCGATAGCGGTCATGCTGGTTGGATCGCGCTGGTTCGAACGCTTCATCTATCCCCTGATCGTGGCCCTGAACAGCGTGCCCAAGGTCGCCATCGCGCCCTTGTTCGTGATCTGGATGGGCACGGGCGCGGAACCGAAGATCGCCATCGCCTTCCTGATCGCCGTGTTCGCGATGATCGTGGACACCGTCCACGGCTTGCGCTCGGTGCCGCAGGACGTGCTGGACCTGGGCCGCGTGCTGAAGGGCTCGCGCCGCGATTTCTTCTTCAAGGTGCGGCTGCCCAGCGCGCTGCCCTCGATCCTGGCGGGCATGAAGGTTTCGATCTCGCTGGCGCTGGTCGGCGCCATCGTCGGCGAGTTCGTCTCGTCGCAGCGCGGACTGGGCTACGTGATCATGAGCGCCCAAGGCACTTTCGACACGGTGCGGGTATTCGCCGCGATCTTCGTGCTGGCCCTGATGGGCATGCTGCTGTTCGCCTTGCTGGTGTGGCTGGAACTGCGACTGACGCCCTGGCTGCGGCACCACCGCGAAGACGACTGAATCGGTTCAAGCCCGGTGCACCACGGGCTGTGTGCAGGGCAGGTGCGTGATTAGAAACAATTCTGGGGAATACAGATGCAAGCACTACTCGCCTTGTCGCGTGGCATAGACGCGATCAATCTGCGCATGGGCCGGGCCGTGTCCTGGATCACGCTGCTGGTGGTCCTGGTCAGCGCCGGCAACGCCATCATGCGCAAGGTCTTCCATGACAGCTCCAACGCCTGGCTGGAACTGCAGTGGTACATGTTCGGCGCCATGTTCCTGCTGACGGCGGGCTACACCCTGCTGAAGAACGACCACGTCCGCGTGGACATTATCTCGTCGCGGCTGTCGCGCCGGGCGCAGATCGGGATCGAGATCTTCGGCGTGCTGTTCTTTCTGCTGCCCGCTTGCCTGCTGATCATGTACCTGTCCTGGCCGGTGTTCATGGATTCCTACCTCAGCAACGAGCATTCCTCCAATTCCGGCGGGCTGATCCGCTGGCCGGTCAAGCTGCTGATTCCGGTGGGCTTCGCGCTGCTGGTTCTGGCCGGCGTGTCGCACCTGATCAAGTGCGTGGGCTTCCTGATGGGGCGCTGCCGCGACCCGCGCGAGCGCGAAGGCGCCAAGAGCGCGGAAGAAGAACTGGCCGAGGAAATCGCCCGCGAAGCGCAGGCGCGCGAAGCGTCCGCGCAGAACGAACTGGACAAGAAGGGTCGCTGATCATGGAGTTTCTCATTGCCAATCTGGCGCCGATCATGTTCGCGACGCTGATTATCTTTCTCTTGCTGGGCTTTCCGGTGGCCTTCGCGCTAGCCGCCAACGGCATCCTCTTCGGCCTGGTCGGCATGGAGCTGGGCCTGCTCAATTCCTCGCTGTTCCAGGCGCTGCCGCAGCGGGTGTTCGGCATCATTTCCAACGACACGCTGCTGGCGGTGCCATTCTTCACGCTGATGGGGCTGGTGCTGGAACGGTCCGGCATGGCCGAGGACCTGCTGGAGACCATAGGCCAGCTGTTCGGCTCGATCCGCGGCGGCCTGGCCATCGCGGTGGTCTTCGTCGGCGCGATGCTGGCCGCGACCACGGGCGTGGTGTCGGCCTCGGTCATTTCGATGGGCCTGATCTCGCTGCCCATCATGTTGCGCAACGGTTATGACCGCAAGCTGGCCAGCGGCGTGATTGCCGCCTCCGGCACGCTGTCGCAGATCATCCCGCCCTCGCTGGTGCTGATCATCCTGGCGGACCAGCTCGGACGGTCCATCGGCGACATGTATCGCGCGGCGATGGTGCCGGGCTTCATTCTGGCGGGCCTGTACATCGTCTATGTCGTCATCATGAGCCTGCTGAAGCCGAATTCGGCGCCCGCGTTGCCCGAAGAGGCGCGCCGCTTCCAGGAACCGAACGGCGGACGCGGCGGACGTTCGCTGTTGGTGCTGATGACGATTTCCGCTGTGTCGGCTTACTTCCTGGGCCGTTGGGTCGAAAACCACACCGCGCCGATGGACGAGCGCATCGTGGTGGCGTTGCTATTCTGGGGCGCGACCGCCTTCGTCATCGCGTTGGTCAACAAGGCGCTGGGCCTGGGCCTGCTGTCGGCCTTGGCCGAACGCGTGACCTTCGTCATGATTCCGCCGCTGGCGCTGATCTTCCTGGTGCTGGGCACCATCTTCATCGGCG
>JALDYL010000249.1:0-5990 GCA_032153965.1 Achromobacter sp. | reverse complement strand
CCCTGGGCGAGTTGGCGTTCGAGCATTCCACCTTGTCGGTGGACGAGAGCCGGCACTTGCGGCTGGTGGTCTACGCGCCCGCGCCGGACGAACCGAAGGCGGCGGCTTTCGAGCGTTGGCTGGGAGGCCGCGCAACCGCCCGGGCGCAGCCCGCGCGTGGCACCAGCGAATAAGCGCGCCGTGGGTCTACGGAGCCGCGGCGGGCGGCTCCTATAGTCGGGGCTTCTTCATACCGCCGCGTCCCTGCGCACGCGCCCGCCGCCCATGTCCACCGCCACGCTGTCCCGCCGCCACGCCTTGTTGCTCCTGGGCGTGGTGGTGCTGGCCTGGGGCTTTACCTGGATCGTCAACAAGCTGCTGCTGCAGTACATGACGCCCATCTGGGCGGCGGCCGCGCGCAGCATCGCGGGCACGGCCGCATTGTTGTTGCTGGGACTCGCGCTGCGCCGCGTGGCGCGGCCGGTCAAGGCGGACATCCCCGTGATCCTCAGCGTGGGGTTGCTGCACATGGGCGCCTTCGCCGCACTGGTCAGCCTGGGCATGCTGTACGTGCCGGCGGGCCGCTCGGCGGTGCTGGCCTATACCACGCCGTTGTGGGTGATCCCGGGCGCCTGGCTGTGCCTGGGCGAGTCCGTGGGCCCCGCAAGGCGGGCAGGGTTGGCGCTGGGGCTCTTGGGGCTGGCCGTCATCTTCAATCCGCTTGCCTTCGACTGGACGAATCGCGATGCCTTGTTGGGCAATGGCCTGATCCTGCTGGCGGCCCTGTGCTGGGCGGCCAACATTGTCTACGTGCGTGCGCACCGCTGGGTCACGCCGCCCTTCGAACTCGCGCTTTGGCAGGCCCTGTTGGCATCGGTCGTGCTGTCGGCCGTGGCCTATGCCGCCGAAGGTCCGCCGCAAGTGGCGTGGAGCGCGGACCTGGCGTGGCTGCTGGGCTATGCCGGGGTGTTCGGCATCGCGGTGGCGCACTGGGCTGCCGTGAATGTAAATCGTGCATTGCCCGCGGGCGTGACTGCCATCGGATTTTTGGGCGTGCCCGTGTTCGGCCTGCTGTGCGCGGCCCTGTTCCTGCGTGAGCCGGTCAGCGTCTCGCTGCTGGCGGGCATGGCGCTCATCGTGGGAGGGATCGCGGCGGGGGTGATCGAACGCCGCGCTTGACTGCCGGACTATCGTAGGTATATCGTAAGATATATGTCGTAAGATATAACTCGTGCGATAGATACCGGAGGTAAATCATGCGTGATGCCCAATTCCTTACCGCATTCGTGCGCCGCGCCCGCCAGAAGCCGCAGGGCCGCCACGATCATTCCCATTCCCATCATCCCCATGCGCACCATCGCCACCACGGTGAGGGCCATGGCCATCATCAGCGCCACGCTGGCGCCGGCGGCGACTGGTTCTCCGGTCCGGCCGACGAGCGCGGCGAGGGCGGCGGCTTCGGCGGCGGTTTCGGCGACGACGGCCGCGGCTGGACTCGCAGCCGCAAGGTCAGCGCCGACGACCTGCAGCTCATGCTGCTGGGCCTGCTGGAAACGAACCCCAGCCACGGCTATGAACTGATCAAGGCGCTGGGCGCGCTCAGCAACGGCTTCTATACCCCCAGCCCCGGCATGGTCTACCCCGCGCTGACCTACCTGGAAGAGCTGGGCTATGCCACGGTCGAGCAAGAAGGCGCCAAGAAGCGCTACCACCTGGCCGAGCCGGGCCGTGCGCACCTGGATGGCAACCGCGAACGGCTGGCGCTGATGTTCAACAAGCTCAAGCATGTGGCGCGCAAGATGGACTGGATGCGCCAGGCCTGGAGCGGCCAGCCGCGCAACGTCGGCCCGGAAGGCGAAGACACCGCCACGGGTTGGCTGCCGGAGTTCGTGGCCGCGCGCCAGGCGCTCAAGCGCGCGCTGTTGGACCGCACGGACGCTACGCCCGCTGAACAGCGGCGCATCGCGGCCATCCTGGCCCGCGCAACCGCCGAAATCAACGGCCAAGCCTGTTCCTGATGACCTTATTCCTGGAGTATTCATGACCCGCAACGACCTGAATGTCGAACGCGTCCGCCACGATCTGAAGATGCGCACGCTGACCGTCGCGAGCGTCGAACGCATCGCCGGCCTGCTGGCCCGAGTCACCTTCACCGGCGACGATCTGCAGGACTTTGTGTCCGCCTCCTTCGACGACCACGTGAAACTGTTTTTCCCCGCCGATCCGTCGTTGCCGCCGGTCGTGCCCACCGCTGGCCCGGACGGCATCAAGTTTCCCGAAGATGCGCCCAAGCCTGCCGCTCGCGACTACACGCCGCGCCGCTTTGACACGGCGCGCAGGGAACTGGACATCGATTTCGTGCTGCATGGCGACGGCCCCGCCTCCACCTGGGCCGAACAGGCCGAACCCGGCCAGCAACTGGGCATAGGCGGGCCGCGCGGCTCCTTTGTTGTGCCCACGGGCTTCGACTGGCATGTGCTGATCGGCGACGAAACGGCCTTGCCCGCCATCGCCCGCCGCCTGGAAGAACTGCCGGCTGCGGCGCAGGCGCTGGTGCTGATCGAAGTGCCGGATGTTTCCAACGAGATCCCGCTGGCGACCGAGGCGCAAGCCTCCGTGCGCTGGCTGCATCGCAACGGCACTGCGGCGGGCTACAGCACCTTGCTGCTGGAAGCCGCGCGCGAGCTGGCCTTGCCGCCGGGCGAAGGCTATGCCTGGGTCGCCGCGGAATCCGCCGCCGCCAAGGCCTTGCGGGAAATCATGGTGACGCAGCACGGCATCGACAAGAGCCGCATCCGCGCCGCCAGCTACTGGAAGCGCGGCGCAGCGGCCGTGCACGAATCGCACGAAGGCTGAACCGGTGCGCCGGCGGGCGAGGGGACGATGCCTTTCAGCCGCCGGCCAAGGCCAGCAGATTGCGCACGCGTCCGCCCGCGCCTTGCTCGCGCACCGCCAGGCCCAGCACCGCACGCGGCCAGTCCAGCGCGAAGGGGCGGTACACCACGCCGTCGGGGCGCAGATGGCGCAGCGACTCCGGCACGATGGCCACGCCCATGCCCGCTGCCACCAGATTCACCGCCGATGACAGTTGCGGCGCGCGCTGGCCGATCTGCGGATTCAGGCCGTGCTGGCGGCAGGCCGCCATGATGTCGGCGCTGAGCCCATAGCCGGATTTGCGCGAGTACAGGATGAAGCGCTCCTGCTCCAGGTCGGCGGGCGCCAGCCGCTTGCGCCGCGCCAGCGCGTGGCCCAGCGGCAGCGCCACCACCAGCGGTTCTTCCGCCAATTGGGTGAACGCCAGGCCGCCATCCAATGCAAAGGGCGGCCGCACGAACGCCGCGTCGATCGCGCCGCTGCGCAGCTGGGCCACCAGCGTTTCGCTATCGCCCTGCGACAGCGTCATCTCCACGTCCGGATACTGCTGCCGGTACTGCCGTATCAGTTCCGTCACCACGCCGCTGAAGGACGCGGATTCCGTGAACCCCAGCGTCAGCTCGCCGACTTCGCCGCGCGCGGCGCGTTGTGCCGTTTGCACGGCGGCTTGGGCGCGCTGCAGGATGTCCTGCGCGCAGGCCAGGAAGGCGCGGCCGGCGTCGTTCAGCGCGACGCCGCGTCCCGCGCGGTCGAACAGCGGCGTGCCGACTTCCTGCTCCAACTGGCGGATCTGCTGCGACAACGGCGGCTGCGCCATGCCCAACTGTTCGGCCGCACGCGTGAAGTGCTCGGCCTCGGCGGTGGCAACGAAGTAACGCAGGTGGCGCAGTTCCATATTGATACTCTAAAAGTATTGATTATGAATTTTCCATATATTGGACATTCTATTGCGACGCGCGGATCATGGGCACATCGACGACACCCGCAAAGGAATTCGCATGACTGCCCCCACCAAATCCAGCACCCTGTTGCGCCAGCACCTGGCCCGCGACATCGTCGTGGCGCCTGGCGCCTATGACGGCATGTCGGCCCGGCTGGTGGCCGCGGCCGGCTTTTCCGCCGTTTACGCCAGCGGCGGCGCCATCGCGCGCGCAGCCGGCTATCCGGACATCGGCCTGCTCAGCTTCACCGAGGTCATGGACCGCGTGGAAAAGATCGTGGACGCCAGCGGCCTGCCGGTAGTGGCCGATGCCGACACCGGCTTTGGCGGCTCGGCCAACGTGGAGCGTACCGTGCGCATCATGGAACGCGCCGGCGTGGCGGCCTTCCATATCGAAGACCAGTCTTTCCCCAAGCGCTGCGGCCACCTGGACGACAAGAGCCTGGTGGACGTCGAGGAAATGTGCCGCAAGGTGCATATCGCGCGCCAGACCCTGAGCGACGCCGACGCGCTGGTGATCGCCCGTACCGACGCCATCGCGGTCGAAGGCTTCGAGGCCGCGCTGTCGCGCGCCGAGCGCTACCTCAAAGCGGGGGCGGACATGATCTTCGTGGAAGCGCCCGAGACGCTGGAGCAGATCCGCGCCATTGCCGCACGCTTGCCGGGCCTGAAGCTCATCAACATGTTCTACGGCGGCAAGACGCCGCTTACGCCGCTGGCGGACCTGGCGGCCATGGGCTATCGCCTGGCGATCATTCCGTCTGATCTGCAGCGCGCCGCCATCCACGCCATGCAGGCCACGCTGGCGGCGATCAAGCAGACGGGCGACAGCAGCGCGCTGGCCGATCAGCTCACCAGCTTCAAGGAGCGGGAAGAGATCGTGCAGACGCGCCGCTATCTGGCGCTGGACGCGCAGTAGGCGCGCGGCGCTAGCGGGTGCAGCGGCTGGGCAGGCTCAGCGGCCACAGCCGCTGGTTGTGCGAGCCGTACAGCGTGCGCACGCCGCATTCCATTTCCACGCGCGCCACCTGCTTGCCGGAGGGATCGATGATCATCGATTGCTCGAGTGTGGACACCACCGTGCGGCCCTTGTTGAAGGGCGCGACCACCCGGTAGTCGGCGGCGATGGCGAACTTGCCTTGGGCGTCCACATAGCCGTAGCCGCTATCCACGCCGACCGGCGCCAGCCCTTCGTTCAGCGGGCCCAGCGTGTCGAACGCGGGGCCGGCCAGCATGCCCTTGCCGTCCAGCGCGCGCATGCCCCGGTTGGACACGCGCGTCACCGCGCGGCCTTCGGAGTAGGCCGTTGCGTGGCCTTCGACGGAAAGCCGCTTCCTGCCGTCCAGGCCGGTGTAGTCGGTCATTTCCCGGTTGCCCGCGTAGTAGTGCCGCAACAACATGTCGGAGCCCTGCGGCCAGCGCCATTCGCCGGCGGGCAGCGCGGTCACGGTCTTGCCTTGGTCGTCGATCAGGCGCGGACCGTCTTCGCCCGTCAACAAGGCGCGGGCGGGTTGGCCGCGGAAGGTGCCGGCAAGGGCGGAGAAAGGCGCGATCTGCCATTGCCCCTGCTTGTCCAGATAGCCGTTGCGGGGCGCGCGGCGCAGCACCGTCCAGTCGCCCATGCGCACGTAGTCCGCATCCTCCATGTCCACCGCTTCCGAGCCGTCGGCCGTGATGGTCCAGCGCTGTTTGTCGTCGCTTGCCGCGATCTCGCCGTTGTCGTTCACGCCGACCGAGAGCTTGGGCCGGAAGGCGGTCAACGCGCGCCCTGCGGCATTGAAGACGGCGGCGGGACGCTCGTACTCTTCCTGCTGCGGGCCGGCCTGGCGCAGCTTCCATATCTTGGCGGTGATGCGTTCGGCGCTGTGATGGCTGGGCGGCACGATCCACTTGCCTTGCAGGTCGATGATGCCGACGCGGTCCTGGCCCAGCGAGGCGACCGCCTGGCCGTCCTGGAACAGGCCGATGTCCTGGAATGCGGGCGCGGCGATTTCCTTGCCGGCGACGAAGTCGTACAGGCCCCAGGGCGAGCCCTCGGCCGCGGTCTTCAGGAAACGGACCACGCCGGGGGCGACGATCCGCGCTTCGAAGAAGTCGCGGGGCAGGTCGTAGGTCTTGCCGTCGCGGTCCAGCATGCGGCTCACGCCATCGGCATAGGCCGGCGCATAGCCGTGGCGGAACGGCCCGATATGTTGCT
>JALDYL010000248.1:0-6014 GCA_032153965.1 Achromobacter sp. | reverse complement strand
AGATCTGGGCCAGCGCCGCCATGAAGGAGGCGAAGCTGCCCACGGTCAGCGCGCCATGGTTGGCCTGGCTGAGCGCCACGGCGATGACGGCGCCGACCGAAATGGAAATGCAGACCTGGGTCAGCGGCGTCAGCGCAGCGTCCGCGGTGGCGGTACGCATGGCGAAGCGGCGCAGGCGGCGGCTGACGAAGTCGAAGCGGCCGCGCTCGACTTCGTAGCCGTCGAACAGCTTGATGACGCGCTGGCCGTCGATGCCTTCGCCGACCACGCGGGTCAGTTCGGCGTTCATGTTGACGGTTTCGCGGTTGATGCGGCGCAGGCGCTTGATGAAGAAGCGCGAGATCAGCACCGACACCGGCAGCATGATCAGAATGATCAGCGTCAGCACCCAGGACATGTACAGCAGCACGCAGATCAGGGCGATGACGACCAGGGTTTCGCGCACCAGCACCGTGATGACATCGGTGGCGTAACCGGTGACGTTGCCGGCGTCGATGGTGAAGCGGTTGAGCAGGCGGCCGGTGTCGCCCTGCTTGAAGTCGGCGTCGGGCAGGCCCAGCAGGCGCTCGAACATGTCGCGGCGCATGCCCAGCAGCACGTTGTTGGCCACCCAGGCCAGCAGGTAGTCGCTGAAGAAGTTGCAGATGCCGCGCAGCAGGATCAGGCCGACCACCGCCAGCGGCAAGGCCCAGACGTAATAGGGTTTGGCCCCGGAAAAGCCGCCGTCCAGCAGCGGCTTCATGATGACGGCCAGTACCGGTTGCGTGGCGGCCGCGCCGGCCATCAGCAGGACGGCAAGCAACAATCCCTTCCAGTAGGAGCCCACGCGGCTGTAGATCCGACTCCAGAGTTCAGCTTTGACGGGTTGGGAGCTCGCGGGCGCGTTGCGTGCGGCAGAATTCAAAGGGATCACTCGCTTTTATACAATTGTGGCGAGAATTGTACCGGCTGTGCGACAAGTCGCCGTCCGGACCGTGCCCCCTTTAGCTCTAACGCGCCCAGCGCCCTTCCATGTCCGATATCAGCTGCTTGTACGTCCGGTTACCCAATTGGGTGGGCGATGTTTGCATGAGCCTGCCCAGCCTGCGCGCCTTGCACGCCAGCGGCCTGCCCCTGGTGATCTGCGCCCGGCCCTGGGCCCGCGACCTGCTCGACGGCGTGGCCAAGCAGGATTTCATCCCCATGCGCGGCAAGGTCGGGCCGGACCGGGCGGCGGTCAGCGCCCATCGCCGCGGCCTGGGGGCCCAGGGCCGCCGCGCCCGCGGACTGCTGCTGCCGGATTCCCTGTCCAGCGCGCTGGTGTTCCGGCTGGCGGGGCTGCCCTCGGCCGGCTATCGCGACGACGGGCGCAGCTTCCTGTTGCGCTGGCCCTTTTCCAAACCCAGCGACTCGCTGCACGCGGTGCAGTCCTGGCATCACTTGACCCGCGAGGCCCTGACCCGCTGGGGCCTGCCCAGCGGCCCTGCCGAACCCGGCCCGACCCTGGACCTGCCCTTGACGCCGGCACACCAGAGCGCCGCTGACCTGGCGCTGGAAGCGGCCGGACTGGCCGGCCAGCGTTTCGTGCTGATCGCGCCGACGGCCACGGGCCTGCACAAGGGCAAGATCAAGGTCTGGCCCGGATTCGATACACTTACCCGAGCCTTGCAGGCTCGCGGTCATACCGTGGTAATGTGCCCCCCTCCGGCCGAAACCGAGGAGGCACGGCGCAATGCCCCCACGGCACTGCTGCTGTCTCCCCTGTCCCTGGGCGCATTTGCCGCGCTGACAGCGCGGGCGGCGCTAGTGATTTGTAACGATTCTGGCGTCTCACACGTGGCCGCAGCGGCCAACGCCAGGGAACTGACCCTGTTCGGCGTCACGCGTCCGGGGCGCACCGGTCCGTGGTCGCCGCAAGCCGTCTGCGTAGGCTCGGAACATGCATGGCCGTCCGTCGAGGAAGTGGAGCAACAAGCCAACTTCCTTCTGGACGAGACGTAGTAATCAGGATTTTTTTTAAGATGCCCTTGTCCAGCTATCTCACAAATCTGATCATTCCTTACAACTTGAGCCTGACCCTGGTAGCCGTCGGACTGGTGCTGGGTCTGTTTCGGTTCCGCAAGACTGGCGGCTCGCTTATCGTCGCAGGCCTGTTGTGGTCGCTGGCCTGGTCTCTCCCCGCTACCTCGATCTGGGCTGGCGGCGCGCTGGAGCACCGTTATCCGCATTTGCCGCCCGAGGAATCCCCGACGGCCGACGCTATCGTGGTGCTGGGCGGCAACACCGCAAACGGACGCGCCAACTGGTTCCTGCCCTATGACAAGGAAACCGCCGTGGTCCGGATCGACACGGCGGCGCAGCTTTATCTGGCCGGGCGCGCGCCCAAGGTGCTGCTGTCGGGCGGCGCGCTGGAAGGCGACGTCAGCGAGGCGCGCGGCATGGCACACGCCATCCGCCAGCAGGGCGTGCCAGACACGGCCCTCATCCTCGAAAACTCCAGCCGCACCACTTATGAAAATGCGGCCCTGACTGAAGACCAGCTCAAGGCGCGCGGTATCGGCAAGGTGCTGCTGGTGACGTCGGCGCTGCATATGCCACGCGCAATGGCAGCCTTTTCCAAGCAGGGCGTGGAGGCTATCGCCGCCCCCGCTCCGCCGCAGATCGTGGAACCCGCGGACGGCTCCGTGCCGCTGTGGATCCCAAATCAGCGCGCCTACGACGCCAGCCGCTCCATCCTCAAGGAGTACGCCGGCCTGTTCATCTATTGGCTGCGCGGATGGGTCTGAACCCGCAGGCGCCCGCCGTGCTGGAATGCCGGCCCGGCTGCGGCGCCTGTTGCATCGCGCCGTCGATCACCCGGCCGATACCCGGCATGCCGCGCGGCAAACCCGCCGGCGTGCCCTGTATCCAGCTGCTGCCGGACATGCGCTGCGCGATATTCGGCCAGCCTTCCCGGCCGGATTTCTGCGGCGGACTGCAGCCCCAGGCCGAGATGTGCGGCACCGGACGCGAACATGCGATCCGCTGGCTGGGTGAACTCGAACAGGCCACGGCGCCCGGCCATTGAAGCCGGGCCGCGACACCGCCTGAGCCCGCCTCAGCTGCGTTCTTGCAGCACCTGGTCGTACAGCGCCTCGTAGCGCGCCGCCACCGTTTCCCAGCTTTGTTCACGGGCGATCTCAAGGCCGCGTTCGGCCAGGGCCGCCCGCAAGCCGGGTTCCGAGCCCAACCGCTCCAGCGCCTGCGCCAGTTGGGCGCCGTCGCGCGGATCCTGCAGGATGAGCGCATCCTTGCCCGCCGACAGGTACTGGGCGAAACCGCAATAAGCAGGCGAACTCACCACCACGGGCAGTCCGTGCGACATGGCTTCCAGCGGCGCCATGCCGTAGCTGTCGTTCAGCGTCGGGTGCGCGTAGATGTCGGCGGCGCTGAAGTAGCGGGCGACGTCGGGCGTGGGGTCGATCAGCGTGACGCGGCTGGCGACGGCGCCGGCCGCGCGCACGCGTTCGCGGGTAGGTTCGTCCGCGCCCACAACCAGCAGGCGGTATTGCGGCGGCAGTTGCGTCAAGGCGTCCAATAGCGCCGGCAACCCCTTGCGCAAGGGGTTGCGGGCGACCAGCAGACAGCCGATGGTGCCCGCATCCCAGCCCAGGTTGGCGCGGGTGGCCTCGCGGCCTTCCCGTTGCGCCGCGGTCGGCAGCTTGACCCCGGGCGCGATGATGTCCACCGGCAACTGCGGGCCGTAGCTGCGGTGCAGCTGGTCCATGATGAGCCCCGACACCGCCACCACCCGCCGCGCCGGCGCCCGGCGCACGCGCAGTTTTTCCAGGAGCAGATAGGTGGCCAGGCGCGGACTGAGCCAGGCCGTCAGGCGCTGCAGCGGCTTGACGCGGGTCAGCCGGTTGTAGCGCACCGGCGTCACGTGCATGACCTGGATTTCGCCCGCCCAGCCGTTCATGTGGGAATGCACGATGTCATAGCGGCCGCGGGTCAGGCGGTCGGCGCGCCAGGCGAAGTACAGCACGCGCATCCAGCTGGGCAGCCAGCCGGGAAAGCGCACGGGCAGGAAAGGAAACGGCAGGTCGCTATCGAAGTCGCGCGCCACGATGGATACGTCATGGCGCTGGCCCAGCACCCGCATCAGTTCCACGCCATAGGCTTCGGCACCGCCAAAGCGATTGCCGAAGCGGTCGACCAGCAGCGCGATGCGCAGCCGCCGCTCAGCCGCGCCGGCGGGAGTCTTCATACCGGGTCAGGCACTTCTGCAGGAAACGGATGATGTTGGTGGAACGCGAGACGGTGACTCGCGGCAACCCATAGGGGTCGTCCGAGGCTGCCGCCAGGCCGCGCTGGGTCAGCGTGGCGTTGTCGTAGCCCGCCTCGCGCGCCATGGCGCGGTGTTCGGGGCCGTGGTCGCCGTAGGGATAGCAGAAGGCGGTGACCGGCGCGCCCAGCGCCTGCTCCAGTTCGTCCTTGGACTGGACGATCTGGCGCCGGGCCTCGTCGGGCGACATCTGGGGCAAGTGCACGTGGTCCAGCGTGTGCGAACCGACTTCGTTGCCGGCCTGGGCCCATTCCCGCATTTCGTTCACGGTCATCAGCGCCGAAAACGGGATGCCTTTTTCCAGGTCCCACACGTTGCCGCCATCGAACTGGCGCGCCACGAAATAGTTGGTGGCGGTAAAACCCAGCTCGCTCAGCACCGGCATGGCGTTGTGGTGCACGTTGCGGTAGCCGTCGTCGAACGTGATGCCGAATACCTTGCCCTGGCGTTCGCCGCGCACATAGGGCATGACGTCGCGCATGGACAGGCCGCGATAGCCCAGCCTGCGCATCCAGCGCATCTGGCGGGCAAAGCTGTCGGGGTGCACCGTCAGCCCGCGAAACGGCGTGCCCTTGGGATTGGGCTCGCCGATCTGGTGGTACATGAGTATGGGGATAGACATAGGGACGGATTATAAAGCCCGGCCTTATCCCAGCGTGCGTCGGTATACGTCCAGTGTGGCGGCGGCGAAACGGTCCAGGTTGAAATCCCGCAGGCTGGTTTCCCGTGCCTGGGCGCCCATGGCGCGCACGGCGTCGGGATGGTCCAGCATGAAACGCAGCTTGGCGGTGATGGCGGGCACATCGCGCGCGGGCACGATCCAGCCGTCGACGCCGTCGCTCACGTTCTCGGGCAAACCACCCGCGTCGCTGACCAGGGCCGGCAGTCCCAGGCCCATGATCTCGCGGCAGGCGAACGACAAGGCTTCGCGGTAGGACAGCACGAAGCCGGCATGGCAGGACGCCAACGCCGCCCGCACGTCGTCGAGCAGCCCGGGGAAACGGACCTGGTCGATCATGCCCAGTTCGCGCACCCGGGCCAGCTTGGCTTCGTTGGGCGGATCGCCCGCCACCATCAGCAGCACGCGCTTGCGGTCCTCGGGCGGCAAGGCGGCGACGGCCGCCACCAGGTCCAGCCAGCCCTTGTCGTAGTCGGTGCCGCCGGCGCTGCCCAGCAGCAGCTTGCCCTGCCAGTCGGGCCCGAAGAAGATGGCGCGCAGCTTGTCCAGGCTTTCCAGCGGCGGCGGCGCGAAGAAATTGGTGTCGATGCCGTGGCGGATGGTGGTAATGGGACGCTTGCCGTAGGGCGACTGCTGCATCAGGCCGTGGACGTAGTCGCTGACCGCGATGGCGTGGTCGGTCGCCAGCGCCACCCGCAACTTATGGCCGAAGCTCGTCAGCGGATGGTCGTTGTGCTTGGTGAAGACGATGCGCGGACGGCGGCGCATGCCCAGCGTGGCCAGCATGACCTGCTTGTGGTCGGCCGAGCCGTTGGCGTGGATGATGTCGAAGCCGCCGGCCTTGATCAGCCGGCGCAGCCGCGCGCGGTCCTTGAACCAGGACGAAGGCCGCGTGGTGTATTGCATGTCCTCCACCGCCACGCCCGGAATCGCCTTGGCGTAGCGGTACAGGCGGCTGGTGGCCGGCGCCGCGATCGTGATCTGGTGGTCCTTGGACAGGGCCTTGGCCAGATTGATGATGTAGGTGACGTG
>JALDYL010000046.1:0-30471 GCA_032153965.1 Achromobacter sp. | reverse complement strand
TTGCCCTTCAGGTCGTCGAAGGACTTGATGCTGGTGTTGTCGTCGCGCACGATCAGCACGGCGGCCGACGAGATGTAGGGATCCGAAAAATCGTACTTGGCGCGGCGCGCGTCGGTGATGCCGACCTGGTTGATCACCGCGTCGTAGCGCTTGGCGTCCAGGCCGGCGATCAGGCCGTCCCACTTGCCTTCGACGAATTGCGCCTTGACGCCCAGGCGTTCGGCGATGGCGCGGCCGATGTCCACGTCAAACCCGGTAAGCTGGCCGGATGCGTCGTGGAAAGTGAAGGGGGCGTAGGTGCCTTCGGTGCCGATCTTGAACACGCCGGCGGATTTGATCTGGTCCAGTCCGGATTGGGCATGGGCCGCGGACAAGGCGGCGACCTGGACCAGGCCGGCGACGAACAGCGTACGGAAGAGTTTCATGGCGGTGCTCCACGGATGGCAGATATCTCGGTGGAGAGCATCCGTGCCTGCAATGCCCTCCGGCGTAGCCGCACTCTAACAACGCGCCTATTTTTCCACAAAGCATAAGGAATAGTAAAAATATAGCTGCAAGTCATATGGCGAGACCCATGCTCCGGCGCGTTGCCGGGGTTCATCCAGGCAGGACTTCAGTGGAGATCGGTGTGGAACAGCAATGGAACAGGCGGGCTTTCATGATGGCGGCCGCCGGCGCGGCAGCAGCAAGTGCAATGCCCGCCCAGGCCGCGGACGGCACGCGGCTGATGCCGGGCAGCGGCAGCATCACGCAGGTGGCGGGGCTGCGGGTGGGGCACTACACCGACACGCGCCGCCCGACGGGCTGTACCGTCATCATTGCCGAGGCCGGCGCGACCGCCGGGGTCGATGTGCGCGGCGCCGCGCCGGGCACGCGCGAAACCGACCTGCTCAACCCCGTCAACATGGTGGAAAAGGTGCACGCCGTGGTGCTGTCCGGCGGCAGCGCGTTTGGCCTGGACGCGGCTTCGGGTGTCATGCGCTATCTGGAAGAGAAGAAGATCGGCTTCGACGTGGGCGTGGCGCACGTGCCCATCGTGCCCTCGGCCATCCTGTTCGACCTGGGCGTGGGCGACGCCTCGATCCGGCCGGACGCGGCCGCCGGTTACCAGGCCTGCAAGTCGGCCACGGACGCCGCGCCGCAGGAGGGCAACGTGGGCGCGGGGGCGGGCGCGACGGTGGGCAAGCTGTACGGCCCCAAGCGCGCCATGAAGGGCGGCATCGGCAGCGCCTCGTTGACCGTGGCGGGCGTGACGGTGGGCGCCATCGTCGCCGTCAACGCGGTGGGCGACGTGGTGGACCCGGCCAGCGGGCGCATCCTGGCCGGCGCGCGCACCGCGGACGGCAAGATGCTGCTGGACACCCGCGCCGCAATCCTGGCCGGCGACCTGCCCAAGTCCATGCGCCCGGGCACCGCCACCACCATAGGGCTGGTCGCCACCGACGCCAAGCTCACCAAGGCGCAGGCGCAGAAGATCGCCGGCATGGCGCACGATGGCCTGGCCCGCACCATCAATCCCATCCACACCATGCTGGACGGCGACACCCTCTTCGCGCTGGGTACGGGCACGTCCGGCAAGCCGGGCAACGTCATGTTGCTGGGCGTGATGGCGGCCGAGGCGATGGCGATCGCGGTGCAGCGCGCCATCCTCTCGGCGCGTGCGCTGGAAGGCTATCCGGCGGCGGTGGATTTCGTCGCCTGAAGAGCGCGCGTCCTGACCTCGGCCTGTCACACAAGGGCGCCATCATGGGTGGCGCCGGCGCGTGGCCGGCGGGCGGAGGGCGTGCATGTACAAGGGCGAACGATTCAACGGCGCGACCCACCTGGCCGGCCTGGCGCTGGCCGTGGCTGCTTCGGGCGCCCTGATCGCCCGCGCCGCCGAACTCAAGGTGGATACGCGGCAGGTCGTCGCCTGCGCCGTGTTCGCCGCGTCGATGATCGCCGTGTACGCCTCGTCGGTGCTGTTCCATTGCTCGCGCGGCCGCCGCAAGGCCCTGTGGGCCAAGGCCGACCATTGCGCGATCTACCTGCTGATCGCCGGCACCTACACGCCGCTGGCCTACGGGCCGGTGGAGCACGGCTGGGGCGCGGCCATGGGGGTGGCGATCTGGGCGCTGGCGGCGGTTGGCATCAGCCGCGAGCTGTGGTGGGCGCGCGGCGCGGCGCCCGCTTTGCCGCTGTATCTGGCGATGGGCTGGCTGGGCGTGATGTTCGCCGCGCCGATCGCGGGCGCCTTGTCCGCGGCCGGACTGGCCTGGCTGCTGGCGGGCGCGGCCATCTACACCGCCGGCACGCTGTTCTACGCCAACGATCAGCGCTGGCCGCATGCCCATGGCATCTGGCATCTGTTCGTCATGGGCGGCACCGCCTGCCACTTCGTGACCGTGTTCGGCTTTCTGAAGCTGAGCCCGGCCTGAGCCGGCCCTAACGCCAACTGGCCAGCGGCAGCATGCCGCCGCGGTTCTTCACTTTGCGCATGACGATATGCGAGGACAGATTCCGCACGCCCGGGATCTTGCTGAGCTTGTCTTCGACGAACTGCGAGAACGCCTTCAGATTACGCGTGCACACCGTCAGGATGTAGTTGGAGGCGCCGGTCACGATGCTGGCCTCGGTGATCTCGTCATGCAGCGCGATGCCGGCCAGGAATTCCTCGTGCCAGCCTGGGCGCGACTGGTCCAGTGACACGTGGACGACGGCTTCCAGCTCGAAACCCAGCTTTTCGGCGTCCAGCACGGCGCGGTAGTTGCGGATCAGTCCGCTTTCTTCCAGTGCGCGCACCCGCCGCAGGCAGGCCGAGGGCGACAGCGCCACCTGCTCGGCCAGGTCCTGGTTGCTGAGGTGGCCGTCTTCCTGCAGCCGGTAAAGAATGCGCTGGTCTATGGCGTCGATCTGCATGGTGCAATCAGATTCCAAAAAAATGAATTTTATGCAATTCAATGCGGAAACCTAGGGTAATCCGCGCCTGGATTTGCAATTTATCAGCCTGATCGCGCTGATAGTATGTATCCAGAATATAGCCTCTTGGAGCAGAAAATGAACACCCGCGACGCCTGCGTCAACGCCGACCGCCAGGACCCCCTGGCGCCCCTCAAAGACCGTTTCGACCTGCCGCCCGGCGTGCTCTACATGGACGGCAATTCCCTGGGTGTGCTGCCCAAGGCCGCCGCCGCCCGCGCCGCCGCCGTGATCGGCCAGGAATGGGGCACGGGCCTGATCCGCAGTTGGAACACCGCCGGCTGGTTTGAACTGCCCGCCCGCCTGGGCGACAAGCTGGGCCGCCTGCTGGGCGCGCGCGAAGGCGAGCTGGTCGTGACCGACACGACCTCGCTGAACATCTTCAAGGCGCTGGCAGCCGCCCTGCGCATCCAGCAGCACCAGCACCCCAAGCGCCGCGTCATCCTGTCCGAGCGCGACAACTTCCCCACCGATCTCTACATGATCCAGGGCATGATCGACCTGCTGCAGCAGGGCTATGAAATGCGCCTGATCGACGACGACCTGCCGCTGGAAAAGGCGCTGGACGAGTCGGTGGCGGTGATGCTGCTGTCGCACGTGAATTACCGCAGCGGCCAGATGCACGACATGGCCGCCGTGACCGCGCTGGCGCACGAGCGCGGCGCGCTGGCCATCTGGGACCTGGCGCACGCCGCGGGCGCGGTGCCGGTGGACCTGAACGGCGCCAACGCCGACTTCGCCGTGGGCTGCACCTATAAGTACCTGAACGGCGGCCCGGGCTCGCCCGCCTTCATCTGGGTGGCGCCGCGCCACACCAAGGACTTCTGGCAGCCGCTGTCCGGCTGGTGGGGCCACACGCGGCCGTTCGACATGGCCGTGGCCTACGAGCCGGCCGGTGGCGTGCGCCGCTATCTGTGCGGCACCCAGCCCATCGTGTCGCTGTCGCTGGTGGAATGCGGCCTGGACGTGGCGCATGCCGCCGACATGGCCGAGGTGCGCAAGAAATCGCTGGCGCTGGGCGACCTGTTCATCGCGCTGGTCGAAGAACGCTGCGCCGATCATCCGCTCACGCTGGTGACGCCGCGCAAGCACGCCGACCGCGGCAGCCACGTCAGCTTCCGCCATCCCAACGGCTTCGAGGTGATGCAGGCGCTGATCGCGCGCGGCGTGATCGGCGACTACCGCGAGCCCGAGGTGCTGCGCTTCGGCCTGACGCCGCTGTACTTCGGCTATGCCGACGTCTGGGACGCCGTCGACATCCTGAAGGACGTGCTGGACACGCGTTCCTGGGACAAGCCGGAATTCAAGCACCGCGCCGCCGTGACCTGAGCGCCGCAACACAACCCCATTGCGCGGGCCAAACCGGCCCTACATCCATAAAGAGAGCGCAGGACCTGGAGGAGACAATGCAACAACAAAAAGGATTCGGCCAGATCGCCGAACGCGAGCAGGGCCTGAAGCGGCGCTTGACGTCGGGCCAGATGAGCATGATCGCCATCGGCGGGGCCATCGGCACGGGCCTGTTCCTGGGCAGCAAGTTCGCCATCGGTTTTGCCGGCCCCAGCGTGATCATCAGCTACGCCATCGGCGGCCTGATCACGCTGCTGCTGATGGGCTGCCTGGCGGAAATGACGGTGGCGCATTCCACCTCGGGTTCCTTCGGCGCCTATGCCGAGCACTACGTCGGCCCGCTGGCGGGCTTTCTGGTGCGCTACGCGTACTGGTCCTGCGTGGTGCTGGCGGTAGGCACCGAGGTCACGGCCGTGGCCGAGTACATGAAGTTCTGGTTCCCGGACGTTCCCGGCTGGCAGTGGGTCTGCCTGTTCTCGGCGGCGCTGATCTTCATCAACGCCATGAGCGTCAAGACCTTCGGCACGGTCGAATACTGGTTCTCCACGATCAAGATCACCGCCATCGTGGCCTTCATCATCCTGGGCGCCTACGTGGTCTGGGGCAATCCGCAGTACGGCACGGCGCTGTACACCTCGCACGGCGGCTTCTTCCCGAATGGCGTCTGGGGCATGTGGATCGCCGTGGTCATCTCGATCTTCAGCTACCTCAGCGTGGAGATGATCGCGGTGGCGGCGGGCGAGGCCGAAGACCCCGAGCGCGCGGTCAAGCAGGCGTTCCGCGCCACCATCGTCCGGCTGGTGGTGTTCTACCTGCTGACGCTGGCGCTGATCCTGGCCATCGTGCCCTGGGACGAGGCCGGCAAGGGCGGCAGCCCCTTCGTCAAGGTGATGCAGGCGCTGGAGATTCCGGGCGCGGCCGGCGTCATCAATTTCATTGTGCTGGTGGCGGCGCTGTCGGCCATGAACAGCCAGCTCTACATCACCACGCGCATGATGTTCAGCCTGTCGCGCGCCGGCCATGCGCCGTCCGCGTTCGGCAAGCTGACCCGCAATGGCACGCCCTTGAACGCGTTGCTGCTGTCGACCAGCGGCATCGCCATCGCGGCGGTGTTGAATGTGCTGTATCCCGAGACCTCGTTCACGCTGATGATGGCGATTTCGATGTTCGGGGCGCTGTTCACCTGGATGATGATCTTCGTGACCCACTACTGCTTTCGTCGCCGCTGGGCGCGTGAAGGCGGCGGCAAGCTGTCGTTCCGCATGCCGGGCTTTCCGCTGCTGACGCTGCTGGGTGCGGGCGCGATGCTGGCGATCCTGGTCACCACCTACTTCACCAGCGTCTTCAAGATGACGCTGGTGTTCGGCGTGCCGTTCCTGCTGGTGCTGGCCGTGCTGTACCAGCTGCTGTTCCGCAAGCGTAGCGAAACCGTGGCGCTGACCCCGCGCGATCAACGTTCCTGATATTGCTGCGTCCGGTTCAGCCACGGGCCTGAGGCGAACGCCTCAGGCCCGTATTTCATGGAAGCGCTTCACGCGCTGGCCATGGCGGGCGCCGGCTGCTGCTCGGCCTGTTCCTGCGGCGCCGGCGCGAACACGCGCAGCCGGTGGCCGTCGGGGTCCAGCGCCACAAAGGTGCGGCCGAAATCCATGTCGGTGGGCGCCTGCAGGATGGGCAGGCCGCGCAGGCTCCAGTCCAGGTGGCGGCGGTCCAGCGCCTGCGCGTCGGGAACGGTGAAGGCCAGTTCGGTCGCGCCGCCGCGGCCGGCGGCGGCCGGCTCCACGGTGTAGCGCGACCACAGGCCCAGCATCAGGCCGGAATCCAGCCTGAACAGTGCAAAGGTGGGAGAGCTTTCAAGCGGCGGACGCTGTAGCAGGGCGCTGTAGAACGCCGCGCTGGCGGCCGGCTTTTCGACGTAGAAAATGACGAAATTGGTGTCTGACATGATGCGCTCCGGGTGGTAGACGCGCTCATCTTAGACAGGGGTGCTGTCAGTTTTTGGCAGTAGCCTTTCTGCGCATTTTCATCCGCATTGCTTGGGCGAGTGATCGATCGCGCGCCACTCCTTCAGCAGCGCATGGCGGCGCTTGGGATAACGCGCGCCCGGCGTCAGCGTGGCGATGCGGTCGGTGCGGAAATGGCGGAAATCCTGGCGCAGTTCGCACCAGGCCATGACGATGCGCACGCTGTCGAAGAACCCCAGCGCAAACGGCCAGATCACCCGCGTGGAATCGGCGCCCTTGTCGTCGCGATAGGTGATGTCGATCTTCTGTTCGCAGCGGATGGCATGGCGGATCAGCGACAGGTCCACGCGGTCCACCACCTGTATCGCGCTGGGACCGACCAAGAGCGGTATCGCGTCCAGCCCGTCGCGCAGTTCTCCCGGCAGCACCGCGCCGATCTTGGCCAGCGCGTTGCTCGCCGCCTGCGCCAGGCGCGGGTCTGCACGGTCAGCCACCCAGCGGGTGCCGAGCACCAGCGCCTCGATCTCTTCGGTGCTGAACATCAGCGGCGGCAGCATGAAGCCGGGCCGCAGCACATAGCCCACGCCCGGCTCGCCTTCGATCTCGGCGCCCTGCGATTGCAGGGTGGCGATGTCGCGGTACAGGGTGCGGATGCTGACGCCGAGGTCGGCGGCCAACTGGCGGCCGCTGACGGGACGGCGATGGCAGCGCAAGGTCTGCATCAGGCCCAGGAGGCGTTCGGTGCGGGACATGGGGGGGGCGGACGGGGATGACGGATCCATAATGCTGCCACGAAATGGCAGCAGGCGGGGCCCCGTCCGAGGCGGGATGTCAGGCCGGCGGCAGGGCCATCAGCCAGTCGTGCACGCGCGCGGCCAGGTCCAGGCTGTTGCGGTCCATCATCAGCATGTGCGAATTGCCGGCGATGCCCAGTTCGGGCAGCGACAGCAGGGTGACGCATGGATGACGCCGCGCGAAATCGCGCACCCGCTCGCGCATGCGCGGCCAGCGCGGGTCCGTGTCCATGTTGTCGCCCATGAGGATCAGCGTGGGCGTGCGGTAGCCGGCGTCCAGCTGCGGGATGCTGGCCGGCTCCAGCGCCACCACGGCGCGCACCAGGTCGGGCCGGGCGGCGGCCGCGCGGATGCCGAATACGCCCGCCTGCGAATGGCAGATGACGATCATGCGGCCGACTCGTTCCAGCAAGGCCAGATAGCCGCGCAGGACGGCGGCGTCGGTATGCACCCAGCGCGGCACCATCTGCGCGGCCAGCTCGCCGAAGGCCTGCACCGGGAACTGCGTATTGCCATAGGCGCTGCCGGGGCCGGGGCGGGAGCCCGGGCGGCCGATGCGAAAGCGCGTGTAGCAGTCTTCCTGCGCCTGCACGATGGGGCCTTGCGGCCAGATCTCGGGGACCGGCGCGTAGCCCGAGCGGCCGCGTTCCACGGCATCGCAGAGATAGGCGTCCCAGCCGCGGCGCAGGAAGGCGTGGAGCCAGCCCTGGCGGCCGTCGGGCGTGGTTTCCCAGGCCGCCCCGGTCATGCCGCCGCCGTGCCAGAAGGCCAGGGGCGGGCGGCCGCTGGCCGGTTCGGCCAGGAAATACTGCGCATACATCTGCTCGACGCGGTAGGTGCCGTTGGGGTCCAGCGCGACGGGCTGGCCGCCCTCGGCCATGACGACTTCGCGTCGCGGCAGGCCCGACAGGCTTACCTCGCGCCCGCCGACATGGAAGGCGCCCATGTCGCGCAGCCGGATCGGCGCGAGCGCGTCCGACGCGGCGGTGCCGCGTTCGTCGTCCGCCATCATTCCGCCCGGATGTGGTTGGCCTGGATCACGTCTTTCCAGCGCGCGGTCTCGGCCAGCACGAAGTCGCCCAGCGCCTGGCGCGGGCCGGCGGCCGTCTCCACGCCCAGTTCGCGCATCTTGGCGGCGACCTCGGGCGCCTGCAAGGCGTCGTTGAAGGCCTGGTGCAGCGCGGCCAGCGTGGCGTCCGGCGTGCCGGCCGGGGCCATGATGCCGAACCAGGGCGTGATCAGGAAGTCGGCCACGCCGGCCTCGGCGAAGGTCGGCACGTCCGCAATGGCCGGCGCGCGCTTGGCGCTGGCCACGGCCAGGGCCCGCAGCTTGCCCGCGCGGATGTTCGCCAACGACGCCGGCAGGTTGTCGAAATACATGTCGACCTGGCCGCCCAGCAGGTCGGCCGCGACCTGCCCGGCGCCCTTGTAGGGGATGTGCGCCACGTCGATGCCGGTGCGCAGCTTCAGCAGTTCGGTGGCCAGGTGCGCCGAGCCGCCCACGCCCGACGAGGCCGAGTTCAGCTTGCCTGGATGGGCGCGGGCGTAGGCCAGCAGCTCGGCCACGGTCTGCGCCGGCACCTTGGGATTGACGACCAGCACGCTGGGTACCGTGCCGACCATGGCGACGGGCGCGAAGTCCTTGACGATGTCGTAGGGCGCGGGCTGGTAGAGCGAGGGCGCGACCGTGCAGCCGAAGGCGCACATCAGCAGCGTGTAGCCGTCGGGCGCGGCGCGCGCCACGGCCTGCGCGCCTATATTGCCGCCGGCGCCGGCGCGGTTCTCCACGATCAGGGGCTGGCCCAGGCGCTTGGCCAGGCTGTCGCTGAGGATGCGGGCCAGGATGTCGGGCGTGCCGCCGGCGGGGAAGGGCACCACCAGCGTCACGGGACGTTCGGGGAAGGCGGCGGCGGCCGGCTGGACGGTGCCCAGGAACAGCGCCGCGCCGGTCAGCGCGGCCGCCATCCAGCGACGGGGGGAAGCGCGCCAGCGCGCGGCGGTCGGGCCCAAGGGGTTCATTGCGGCAGTCTCCGGAAAGTCGGGTCGGGTGCGGATGGCCCCGATCTGCCGCGGACTGTAGCCAAGGCCGGCCGCCTTGCCCAATGCCGGTTGCGCAAGCCAATCATGTCGAAATTGATATGGAGTTTCCAATGCATGCATTTCAAGCATAGTATCGGCGGCATGAGCGACGCCCACTCCTTGCCCTATCTGCGCCGGCTGGACATGAACCTGCTGCTGACGTTCGACGCCCTTATGCGCACCCGCAGCGCCACGGCCAGTTCGGCCCTGCTGCACAAGACGCAGCCGGCCATCAGCCGTGAGCTGGCGCGCTTGCGCCTGCGGCTGGAGGATCCCTTGCTGGTGGTGGTGAAAGGCCGTTTCATCCCGACGGAGCGCGCGCTGGAACTGCATTCGGCGGTGCACGACGCGCTGGCGCAGATCGAATCCGCACTGCGTCCGCCGGAAGCCTTCGATCCCGCCAAGGCCGGCGGCGTGGTCAATATCGGCACCGGCGCGCACAGCGAGATCCTGCTGGCGGCGCCCCTGATCGAACGCCTGCATCGCGCCGCGCCCGGCATCACGCTGCGCTTTCAGTCCGTGCACGGGGATTTCGTGCCCGACGATCTCGACGCGGAACGCCTGGACCTGGCCATCGGCCTGTTCGGCAAGGTGCCGGCGCGGTTCCACCGCGACACGCTGCTCAAGGACCGGCGCGTCTGCGTGGTGTCGGCCAGACATCCCTGGGCCGGGCGGGGCGCGCTGACGCTGGCGGACCTGCCGTCCATCAAGTGGTTCGCCTTTGCGCAGATGTACGGCCGTGAGACCAACTTCGACCGCGCGCTCAAGCCGGACGCGGCCCGCCTGGAGTTTTCGGCTTACCTGTCGGGTTTCGGGATCACGCCCTATGTGCTGCTGGACACCGATTACGCCACCACCATGCCGGCCAGCGTGGCGCGCGCGCACGCCCGGCATTTTCCGCTGGCGACGCTGGAACTGCCCGCCAGCCTGCGCAAGATCGAACTGGTGATGGTGTGGCCGCGGCGCCTGCACACCTCGCCGTTGCAGGCCTGGCTGCGCGGGCAGATCCGCGAGGTGCTGCGGGAACGCGCGGGCGCTCCCGCAGCCGCCGCGGCTTAGGAGCCGACCTTCTTGCCCGAGGCGACGTCGATGGCCGAACCGTCTTCCAGGCTGACGCGGTAGATCTCGCGCACCACGTTGCCGGCGAAGCCGATCTCGACGATGGAGACGTCCTTGAAGGTGGTGTTGATGCCGTCGGGCAGCACGGCGTTGAACTTGTCGGACTCCTGCTTCATGGCGTCCTGCAGCCGCGCGTCGTACACCGCCATGCTGTAGACCAGCGTGGTGTGCGGGTTGTGCGCACGCACTTCCTTGCCGTCCTGCATGATGTTCACGCCGCTCACGCCCATGTTCTTGACCAGGTCTTTTCCGGCATCGCCCATCTTGGCGTAGACCGGGCCGGTGACGCGCGGCAGCGGACCGTCGCGCAACGGCGCCAGGGCGGCGGTGGCCACGGTGTTGTAGCGCATCATGTCCTCGAAGCCCTGGCCGCTCTTGACCACGCCCAGGTCCAGCCACCACGGATGGCCCGCGCCCTTGGCGGCCTCGGTGGGATAGAAGGTCTTCAGCGTGATCTGCAGCGGGGCCGGCGGCTTGGGCAGGGCCTTGAGCATGCGGGCGGGCGTTTGCGGGTCGGCGCTGTGGATGTGCACCACCGTCACGTGCGGCATGTTGGGCGTTTCGGCCTCGGTCTTCAGGCCCAGCGTGAGCAGGTCGGCCTTCAGCGTGCCGTTGATCTTGGCATCCAGGATGGCGTTGACGTCCTGGGGCAGGCGGTAGACCACGCCGTAGGTGGCCTTGTGCTCGCGGAACCCAGGCTGGTCCAGGGAGCTGTTGTCGATGGGGGCGGCGGCATGCGCGGCCGAGGCGGAAACGAACAGGCCGAGGGCGGCCAGCTGGAAGACACGCTTGATCATGGAGATTCCTTTTGTTTGTGTAGGCCCGCGAGAGTCATCCGCAGTGTGGCCAGCGCGGATGTAATGCGTATTGCACCAAGCAAAAGAATTCCGATACCAGCCTGCGCATGCCCGATAGCTGGCGGGCGCCGGCTGATATCCGGCTACCCCAGAAAGACGATGGCCACGATGGCGATGCCCAGCAGCAGATTGATGCCGACCCAGCGGCGGATGCCGCCCATGGCTTGCCCGCCCTGGGGCCAGTCCTCTGCTGCGACCGCCGCCCGCAGCTGCGGGTAGAGCACGAAACGGATATAGGCGTAGATGGCCGTCATGACCAGGCCGCCCGAGGCCATCAGGGTCCAGCTGCGCGGCATGAAGAAGGCGCCGCCCGTCTGCGCGGCCTGGCTGGCTTCCTGGCCGATCATGAGCGCGCCGGAAAACAGGATCAGCACGATGGCCGCCAGCACGGCGTTCAGGAACGGCCCCAGCACCGACGCCATCAGCCGCAGCCGGATCGGCGGTTCCAGCTGCGCGGCCGCCGGCCGCAGGAAACAGTGTGCGAACAGCATGCCCCCGACCCAGAGGATCACGGCCATCAGGTGGATGAATTTGAGCGCGGCATAGAGCATGGGGCAGACCTGTAGGGGGGGAATCCGTCCCCATCATATCCCCGTCAAGCGTGGCGCGCGGACTTGACCGGAATCATGGTTTTGCATTTAGAATGAGATTGATTTCTATTTGTGATTGATAGTTCAGGGAGCTCTCCGTGCCGAACCCCGCGGTCGCCGCCAGCGACAACGTCCATCTGTTGTACCGCGCTCACCATGGATGGCTGCATGGCTGGCTGCGCGCCAAGCTGGGCAACCCCTTCGACGCGGCTGACCTGGCGCAGGACACTTTCCTGCGGGTGCTGCGCCACCGCCACGAACTGGACGCCCTGCGCGAGCCGCGCGCCTATCTCACCACCATCGCCAAGCGCCTGCTGCTGAACCACCACCGGCGGCGCTCTGTCGAGCAGGCCTACCTGGAAGCCCTGGCCCTGATGCCGCAGGCGCTGGCGCCCTCTGCCGAACAGCGCCTGATCATCCTGGAAACGCTGCAGGAAATCGACGAGATGCTGGCGGGCCTGTCCCTGCCGGCGCGGCAGGCATTCCTGATGGCGCAGCTGGAAGGCTTGAGCCACGGCGAAATTGCCGCCCGGCTCAACGTGTCGCTGCGTACCGTGCACCGCTACATCGCCAAGGGATTCGAACAATGCATCATGGCGTCGATCTGAGCCCTCAGGCCGAGGCGGCGCTCGAGCCGCCCGCCGTCGAACGCAGCGTGGCGCGCGAGGCGGCGCGCTGGCTGCTGCGGCTGAGTTCGGGCCGCGCCACCGATGCCGACCAGCGGGCCTGTGAACAATGGCGCGCCAGCAAGGCCGAGCACGAGCATGCCTGGCAGCGCGCGCAACGCGTGAATGAGCGCTTCGGCCTGATTCCGGCGGCGCTGGGCATGGCGACCTTGAACCGCCCCGAACTCGCGAGCCGCCGCGCCGCGCTCAAGACGCTGGTCGCGCTGGTGGTGGCCGGGCCGGTCGGTTGGGCCGCCTGGCGCGCCGATCCGCTGGACTGGACCGCGGACTATCGCAGCGCGCCGGGCGAGCGGCGCGAAGTGGCCTTGGCGGACGGCTCCACGCTGCTGTTGAACACGGCCAGCGCCGTCGACGTGATGTTCAGCTCCACGGCGCGCCTGCTGCGCCTGCGCGCCGGCGAGATCGCGGTACACGCCGTGGCCGATACGGCGCCCGCGCCGCGGCCCTTCGTGGTGCGCACCCGCCTGGGAGACATCGAGGCGCAGGCCTCGCGCTTCTGCGTGCTGCAGGAAGGCGGGCTGTGCCGCGTCAGCGTGCAGGAAGGGCGCGTCCGCGTCGGCAGCGCCGCGCATCCGCGCAGCCTGGTCAGCCTGGCGGCGGGCGAACAGAGCAGCCTGACGGACGAGGGCGTGTCGCCGCCGTCAGCCGCGGATCCGCATGCCAGCGACTGGCAGCGCGGCGTGCTGTACGCCCAGCGCATGCGCCTGGACGCCTTCGCGGCGGAACTCGGCCGCTATCGTTCCGGCATGCTGCGCTGCGACCCCGAGGCCGCGCACCTGCGCATCTCGGGCGCGTTCCAGTTGCGCGACACCGATGCGGTCCTGGCAGCGCTGCCCGCGACCTTGCCGGTGCAGGTGCGCTACCGCACGCCGTACTGGGTGACGATCAGCTTGCGCGCGGCCGCCGAGGCCTGAATCCGCGCTGTTACAAAAAACTGGAGGGCCAGCTGTCCGATTCGGATTTCACGAGGGTCATGGTCTGTAGAGGCAAACGAATGCCGACACCTGTTGGATCGAAAGGACGACCATGGCTTATCTACCCGCCGGCCGCGCAAGCGGCTCCCGACCCGCCCGAGGCCTGCAATGCCGCATGACCCGCGTCGCCGCCGCCGTGCATGCCGCGCTGGCGCTGGCCGCCCTGTCCGCCGTCTTGCTGCCCGCAAGCGGCGCATGGGCCCAGACTGCGCAGCAGGCGCAGGCGCGCGGCTATCGCATTCCGGCGGGCGCGCTGGCCGAGGCGCTGCCGCGCTTTGCCGACAGCGCGGGCGTGACGGTGCTGTTCGATGCGGCGCTGGTGGGCCAGCGCCGCACGGCCGGGCTCGATGGGGTCTATTCCGTGAATGAAGGTTTTGCGCGCTTGCTGGCGGGCAGCGGCCTGGGCGTGCAGGAGCGCAGCGCCCGCGTCTACGTGCTGCAGGCGGTCACGCCCGGGGACGTGACGCAGCTGGCGCCTGTCCGGGTCGACGGCGAAGGGGCGCCAGTCACGCCGGCCTGGGAAACCAGCACCGACCGCAAGCGCCTGGATGAACTGCAGGTCAGGAACTGGACCGACTTCGGCAGGCGCGCCGAACCCGGCGTGAACTTCAACCGCACGACCAACAGCATCAACATCCGCGGCCTGGACCAGGACCGCGTGCTGACGCGGGTGGACGGCATCCGCCTGCCGTGGCTGGACGACGGCGCGCGCGGCCTGAAGGGCGGCCTGGAGGCGGTGGACTTCAACAGCCTGTCGCGGCTGGACATCGTGCGCGGCGCCGACGCCAGCGGCGGCGGTTCCGGCGCGATTTCCGGCATTGCCGACCTGCATACGCTGCAGCCGTCGGACCTGCTGACCGACGGCAAGACCTTCGGCGCGCTGGCCAAGACGGACTACGACACCGCAGACAGCAGTTGGGGCGCCAACGCGGCGCTGGCCGGCCAGATCCACAGCAACACGTTCTGGCTGGTGCAGGCCGGCGTGCGCAACGGCCATGCCCTGGACAACCGCGGCGACGTCGGCGGCTACGGCCCCAAGCGCAGCGAACCCAGCCCCGAAGATTACGACCAGCGCAGCTTCCTCTTGAAGCTGCAACAGCGCGTCGAAGGCGGCCACCGCTTTGGCCTGACGGGCGAATACTTCAAGCGCAACGCCGACATCGACAATATGTTCGAGCAGGGCGCGGGTACCAGCTATCTGTACGGCGAGAACAGCACCCGCAAGGAAACCGAGCGTCAGCGCGTGTCCTTCGATTACTCGTACAAGGCGCCTGGCGAGGGCAGCCTGATCGACACGGCCACCGCGGTCGTCTATTGGCAGCGTTTGCAGCTGGACAGTTCGCTGGACGGCGTGCGCAGCGTCGATTCCCGCGCCTATGCCAGACCCGGCGATCCCTACTACTACGGCTATCCCAGCGGCCCCTATGGCCGTAGCAATTCCATCCGACAGACGATGTTCGGCTTCAACGGCGAAGTCACCAAGCGGCTGGCGGGCGCGACGGCATCTCAGCTATGGACGATAGGCGGCGAGTGGTACGGCAACAAGACCGAGCAGTACTCCAGCGGCTACGACAATTGCCCCGCGATTCCCCCCGGCACGCCGGCGCCCATGGGCCCGCGCCTGTGCGACATGCTGCACACCAACCAGGCCGACGTGCCGCAATCCAAGGGCAATCAATGGGCCCTGTGGGTGCAGGACGAATTCAGCTTCGCCGACGGCCGCTACACCATCATGCCGGCGCTGCGCTACGACCACTACGAACAGAAGCCGCAGTCCACGGCCAGCTACGAAAGCAACCCGAACGCGGGCGCGCTGCCGCCGTCCAACAGCGGCAGCCGCTTCTCGCCCAAGCTGCTGGCCACCTGGAAGGCGGTGGACGAGCTGAGCCTGTATGCCCAGTACGCCTACGGCTTCAAGGCGCCCAGCCCGACGCAGCTCTACACCAACTACGGCGGCCCGGGCACCTACCTGCGCGTGGGCAATCCCTATCTGAAGCCCGAAACCAGCAAGGGCTGGGAGCTGGGCGCCAAGATCGGTTCCGATTCCCTGGGCGGCGCGGTATCGTTGTTCGATAACCGCTACCAGAACTTCATCGATGGCGATGTGCCGCTGAACGCGTCCTCGCCCCAGTGGCAGCCGGGCTGGGCCGGACAATATCCCTTGGGCGTGACCGGTAACGTCAACCGCGCCAAGGTGCGCATCTATGGCGCCGAAGCCAGCGCGCACTGGAAATTTTCGCCGGGCTGGCGCACCTGGGGCTCGCTGGCGTGGGCCGTGGGCAAGGACGAAGGCACGGGCCAGTACCTGAACTCGGTGGCGCCCCTGAAGGCGGTGCTGGGCCTGGGCTACAGCCGCGACGTGTGGGGCGTGGACGCCATGTTGACCACCGCCTTGAAGCGCGACAAGGTCGAGTACCCCGAGGCCACGGCCACGGCGCGCAATCCCGATTTCCAGGCGCCCGGCTACGGCGTGGTGGACCTGATGGGCTATTGGCGTCCGGCCGCGGTGAAGGGGCTGCAGGTGCAAGCAGGCGTTTTCAACCTGTTCGACAAGAAGTATTGGGAGGCCATCAACGTGCCGACCGCCGGCGCCATCGCCATTCCGCGCCCGGTTGATTGGTACACGGAACCGGGACGCAGCCTGCGCGTCTCACTGACATACCAGTATTGATCCAGACCCGCCGCCGGTCCGGGCAATGCCGCGACGGCGGCGGTCTACGCAAACCTTAGCAACGGCCGGAGGGCCCACGATGAGCAATACCGATTTCACGTCCCGCGCCCAGGAACTGCGCGCCCGCAACGAGGCCCTGGCCGCCTCGCAACCCAAGCTGCGCGCCCGCAACCTGGCGCAAGGGCTGGGCGTGTCCGAAGCCGAGTGGGTGGCGGCTGAATGCGGCGGCCTGAAGGCCACGGCCTTGCACGGCACGCCCCAGGAGATCTTCCGCGAAGTGGGCACGCTGGGTCCGGTCATGGCGCTGACGCGCAATGACTGGTGTGTGCACGAGCGTCACGGCGTGTATGAGGACATCCAGGCCGACGGTCCGGTAGGCCTGGTGCTGGGGCCGGACATCGACCTGCGCGTCTTCTTCACGGCCTGGAAGTCGGCCTGGGCGGTCGAGCAGGACGGCCGCCACAGCCTGCAGTTCTTCGACGGCGCGGGCGTGGCGGTGCACAAGGTCTACCGTACCGATGCCACCGACGCCGCCGCCTACGATGCCCTGGTCGCCAAGTTCGCGGGCGAGGCGCAATGGCCCGAGACCCAGCCCTATGCGCCCGCCGCCGACGCCGAACGGGTCGAGGACGGCGCGCAATGGCGCGAGGCCTGGCTGGGCATGCAGGACACGCACGAGTTCTTCCCCTTGCTGCGCAAGTTCAAGGTGTCGCGCCTGGCGGCCCTGGCGGCCGCCGGCGAGGACCTGGCGCAGCAGGTGCCGGCCGACGCCGTAGAACGCATGCTGGAATCCGCGGCGCAGTCCGGGCTGTCCATCATGTGCTTCGTGGGCAACCGCGGCATGATCCAGATCCATACCGGCCCGGTGCAGCAGTTGCGCCGCACCGGCCCCTGGTACAACGTGCTGGACCCGAAGTTCAACCTGCATCTGGACACCACCGCCATCGCCTCGGCCTGGGTGGTGAACAAGCCGACCTCGGACGGCTGGGTCACCTCGCTGGAGCTCTATTCCGCCACCGGCGACCTGATCGCGCAGTTTTTCGGCGAACGCAAGCCCGGCAAGCCGGAACTGGCGCAATGGCGCGAACTGATGATCAGCCTGTGCAGCGCGCCGCTGGCCGCCTGAGCCCCTGAGGACGTAGCGATGAAAAAATGGTTGGCAATGGCGGCGGGCTGGGTAATCGCGCTCAGCGCGCACGCGGCGCCGCCCGCTCGGGTGGTGACCCTGGGCGGCTCCGTGACCGAAATCGTGTATCAGCTGGGGCAGGGCGACAAACTGGTGGGAGACGATCTCTCCAGCCTCTATCCCGAGGCCGCGACCAAGTTGCCGCGCGTTGGCTACTACCGTTCGGTACCGGTGGAAGGCGTCTTGTCGCTCAAACCCGATCTGGTGCTGGCCTCCGAGCAGGCCGGGCCGCCGGACGCGCTCAAGCGCCTGGCGGACGTTGGCGTGCGCGTCGTCACCGTGTCGGACGCGCCGTCGGTGGATTCGCTCAAGTCGCGCATCCGCGGCATTGCCGACGCGCTGGGCGTGGCGCCGGCGGGCGAACGCATGGTGGAAGACGTCACACGCGAGCTCGCGCGCGCCGAGGCGGTGCCCGCGACGCGCGCGCGGGCGCTGCTGCTGATCAATCGCACTGGCTCGCCGCAAGGCGCCGGCCGCGACACCGCCGCCAACGAAGTCATGCACCTGGCGGGGCTGGTGAACGTGCTGCAAGACCAGCATGGCTACAAGCCCTTGTCCGCCGAGGCCATGGGCGCGCTGGCGCCTGACCTGATCATCGTGACGCAGGCATCGCTGGACGCCGGCGGCGGCATGGACGCCTTCCTGCGCATGCCCGGCATCGCGTCCACCCAGGCGGCCGCGAAGCGGCGCGTCGTCGTGATGGACGATCTGCTTATCCTGGGCATGGGACCGCGCCTGCCGCTGGCGCTGACCCAGCTCAAGCAGGAGGTCGCGCATGTCATGGCGCGTTAGCGCGCCGCTGGCGTTGGGCCTGCTGGCAGCGGCCCTGATGCTGGCCGTGGTGGGCGCCACCGCCAACGGCGCGGTGGCGATCCCCTTGCGCGAGCTGCCATCCCTGCTGTGGGGCGCGCCCACGCCGGAGACTGCCCTGTGGCGCAATGTGCTGATCGACATCCGCTTGCCGCGCGTGCTGTTCGCGCTGGTGGCGGGAGCCGGCCTGGCGGTGTCCGGCGCGGCCATGCAGGCGCTGTTCCGCAATCCGCTGGCCGAGCCCGGCCTGATCGGCATATCGGCGGGCGGCGCGCTGGGGGCGGTGGCCGCCATCGTGCTGACGTCAGGCGGTTTCTGGATCACCGCGCCTGCCGCCTTCGCCGGCAGCCTGCTGGCCACGCTCTGTGCCTACGCGGTGGGCCGGCGCGTGCCGGGTGTGGCAGGGCTGTTGCTGGCGGGCGTGGCCATCACGGCCATGGCGTTCAGCCTGATCGGCCTGTTCACCTTTGTCGCCACCGACGCGCAACTGCGCGACCTGACCTTCTGGAACATGGGCAGTCTGGGCGGCGCGAACTGGAAAGTGCTGTCGTTCCTGGGACCCTGGGTGCTGCTGGTGAGCCTGTGGCTGATGAGCCAGTGGCGCGTCATGAACGCGCTGCTGCTGGGCGAACGCGAGGCCCAGCACCTGGGCTACACGCTCAAGCGCGTGCGGGCCAGGCTGGTGCTGGCCAGCGCGCTGATCGTCGGGCCGCTGGTCGCCGCCACGGGCACCATCGTCTTCGTCGGCCTGGTGGTGCCGCACCTGGTGCGCATGACGCTGGGCGCCAATCACCGCTGGCTGCTGCCCGCGACCATCCTGGCCGGCGGCCTGGCGCTGATCCTCGCGGATTGGCTGGCGCGTACCGTGGTGGTGCCGGCGGAACTGCCCATCGGCCTGGTGACCGGCCTGGTGGGCGGGCCATTCTTCCTGTGGCTGCTGGCGCGCGGACGGAGGATAGGATGACGCTCTGCGCACGGAACCTGACCGTCAACCGCGGCGGCGCCCGCATCCTCACCGACGTGTCGCTGGAGATACGCCCGGGAGAAGTCGTGGGCCTGCTGGGCGCCAACGGGGCCGGCAAATCCACCTTGCTGGGGGCGCTGTCCGCGGAGTTGGCTGCCGATGCCGGCCAGTTGAGCCTGGGCGAGACCCCGCTTGCCGACATGCCGCACCGGCAACAGGCGCGCCGCCGCGCCGTGCTGCCGCAAAAGCCCGGGCTGACCTTCGACCTGAGCGTGCGCGAGGTGGTCGCCATGGGCGGCTATCCGTTCCCGGAGTTGCCGCCGTCCGTGGTGGACGCGCTGGTGACGCAAGCGCTGGACGAGGCCGACGCGGCCCATCTTGCCGGGCGGCGCTATCCCGAGCTGTCCGGCGGCGAACAGCAGCGCGTCCAGTTCGCCCGCGTGCTGGTGCAATGCCATGCCGCGCGCGAGCGCGACGAGCCGCGCTACCTGTTGCTGGACGAACCCACGGCCAGCCTGGATCCCAAGCATCAGGGCGACTTGCTGCGGCGCTCCTGGGAGCTGGCCCATGCCGGCAATACGGGCGTACTGGTGATCCTGCACGACATGAATCTGGCCGCCCGCTGGTGCGACCGCCTGCTGCTGCTCAGCGGCGGACGCGGCATCGCGCAAGGGACGCCGGCAGAGGTCCTGACGCCGGCCAATCTGTATCTGGCCTACGGCATCGACGCGCAGGTGATCGCGCATCCCCTGCAGGCCGGCCGCCTGCTGGTGCTGACGGCGTGACTCGGGCTGCGGGGTCGGTAAAATAGGCGATACGCTGGTATTCGCCTTTTTCAACATTTACCCAACAGGACCCCGTGTCATGCCTACTTTTGACGTCGTCTCCGAAGTCGACAAACACGAACTCTCCAACGCTGTCGACCAGGCCAACCGCGAACTGGCCACCCGCTTCGATTTCAAGGGCACCGACGCCAAGTTCGAACTCGACGAATTCGTCGTGACCCAGGTCGCTTCCAGCGCCTTCCAGCTCAAGCAGATGTTGGACATCCTGCGCGGCCGCCTGTCGGCCCGCGGCATCGACGTGCGCTGCCTGGACGTGGCCGATCCCCTCGAAAACCTGGGCGGCGCGCGCCAGAAGGTCACCATCAAGCAGGGCATCGAACAGCCGGTGGCCAAGAAGCTGATCGCCGCCATCAAGAACGCCAAGCTCAAGGTGGAATCGCAGATCAACGGCGACAAGCTGCGCATCAGCGGCAAGAAGCGCGACGACCTGCAGACCGCCATCGCATTGCTGAAGAAGACCGACGTCGACCTGCCGCTGCAGTTCGAAAACTTCCGCGACTGATCCGCCCCGCGCCAGGGCGCCTGGCGCCCGGCGGACCTCGAGGGGGCCATGGGACATTCCAACGAGTTGCAGCTGGTGGTCGAACTGGTGCGCGCCGGCGGCATGTCCGCCGCTGCCCGCGAGCTGGGTGTCACGCCGGCCGCGGTCAGCAAGCGGTTGGCCCAGATCGAGGCGCGGCTGGGCGTGCGGCTGGTCAACCGCAGCACGCGGCGTCTGAGCCTGACCGCGGAAGGCGAGGTCTACCTGGAAAACGCCCGCCGCATCCTGGGCGAGATCGAGGACCTGGATCAACTCATCGCCAGCCGCCAGGACAGTCCGCGCGGCCTGCTCAAGGTCAACGCGCCGCTGGGCTTCGGCCGCAGCTACATTGCGCCCGCGATTGCGGAATTCGCCCACAAGTATCCCGAGGTGTCGCTGCAATTGCAGCTGACCGACAGCCCCGCGGACTTCGTGCAGGACGCCGTCGACGTGGCGGTGCGCTTCGGCGACCTGCCCGACACCCGCCTCATCGCCCGCAAGATCGCGCCCAACCGGCGCCTGGTCTGCGCCTCGCCGGGCTATCTGAAGAACCACGGCATTCCCGCCACGCCGCACGACCTGGCGCGCCACCAATGCATCGTGCTGCGGCAGAATGAAGCCGCGTATGGCTTGTGGCGCTTCACCAAGGGGCGCCGCAGCGAGACCGTGAAGGTGCGCGGCAACCTCAGCAGCAACGACGGCGAAGTGACGCTGACCTGGGGCCTGGCCGGCCTGGGCATCCTGCAGCGCGCCGAATGGGACCTGGCGCGCTATCTGCGCAGCGGCAGGCTGGTGCAGGTGCTGGAAGACTACGCCTTGCCGCAGGCCGACATCTACGCTGTCTTTCCGGAACGGCACCACCTGTCGGCCAAGGTACGCGTGTTCGTCGACTTCCTGGTGGAGTACTTCAGGAAGGGTGCGGAAGACCGGTGGTAGGCCCCGCCAACGCTCAAGCCGTCCACAGGTGCTGCGCCGCATAGGCGCGCCAGGGCCGCCAGGTTTCGGCGCGGGCCAGCAATTGCGCGGGCGTATAGGTTCGCGTTTCCAGCCTTTCCAATGCGCGGATCAGGCCGATGTCGGCGGACGGAAACGCGTCCGGCTCGCGCAGCTGGCGCAAGGCGATGTATTGCGCCGTCCATTCGCCCACCCCGCGTATGGTGCGCAAGCGGCGCACCGCGTCGTCCAGGCCGCCGGCGGCGTCGAACAGATGCCGGTCCGCCACCGCCGCCGCAGCAACCGCCGACAAGGTGGCGGCGCGGCTGCGCGGCATGCCCAGCGGGGCCAGCTCGGCGGCCGCCACGGCTTCAGGCAAGGGGAACACATGCGTCAGCGCGCCTTCGGGACGCGCCATGGCCGCGCCATGCGCGGCCACCAGCTTGCCGGCCAGGCGTATGGCCGCGGCCACCGTGATCTGCTGGCCCAACACGGCGCGCATGGCCAGCTCGAAGCCGTCCCAGGCGCCGGGCACGCGCAGGCCGGGCCGCGCGCGGATCAGTTCCGTCATGACGGGATCGCTGGCGAATTGCGCGGCAATGGCGACGGGATCGCTGGCCAGGTCGAAGACGCGGCGCAGGCGCGCGATGATGGCCGGCAGCGCCTGCAGCCGGGGAAAGCGCACCGTGGCCTCGAGCGCATCGCCGCGGCCCGGACGCACCGTTACCGTGCCCTGGCAGCCGTCCAGCAGGATGCTGCGGGCATAGCTGTCGTCCGTGACCTGTTCGATCCCGGGAATCGCCCGCAGCCGCAGGAAGGCCAGCATGGCGTCCCAGTCGTAGGGCGGGCGGTAGCGCAGCAGGAGCTTGATCTCGCCTTCCTGCGCCGCGGACACTTCCGGCTTGCCGGATCGTCGCAGGTCGCCTGGCGCGCGCGCGAACAGGTCGTGGAAGATTTCGTTGAAGCGACGGATGCTGCCAAAGCCCGACGCGAAGGCGATCTCCGCCATCGGCAGCCGGGTCTCGTGGATCAGCTGCTTGGCCAGCAGCACGCGCCGCGTCTGGGCCACGGCCACCGGCGAGGCGCCCAGGTGCTGGCGGAACTGGCGCCGCAGCTGGCGTTCGCCCACGCCCAGGCGCTGCGCCAGGACATCCACGCCGTCCTCGTCCAGCGCGCCCAGCTCGATCAGCTGCAGCGCGCGGGCGACGCCGTCCGGCAGTTCATGCCCCGGCCCGACTTCCGGCGCGGTCTCGGGCCGGCAGCGCAGGCAGGGGTGATAGCCGGCTTCCTGCGCCGCCGCTGCCGTGGCGTAGAACGTGACGTTCTTCGACAAAGGGGTGCGCGCGGGGCAGACCGGACGGCAATAGATGCGCGTGGTCTTCACGGCGGTGAAGAAGCGGCCGTCGTAACGGGAGTCGCGCACTTGGATGGCGCTGTAGCAGGCGTCGTGGTTCAGGTCCATGGGATCATGCTAACGCCGTGGCGGGCGCTGGATCTAGCGGTTTTCGGACAATGTTGTGGATGCGGCATTCCTGTCCGAAAACCGCCAGCGCAGGGCTTGCTCGCCAGCCTATATTGTTGGCATCGATCATCGCAGGAGGCCATCCCATGCCAACCCCAACCCAGACTTTTCTGCTTGAACGCGTTCCCACGCCCATCGGCCTGATGCTGGTCCTGAGCGACGAGCAGCAGCGCCTGCGGGCGGTCGATTGGGAAGACTACGAATCGCGCATGCACCTGCTGTTGCACAGGCAGTACCGCAATCAGCACGTCGAACTGCGCGATGCGGTCCAGGCGTCGCCCGCGCGGCGCGCGCTGCTGGATTACTTCGACGGCGATGTGCGCGCCATCGACGCCCTGGATGTGGCCACCGGCGGCACCGATTTCCAGCGCGAGGTGTGGCGGGCCCTGCGGGAAGTATCGGGCGGTCAATCGATCAGTTATGGCGCGCTGGCAAACCGCATCGCGCGTCCCGCTGCGGTGCGCGCGGTGGGCGCGGCCAACGGGGCGAATCCCATCGGCATCGTCGTGCCCTGCCACCGCATCGTGGGCGCGGACGCCGCCCTGACGGGTTATGGCGGGGGCCTGCATCGCAAGCGCTGGCTGCTGGATCACGAGCAGAGATGGCTTGAAAATTCTTGTGACAGCGCTGAATAGATTTGTAGCGTGTTAAGCAACTGGAGGGCATATCATGCGTCCCCTTCAGAGCAACCCGCAACAGGAAACAAAGATGTTTATGCCGCGCCCCTTGCGCATGTCCGCAGTGCTGGCCGTCACGCTGGCGCTTGCCGCGTGCGGCGACGATAGCGCCAAGAAGGAAGCGAAAGCGTCCGAGCCGACCACCGCCCAGGCCGAGATCATCAAGTACAACCAGTACGTCGACACCGCCAATGGCCTCTCCACGACTTTCGAAGAGGCGCTGGACCGCTACCAGACGCGCGTCGTCCCCGCGCTGAAGGATGGCAAGCCGCTCAAGGATTTCGCCATCGGCAACGACTCCAGCATCCTGCGCACCAAGGAAAAACTCGACGGCGCGCTGGCGATGAAAACCCCGATTGCCGAGATCGATGCACCAGCCAAGGAATTCTCGGACGCGCTGGGCAAGCTGGCGCCGCTGAGCAACGAATTGCAGAATTACGCGGCCGCCAAGACCTTCCTGTCCGACAACGGCGCGCTGGCGCGCGAGAAGAGTCCGGCCTACGTGGCGGCGCTGACCGAATTGGTGAAGGCCGAAAACGGCTTCTATCGCGGCATATCCATCAGGGACACGGCCAACACCAAGGCTGCGTTCGAGAAGGCCGAGAAAGACACGGTCGCCTACTACCGCGCCGGCCTGGTCTATTACGGCAAGGCCACGATGGACAAGGCGTCGGGCGTGTTCGAGGGCACGGGCCTGGGCGCCGACCAGGAGGCCTTCAAGCAGGAGCTGGACAAGATGAACGAGATGGCGCTGGGCTTTGACAAGAAGACCCGCGAGGCCGATCCCAAGGGCTGCTCCAGCATGATGATGAACGTCAACAGCTTCCTGGCGTCCGGCCGCAAGATCCTTGAAAACACCAACAGCGGCCGCTACAAGGAAGAAGCGGCGCGCACGGGCGCATTCAAGATGATCCGCACCACCATCGAAATGGACGCCGGCAGCCTGCGCCAGAACTTCAACAACATGATCTCCACCCTGAACGTCGGCCGCTGCTGACGGCAGCCTGCGGCAGCGGCCGCGACATGGCCGCAGCCCCAAACAGCGCCCCTTGCGGGCGCTTTTTTTTTGCGCATTCAGATTCTCGCCTGCGCGTCCCACCTTCAACTCCAGGTAAAAGATGTTTTGAATTCCACTGCGTCCGCCGCCCGCGGGCGTCAGTACAGTGCCGACAGCATCTCACCAGCAAGGAGCCCAGTCGGCCTATGAAGACCTATCGCATCGCAACCATCCCCGGCGACGGCATCGGCAAGGAAGTGATTCCGGCCGGACAGCGCATCATGCAGGAACTGGCCCGGGACGGCGGCCTGAGCTTCGAGTTCGAGGATTTCGACTGGGGCGGCGACTACTACCGCAAGCACGGCGTGATGATGCCGGCCGACGGCCTGGACGCCCTGCGCGGCAAGGATGCCATCCTGTTCGGTTCGGCGGGCGATCCGCACATCCCCGACCACATCACCCTGTGGGGCTTGCGGCTGAAGATCTGCCAGGGCTTCGACCAATACGCCAACGTGCGCCCGACGCGCATCCTGCCCGGCATCGACGCGCCGCTCAAGCGCTGCGCGCCGGGGCAGCTGGACTGGGTCATCGTGCGCGAGAACTCCGAAGGCGAATACTCCGGCGTGGGCGGCCGGGTGCACCAGGGCCATCCGCTGGAAGCCGCCACCGACGTGTCCATCATGACCCGCGCGGGCGTCGAACGCATCCTGCGTTTCGCGTTCAAGCTGGCGCAGTCCCGTCCGCGCAAGCTGCTGACGGTAGTCACCAAGTCCAACGCGCAGCGCCACGCCATGGTCATGTGGGACGAGATCGCCATGGAGGTGAGCCGCGAGTTCCCGGACGTGACCTGGGACAAGGAACTGGTCGACGCGGCCACCGCCCGCATGGTGAACCGCCCGGCATCGCTGGACACCATCGTCGCCACCAACCTGCACGCCGACATCCTGAGCGACCTGGCGGCGGCGCTGGCCGGCAGCCTGGGCATCGCGCCCACCGGCAACATCGATCCGGAACGCCGCTATCCCTCCATGTTCGAACCCATCCACGGGTCCGCCTTCGACATCATGGGCAAGGGCTTGGCGAATCCGGTCGGCACCTTCTGGTCCGTGGTCATGCTGCTGCAGCACCTGGGCGAAACGCAGGCCGCCGCGCGGCTGATGCAGGCGATCGAAAGCGTGACCGCCGATCCCTCGCTGCATACGGGCGACCTGGGCGGAACCGCCACCACGGAGCAAGTCACTGCGGCGGTGTGCGCGAAGCTGGCGGTTGCGGCCAAGGCCAAGGCGGCTTGACGCGGCAGACCCGCAGCAGGCCCGAAGCGGGACCGGGGCGTGAGACCCCAGGCCCGCACCGGGCTCCACGACTAGAAGCGAAATCCATTCGTACCGAGGAGACAAGCATGCACAAGAGAACAAGATCCGCCCGCGCGCTGGCGTTCGCCGGCTTGCTGGGCCTGTCGGCGGCCGGCGCCGCGCAGGCCCAGACCTATCCGGTCCGGCCGGTGAACCTGGTGGTGCCGTTTCCGGCCGGCGGCACCACCGACGTGCTGGCGCGCGCGCTGGGCCAGGAGCTGGCCAAGAGCCTGGGCCAGCCGGTGGTGGTGGAGAACAAGCCGGGCGCGGGCTCGACCCTGGGTGCGGACTACGTGGCCAAGGCGGCGCCCGACGGCTACACGCTGCTGATGGGCGCCGTGCATCACACCATCGCCACCAGCGTCTACAAGAGCCTGCATTACGACTTCCAGAAGGATTTCGCGCCGGTGACCACGGTGGCCCTGGTGCCCAATGTGCTGGTGGTCAATCCCAAGCTGCCTGCGCAGGACGTGAAGTCTCTGCTGAAGCTGGCGCAAGGCCAGCCGGGCAAGCTGACCTATGGCTCGAACGGCATGGGCACGGGACAGCATCTGATCGGCGCGCAGTTCGAAAAGGAAGGGCATGTGCAGCTGCTGCACGTGCCCTACAAGGGTAGCGGCCCCCTGACCACCGACCTTCTGGGCGGCCAGATCGACATGTCCTTCGACACCGTGACGCCGGTGCTGGCGCACATCCAGAGCGGCAAGCTGCGCGCGCTGGCCGTCACCACCAATCAGCGTTCGGCCGCGCTGCCCGATGTGCCCACCATGGAGGAGGCCGGCCTCAAGCCCTTCAACATGGGGACCTGGTTCGGCGTGCTGGCGCCGGCGGCCGCGCCCGCGGACGTGGTGGCGCGGTTGAATGCCGAGATGGTCAAGATCATCCGTTCGCCCGACTTCTCGCGGCGGATGGCCGAGATCGGCGCAGTGCCGATCGGCGACACGCCTGCCGAGATGAAGGCGCGCATCGGCGCCGATACCGAGAACTACGCCAAGCTGGTCAAGGACGCCAAGGTCGCGATCAACTGAGCGCGGCGTCCGTTCAGGCGCGGATCCAGCCGCGCGCGATCGGCAGGGCCAATACCTTGCGGTACAGGCCCTGCGCCACGCCCGTGGCCGGCTCGCCGCAGCGGCGCCATGCCATGGCGGTCAGTCCGGCGGCCACCGGCGCCAGCAGCAGTCCGCCCGCGATGTCCAGCGGGAAGTGCACGCCCAGGTACACGCGCGAAGCGCCCACCAGGACGGCCGCGGCCAGCGTCAGCCAGCCCCAGCCAGCCCAGCGCCGGTCGTGGATCAGTGCGCACGCCAGCGTGGCGATGATGATGGTGTGGTTGCTGGGAAACGAGGACGTCGCCTTGTGCGGGAAGAACGCATGCCCCAGCCCGATGGCGAAGGGCCGCGCATGCGGCCACAACGCGCCGCACAGGTAGCTTGCCAACAGCGCCACCGCGATGCTGGCCAGCGCCTTCAGCGCCACATCGCGCTGCGGCCGGCCGCCCCACAGCCACAGGGCGGCCAGCACGGCCGGCACCAGCAGGATCAGCCGGTTCGCCACCAGCATGGCGGCGTGGATCTGCCAGAGCGGGGTGGCCGGGTCGGCGTTGATCGAAAGAAAAAGGGACTGGTTAAGGCCTTCAAGGGAATTCATGACAGGTCATCGCGGCGTAATAAAGCTATTGCCGCGATGGTAATGATCCCAGCCGTCAGTCCGCTTACAAACGGCGCCGGACTGCGTTCTTTTACTTCTGGATGCGTTTGCCCTGCGCGTCGATCACGGCTTCGCCGTCTTCCTTGGCGAACGCGCCTTGCTGCGGGGCCGGCAGGATGTCCAGTACCAGTTCCGACGGGCGGCACAGCCGCGCGCCCAGCGGCGTAGCGACAAAGGGACGGTTCAGCAGGATGGGGTGTTGTTCGATCGCGTCCAGCAGGGCGTCGTCCGAGAGGGACGCGTCGTCCAGGCCCAGTTCCTGATAGGGCGTGCCCTTTTCACGCAGGGCCTCGCGCACGCTGACGCCGGCCTTCTTGAACAGCGCCTTCAAGGTGGCGCGCGAGGGCGGCGTTTCCAGGTACAGCACGACTTCGGGTTCGATGCCGGCGTTGCGGATCATGGCCAGGGTGTTGCGCGAGGTGCCGCACTTGGGGTTGTGATAGATGGTTACGTCGGACATTGAAGCTCCTCTTTCCGGTAGATCGTCATGCAAGGCTGTGAGCATAGTGCATCCGCGCGGGCGCTTCAGGCCCGCAGCTTCTTGCCCAGCCGGCGCCAGCCTATCATCGCGCCGGTCAGGCTGAGCGCGGCGCCGCCCAGGCTCAGGAACACCAGCAGGGCGTCCCACAGGGGCCGGCGCGACAAGAGGCCAGTCCAGTCCCAGCTATGCAGGAAAGCAAACAGCCAGCGGCTGGTGCGCGTGCCGCTGTCCTGCCGGCTCACGATCTGTCCCGTGCGCGGATCCAGATAGACCCAGGTCGCCTGCGGATCGTCATAGATCAGCCGCCATACGGGCAGGGGCTTCTCGACATGGCCCAGCATCGCGTGCTCGTCGCGGGCGTAGTAATAGAAGTCGTAGGCGTCCAACGTCTCGGCGCTGGCCAGCCGCGCGCCGGGGACCAGCCGGGCGGCAGCCGCGCGCAGGGCCGCCGGGTCGAAGGAGTACGGCCGCGCATCGTCGGCGGACAGCACCAGCGGGGCGCCCGCTGCGCTGCGCGCCAGCACCACCTCATGGCCGTCGGCGCGGGCCCAACGCAGCTCGCGCGGCGCGGCGGGCAGGGCCGCGATCAGCGCGCCGGGCGTGGCCAGCGTGGTCCCCGGCGCGCCGGCGTAGGCCGCCTGGGCCAAGGGCGGCGCGCCGCTGCTGAACAGCTTCCACGGGTTCATCGACATCAGTCCGCTGAAAATCCAGGTGATGGTGATGGCCGCGAACAGCAGGCCGCTCAAGTGGTGCCAGCGCATCATGTTTTCGCGGTAGGGCGAGCGGCTGCCGCTGGCATAGGGGCGCGCAAAGCGCCAGCGCAGGATACCGACCACCGTGCCCGTCACGGCCAGCAGGACGCCTGCGACCGACAGCCACACCACGATGTCGTGCCACCAGCCGTCCAGCGCGTTGCCGCGAAACGGATACAGCCAGTGGATCCAGGCGCCCGCGTAGTTCCAGATGCGTTCGGCGCGGGTGGCGTCCAGCACCACCATGCCCGTGGCGGACGAGATGTAGAGCCGCGTATGCGCGGGATCGTCCAGGTCCACCCGGTGCAGCGGCCGGTCGGGGCCGAGCGCGCGCGAATGGGTGTAGGCGTCTTCGTCCACCGTGCCCAAGTAGTGGGCGGCGTACTGGCCGCCGGACCAGGCATGCGCCGTGGCCAGCGCTGTCGCGGTATCGGCCGAGGGCAGCAGCGTGCCGCTGGCGGCGTCCACCATTCTGGGCGCGCGGCGCGCCTCGCCCGGAATCACGTAAACCGGCGCGCCGCCGCGCGCGGCGGCCAGCGCCATGCCGGCGGCGTCCTTGGCGCCCGCCGTCGCCAGCGCCTGCGCGGGCGTGACGGCGATCGCCGCGGGATCCAGCGCGGGCAGGTGCGCCAGGCGTTCCTGCGGCGTGAGCTTGGGATAGCCCACGTACATCATCACCACGCCAGAGATGAACCACATGGCGAAGAACAGGCACAGCACGATGCCCGCCCAGCGGTGGATCAGGTACAGCCAGCGCTTGGCGCGCGCCGGCAGCGGGGTTGCGGCGCGATGGCGGGACGGGGATGGGTGCGTCGTGTTCATGGCGGTCTGTCCTGGCGCGCCGCTCAGAAGCGGGCCTGCAAGGTGAGCTCGAACGAGCGGGGCGCGCCCAGGTAGTACATGGTCGGCGTCGCGTTCGCGGCATAGACCTTGTCGGTCAGGTTGCGCACGCGCGCCGTCACGCTGAGATTGCGGTTGATGCGGTGCGACAGAGCCGCGTCGAACACGGTGTAGGACGGCGTCCAGACGCTGTTGGCGGCGTCCGCGTACATGCGGCCGACGTAGCGCGCGGCCATGCTGGCGGTCCAATCGGGCAGGAAGGCATAGTCCAGCCAGACGTTGGCCAGGCGGCGCGGGGTGTTGGTGGGCACGTTGCCGTTGCGCGAGACCGCCACCCCGCCCACGGATTGCGAGAAGTCGTCGTACTTGGGATCGACGAAGGCGACGTTGCCCTGCAGCGACAGCTGGGACGTCAGCTGCAGGCCGCCGGCCAGTTCGATGCCGCGCGCCGATTGCGCGCCCACGGGCACGCTGACGCCGGGGTTGTTCGGGTCCGAGGTCGCCATGTTCTTGCGCTTGATCTCGTAGAGCGCCACCGTGGCCGAACCGCGGCCGTCCCAGAAGTTGAACTTGCCGCCGACCTCGGCCTGCCTGCCGGTGGTGAGCTTGTCATTGTTCAGCACGTCGGCGAACGAGGCGGTGGCCAGAATGCCCGAGGGAGGATCGGCCGCCGTGGCGTACTGCGCGTACAGCGAGGCTTCCGGACTCAGCTCCCAGTTCACGCCCAGCCGCCCGGTCAGCGGCGAATAGCTGCGCTGCGCGCTGGCGGGCGAGGCGGCGGTGACGGTGCGGCGATTGGTCAGGTCCATGTCGATGAAGTCCTTGCGCAAGGCCGATACGATG
>JALDYL010000247.1:0-6028 GCA_032153965.1 Achromobacter sp. | reverse complement strand
GCCTGGCAAAGCGGCGGCGGCGCGCTGGACTGGTACGACGGCGCGAACCTCGCGCGGCGCGGCGACGTGGTGGTGGTCGCGGTCAACTACCGGCTGGCCGCGCTGGGCTGGCTGTACGTGCCCGGCCAGACGGCCAACGCGGGCCTGCTGGACCAGGAGGCCGCCATCGATTGGGTGCTGGACAACATCCAGGACCTGGGCGGCGATCCCGAACAAGTTACGGTCATGGGCCAATCGGCGGGCGCGTCCTCGATCTGCGCCATGCTGGCGCGCCAGCCGCGCTTCTCCCGCGCCATCCTGCAAAGCGCGGCGCTGGGCCGAGGGTTCCGCAGTGCGGAGCAGGCCGATGCGCTGGGCCAGGCATTCCTGGCAGCCGCAGGCGCGGATTCCCTGGACGCCGCGCGTGAACTGCCCGTGGCGGCATTGCTGGCGGCGCAGCAGGCGCCCGCCGTCGCCGCAACGCTGCGCGCCGAAGGCAGCAGCCGCAGCCAGTTCGCCCCGGTGCTCGACGGCCAGATATTGCCGCTGGACATCGCGCCCGCACTCAAGCAGGCCGCATCCCGCGCCGACGTGCTGGTCTGCTACACGCGTGACGAAATGGCGGCCTTTCCGGACAACGGCCGGACCGTGGCCGACCAGGACCTGGGCGACGCGGTGTTCGGCGCGCCATCGCGCCTGTGGGCCGCCGACGCAGTGGGCCAGGGCCGCCAGGCCTGGCTGGCACGCTTCGACGTGGCGCCCACGGCGAATTTCGGCGCCTGCCATTGCATCGAGCTGCCCTTCGTCTTCGACACACTGCCCGCGTACACCAGCGCGCCCATGCTTGCCGGCCTGCCGGCGGAACAGGCGCAACAGCTTGCACGCGCCACGCAGCAGGCGTGGATCGCGTTCATCCGTGGTGAAACGCCGGGCTGGCCGACGGCCCCGCACATGCAGATCCTGGCCTGAGCCTGGACGGCATATGCGCTGACGCGGGACAACGCTGCCCGCGGCAACAAACACACCAAAACAAGGGAAATTCCATGTTCAAGCAAACCGCGCTCGCGCTGGCGCTGCTGGCGCCGCTGGCGGCCACCGCCGCCTATCCCGACAAGCCCGTCAAGATCATCGTGTCCAATCCGCCCGGCGGACCCGTGGATGTCATGCTGCGCGTGCTGGCCAGCAAGCTGGGCGCCGCCTGGGGCCAGCCGGTGGTGGTGGAGAACAAGCCCGGCGCGTCCGGCATCATCAGCACCGGGGCGCTGGTCAAGTCCGCGCCGGACGGCTACACCTTGGGCATGGTGGTGGCCTCGTCCGTCACCATCGTGCCCTTCGCCGTGGACAGCCTGCCGTTCGATACGCAAAAGGACCTCAAGCCGATCTCGCTGGTGGCGCGCACGCCCTTCATCTTCATCGTGCCCAAGGACAGCCCGCTCAAGACCTGGGAGGACTTCGTGCGCGAAAGCAAGGCGCGCAACCTCAGCGTGGGTTCGTTCTCCATCGGCACGGCGTTCCATCTGGTCTGGGAACAGACGGCGCGCCGCGCCGGCATCAAAGCCTTGTACGTACCCTCTTCATCATCGGGCAAGACGCAGAACGACCTGATCGGCGGCCAGCTCGACGTGGGACTGGACGCCCCTTCGAGTTCCAAGGGCCTGATCGACAGCGGCCGCCTGCGCGCGCTCGCGATCACCAGTCCGGAACGCTTCGGCGGCCTGCCCGACACGCCCACGCTGAAGGAATCCGGCTTGAAGGACTACGCGCCGCAACCATGGATCGGGCTGATGGCGCCCGCCGGCATACCCGACGAGCGCGTGGCGCTGATCCAGAAATCGGTGGCGGACATCCTGAAGGAACCCGCGATGCGCGCGCAGATGGAAACCCTGGGCATGATCCCCATCGGCAGCACGCCAGAGGAACTGGCCGCGACCATCGAGGCCGACCGCGCGGACATGGGACCGTTGATCAAGGAGCTGGGCATCAAGCTGCAATAGCGGCGCTTGCCGCGGCGCGGGTTTCAGACCACGCCCATCAGCCCGCGCCCAGCGTGCGCAGGAACATCGCCGACAAGGGGCCGGACAACGCTTGCGCGTTGCGCTGGCCCTGCGCGATGGAGGCGTCCACCGCGCCATGCATGCCGTGGTACAGGACGATGGCGGCCAGCGCCGCGTCATCCAGCTTCCAGCAGCCGGCGCGCGCGCCGGCCTCGAGTATGGCTTCCAGCTGTTCCAGCACGGCGCTCTTCTCGGCCACGCCGCGATCGGGATGCTGGGCGTCGTGGAACACCACGTCGTGCAGCTCGTAGCCGTCGAAGTAGGCCTCGACGCCGGCGCGGGTCCAGGCGCACAGCCGCGCCACGCCATCATCCGGCGCACAGGCCTGCACTGCGCGATCGATATGGTCCAGGAACCCTTGCGAGAACTTGGCGCGCAACGCCGCCAGCATGTCGTTCTTGGACGTGAAGTAGTGATAGAAGGTGCCCTTGGCCACGCCGGCGCGTTCCACGATCTCGTTGATGGTGGTGGCCTCGACGCCCTTGTGGATGAAGAGCGCTTGCGCGGCCGCCATCAATTCGTCCAGGCGCACGGCGGCCGGCTTGGTGCGGGGCTTGGGCGCGGCGTCCGGGCCTGCGGGCGGGGCAAGTGGATCAGAAGCGGCAGGCATGTCGGTCCAGGGTCGATTCAGAGCAAGGCGTCAGTGTAGATGAGGCGGCCGCCTGGTCCGCCGGCACTGCCGCGGACAGGCGGATTCAATCAGGCGATACGCCATTGCGGCGCAGATTGCCTTCAAGTTCGTCGAGCGCCGGAGCATGGGTCTGGGCCCAGTCGTACAAGGTCTTGAGCGGCTCGACAAAGGTCTCCCCCAGGCCGGTCAACGAGTATTCGACCTTGGGCGGAACGACATTGAATACCTTGCGCCGGACCAGGCCGCTGTTTTCCACGTCCCGCAGCGTCTGCGTCAGCATCTTTTTCGAGATGCCCGGCAAGGCCCGTTCCAGTTGCCCGGTGCGGATAGGGCCATGGCTGAGCGCGTACAGAACCATCGACGTCCACTTGCCGTTCAGGATGTAGTGAATGCGCCGCTGGGGGCAGTTTTCCCGCAGAACGAAGGTTTGCCCGCTTTCCAGGCTTGGCTGGTTCATCATGGTTACCAAATGGTCTCTACGTGACTAAAAAGTGCCTACTTCCTTTTTGGATTATATGAGATTTATGATCGTATCAACCATTTGGGAGCTAGGAAATAAAGCGATCCTCAGCATGCCGCCATTCCGGCAGGCATGCCATCCAGCCCCAGGTTTTTCGATATTTGGAGATACCAACATGCAAGCAGCAGTCATCCGCGCCTTTGGCGGCCCCGAACAGATCCGGCTGGAAGAGATCCCCACCCCCAAGCCCGGTCCGGGAGAAGCCCTGGTCAAGGTCCTGGCTATCGGGACCAACCGGCTCGACCATTACGTGCGCCTGGGGCACATCGCTCCCGAGCTGGCTTTCCCCCACATCCTCGGCTCGGACGCGGTAGGCGAGATCGTCGAATTGGGCGCGGGCGTCGTCGACTTCCAGGTCGGTGAACGCGTCATCGCCATGCCTGGCTATCCCACCAATCCGGCAGAGGCCGCGGTCCGGCCCGTGACGGCGGCGCAGAGCTACGCGATCCCCGGCATTCAGATTCCCGGGACCTACGCGCAGTACATCGTGGTGCCGCAACAATGGCTTTTGCGCGACACCACCGGCCTTCCCGCCGAGCAGATCGCTGCATTGCCGGTGCCGCTGTTGATCGCGATCCGTTCGGTGCAGATCGTGGGCGAGGTCAAGCAAGGCGACTTGGTCCTGGTGCATGCGGGCGCGTCCAGCACAGGCATGATGAGCATCCAGGTCGCGCGGGCGCTTGGCGCACGCGTCGCGACCACGGTGCAGAGCGAAGCCTCCGCGCAACTCGCAGCAAGCCTGGGCGCCGAGTTGGTGATCAACGCCAGCGAGCAGGACTTCGTCGAAGCGGTCAATGATTGGACCGGTGGACGCGGCGTCGACGTGGCGATCGACAACCTTGGCGGCGACATCCTCCAAAAGACCATCGCCGCCGTCCGGCCGCTGGGCATCATCGTGACCATGGGTTTCATGGCCGGCACGCAGGCGACGATCGACGTGCGGGACTTTTTCTTTTCCCAGAAGCAGCTGCGCGGCACGCTCGTAGGCGACATAGAGGATTTCGCCGCATGGCTCGCCCCCATCAGGGAAGGCAAGATCAAGGCCGTCATCGACAGCGTCATGCCTCTGGCCCAGGCCGCGCAAGCCCACGAACGCATCGCCAGCAGCCAGACGCAGGGCGCGCTGGTTCTTGTGCCCTGAGACGAGTGCGCATCATGGTCGATGTCGTCATGCAACGGCTGGCTGCAATGGGCGTGGACCTGCCTGTTCCGCCGCAGCCGATGGGCAGTTATGTTCCAGTCATCGAAGCAGGCTCGATGCTGTTCGTTTCCATGCAGGGGCCGCTGGTCAATGGTCGTCCTGCGCATATCGGCCTGCTCGGACACGCACTGAGTGTCGAGCAAGGCCGCGAGGCCGCGCAGTGGGCTGCCATCAATGCCTTGGCCCAGATACATCGCCACCTCGGCAGCTTCACCCGCATCAGGCAGATCATCCGCCTCGACGGCTATGTCGCGTGCACCGACGAATTCCTGAGCCATCCGCAGGTGATCGACGGCGCATCCGACCTGCTGGCCGCGGCGTTCGAGGAACGGGCCGGGCATGTACGTTCCTTGTGCGGCGTGCGCAACCTGCCCGGCAACATCCCGGTCGGCGTGGCGATTTGCGCGGAACTGCTGCCTGCCGCCAGCCAGCAACCGCCCGCCGACACTTTTCCCGATTGAATAGAGGTTCACGATGCTCAACGACTTGCCTGCGGGCGCAGACACGCAAGCCCGCGTTTTCAGCGACAAGCGGCTCTCGATAGGCCTGGCCTTGCCCATGCTGTCCCGCGATCGAACGGTCGCCGATTTCGCCGCACAGCTCCATCTTGCAAAGCTCGCGGACGACCTGGGTTTCCGGGCGCTTTGGGTGCGCGATGTGCCCTTGAACAGCGCGGACTACCCGGACCCGGTCGGGCATCTCGATCCCTGGGTGTTCCTGGGAGCATTGGCATCGCAAACGCAACGGATCGCCTTGGTCAGCGGCGCCATCGTCCTCACGCTGCGGCATCCCCTGCACATTGCGAAAGGGGCCGTATCCACCAATCTTCTATCGCGCGGCCGGTTCATTCTTGGCCTGGGTTCCGGCGATCGCCCTCCGGAATATGCGGCGTTCGGGCAGGACTCCGACCTGCGGCGCGAGCTGTTTCGCGCCCACTGGGAAAAGCTGGCGGCGGCTGTTCATCAACCTTCGCGCGTGATTCCCGATGAGGCCGGGCCCGAGTCGCCGGACTTCATGCTGCTGCCGCAATCGCCCAACGCCATCCCGCTGCTTGCGGTGGGCTCCGGCGGCCAGAGCGTGGACTGGATCGCCCGCAACGCTATCGGCTGGATCACCTACCATCGGGAACCGGAAGATCAATACCACCGCCACCGCCTGTGGCGCGCGGCGGTGGACCGCGCAGCTCCTGGCCAGTTCCGCGCATTCGGCGTTTCCATGAAGCTCGACCTGAGCGCGGACCGGCACGAAAAGGCCACGCCCATTCCCCTTGGGTACCGCATGGGAAGCCAGGCCTTGGCCGATCTGCTTCATGTCCTGCGCGATCACGGCACGCATCACGTGGCGCTGAACCTGGCCGCTGCGGATCGCGCTGCCGACGACATCCTCCACGAGCTGGCGGCCGATGTCTTGCCGGACTTTCACGGCGCGGGCTGAGCAAGGGCGAACTCCCGCAACGGCTGATCCAGCACCGCGCCAGGATGGGAACGATTCTCTTTTCATTGACCGACGGTCGGTCGATGAATAGAATACCCCTTCCCCTACTCCGCATCCCGCCATGCATCCCGCACGCCGCCGCGCCCTGGTCCTTGCCGTCAACCTGGGCAGCTTCATCACCATCCTGGACATCAGCATCGTCAACGTGG
>JALDYL010000246.1:0-6058 GCA_032153965.1 Achromobacter sp. | reverse complement strand
TGTTGGAGACGAAGGCCGCCACCACGCTGGACTGCCCGGAGCGCAGGGCCCGCGCATGCGGGTTGGAGGCATAGCCGGTCTGCGCCACCACCTGCAGGATGCGGTCGCGCTTTTCCTGCGCCACTTTCTCGGGCTGGCGCAAGGCCCGCGACACGGTGATGGGCGACACCCCGGCCAGCCTGGCCACCTCCTCGATGCGCGGCGGTTTGGCGGGGGCGGCGGCGCGCGCGGGCGCGGCGGCGCCCTCGGGACGCACGCGCAGCACGTCGTCATAGGTGGGGGCGGAAGGAGGCGCGGGCCGGTGGCTCATGCGATTTCTTTTGATTGTTCCGGGGTCAGGCGGCAGCCGTCAGGATATCAGCCTGGCCGACCGGACGCGCAACCTGGATCAGGCTGTCGCCGGATTCGCAGTCGGTATGCAAGCGCCGGGAAATGACGATGCCCGACTGGCGGAAGCGCAGGATTTCCTCTTCCGCATCCAGCTGGTTGAGGTCATGGTAGTAGCCCGCGACATCGCCTGCGCGGACCGTGGCGCCGATGTCGACCGCCGGCTCGAACCAGCCGCGGCGGGTGGCGAAGATGTTCTGCTCGTGGCTGTCCAGTTCGAGCAGCTGCATGGCGGGCGCGCCGGGCGCGTGCGGGCCGAGCAGCGGCGCGTCGGTCACGCCCAGCTTCTGCAGCAGATTGTCGATGGCGCGTTGGGTGGCGGCCAGCGTGGCCGGGGTCAGCGTGCCGCCGCCGCCGAATTCGCCGCTGATGCCGATGGCGCCCGCGCGCGCGGCTGCCGCCATGGAGGTAGGCGCATCGCGGCCGTTGGCGGCGACGAAGGCGTGGCCCATGCCCAGCGAACCCATCAGGTCCAGCGCGCGCGCCATGCGCTCGGGCGAGTCCTGGCGCTCGATCAGGGCGGTGGGCAGGTGCGCCATCGAGGTGCCGCCCGAATGGATGTCGAACACCACGTCGTGGCGCGGGAACAGCTCGTGTTCGAGGAAGTGCGCCAGGCGCTCGGTGGGCGTGCCGCCGGGCACGCCGGGAAAGGCGCGGTTGAGATTGCCGTTGTCCAGCGGCGAGCGCCGCCGCGCTGCCATCACGGCGGGCAGGTTGGCCAGCGGCAGGATGGTGACTTCGCCGCGCATGCGGGCGGGGTCCAGGCGGCGGATCAGGCGGCCCAGGGCGACTTCGCCTTCGTACTCGTCGCCATGGTTGCCCGCCATGAGCAGCACGCGCGGGCCGCGGCCGTTGCGGATGCGGCAGATGGGCGTCTTGATCTGGTAATAGGGCGAACGGTCCACCGAATAGGGGGTGCCCAGGAAGCTGAGCGCCTTGCCGTCGGCATCGAAATCTATGTCGTGAAACAGGCCGGTATGCATGGGGAGATACAACAGCGCCGCGCAAGGCGGCGCGAAAAGGGATCGGAAGGCTGCCGCAAGGCGCCCTTAGCGCAGCGCGGCGACCGCGGTCATCTCGACCCGCAGGTCGGGGTCGGCCAGGCGGGCCTCGACGCAGGCGCGGGCCGGCGGGTTGGCGGGATCGATCCAGGCGTCGTAGACGCGGTTCATGGCATCGAAGTCGCCGATGGCAGGCAGGAACACGTCCACGGCCAGCAGGCGGGATTTGTCGCTGCCGGCCTCGGCCAGCAGCGCCTCGATCTTCGCCAGCACTTCGCGGGTCTGCGATTCGAGCGAACCCTGGCGGTTGTCGGCCACCTGGCCGGCGATGAACACGAAGCCGTTGTACGAGACGGCCTGGCTCATGCGCGAGCCCGATTTGTAGCGTTTGATCATGCGAATCCTTGGTAGGTGGGCCGATTACATCTGCGGCAGGGTCTGGGCTTCCTTGAACCACTTTTCCTGCAGGGCCGGCAGCTTGCCGTTCAGGCGGTTGGTGAAGAGGAAGGTGTTGATCCAGTTCAGCAGGTTCTGCTGGCCCTGCTGCACGGCGGCGTGGGCCGGCGACTGGCGGATCAGGAACTTGAGCTGGGGAGCCTTTGCGGCGTTGTCTTCAGCCACCTTGAGCGCGATGGCGCTGTTCTCGGCGAACGATTCCGATTGCCCCGCCAGATAGGCGGCCACGGCCGAGGGCGTGTCCTCGAAGCGCACCAGCTTGGCGCCCGGCGCGTTGTCGGTCAGCCAGATGTCCAAGGTGGAACCCTTGGCGACCGCGATGCTGTGGCCTTTCAGTTCGTCCACGGTCTTGGCCTGCGGCATGCTGGCGCCGCCGTAGACGCCCAGGTTCACCGCGGCATAGGGCTGCGAGAACATGACCTGCTGGGCGCGTTCCGGCGTGGCGCCGGCGGCCGCGATCAGCACGTCGACCTTGCCGGCCAGCAGGCTGGGGATGCGGCTGGCGCCGGTGACCTGCACCAGCTCCAGCTTCACGCCCATGTCGGCGGCCATGAGCCTGGCCAGGTCGATGTCCAGGCCGGCGGCCTCGCCCTTGGCGTCCTTGAAGCCCCAGGGCGCGGCATCCATCAGCACGCCCACGCGCAGCTTGCCCGCGCCCAGCACGTCCTGCAGTTTGTCGGCGGCCGAGGCGGGGGCGGCCAGGGAGAGACAGACGGCCGCGGCGGCGGCCAGCTTGGCGAACAGTTTCATGCAATGACTCCAGTGGCGGATGCCTTAGTGAGTGGAAGGCGCGGCCGTGCCGATGAACTGGCGCAGCTCGGGGGTTTGGGGATTGGCAAAGAGTTCGGCGGGCGGGCCCTGTTCCCAGACGCGGCCCTGGTGCATGAACACGACCTTGGACGCGACGTTGCGGGCGAAGGCCATTTCATGCGTCACCAGCACCATGGTCATGCCCTGGCGCGCCATGTCTTCCATGACTTTCAGCACTTCGCCCACCAGTTCCGGGTCCAGCGCCGAGGTGACCTCGTCGAACAGCATCAGTTGCGGCGCCATGGCCAGGCAGCGTGCGATCGCCACGCGCTGCTGCTGGCCGCCCGACAGCAGGGCCGGATAGGCGTCGATCTTTTCGGCCAGGCCGACGCGGCGCAGCACGTCCAGCGCCAGCGCGCGGCCCTGCGATTTGGCGATCTTGCCGTTGAGCGTGGGCGCCAGCGTGATGTTGCGCTCCACGTTCAGGTGCGGAAACAGGTTGAACTGCTGGAACACGATGCCCACGCGCTGGCGGAACTGGCGCAAGCCCGGCATGTTGGCGTGGATCCGTTCGCCGCCGATGCGGATGTCGCCGTCGTCCACCGTTTCCAGCGCGTTCAGGCAGCGCAGCAGGGTGGACTTGCCCGAGCCGGAGCGGCCGATGATGGTGACGATCTCGCCTTCGTTGACTTCTAGCGAGACGCCGTTGAGCACCGCGTTGGCGCCGAAGCGTTTGTGGATGTTGGAGACTTCAACGAGCGCCATGGAAGCGGCCCTCCAGGTTACGGGCCCACATCGTCAGGGGCAGGCACGCCGCGAAGTACAGCAACGCGACGCAGGAATAGACCAGCAGCGGCTGGAAGGTGGCGGCGCTGGCGATCTGCCCGGCGCGCGCCAGTTCGACGAAGCCCACCACGGAGGCCAGCGAGGTGCCCTTGATGAGCTGCACCAGGAAGCCCACCGTGGGCGGCAGCGACAGACGGAACGCCTGCGGCGCGATCACGTGGCGGAACTGGTGCCATTTGGACAGGCCCAGGCAGGCGGCCGCTTCCCACTGCTCGTGCTTCACGGCCTGGATGCCGCCGTACCAGATCTGGCCCAGGAAGGCCGCCGTGTAGATGATGAATGCCACGCTGACGGCCGTCAGCGCGGGCACCTCGATGCCCAGGAACACCGGCATGCCGAAATAGAAGAACATCAGCAGGCCCAAGAGCGGCACGCCCTGGACCAGTTGCTGTATGGCCGCGGCCAGCCAGCGCAGCGGGGCCGAACGATGGCCGCGCAGCAGCGCCAGGCCCAGGCCCAGCGGCGCGCCGATGGCCAGCGCGATCAGCACCAGGGCCACGGTCCACTGCAGCGCGCTGAGCAGGGAGGCGAAATCGCTCAGGGTGAAGGTACGCATGCTTGCGGCTCCTAGCGGCGCACGGGCCAGGTGAAGGCCAGGCTGCCGGCCAGGGCCAGCAAGGCCTTGGTGATCAGCACCAGCGTGAAATAGATGCCGCAGATCACCGCATAGACCTCGAAGCTGCGGTAGGTGCGGCTTTCGATGAAGCTGCCGGCATGGAACAGGTCCTCGGCCGACACTTGCGAGGCGAGCGAGGTTCCCAGCAGCAGGATGACCAGCTGCGTGCCCAGGGCCGGATAGACGTTGCGCAGGGCTGGCGCCAGCACGATGTGGCGGTAGACCTGCCAGGTGCTCAGGCCCAGGCAGTGGCCGGCCTCGATCTGGCTGCGAGGAATGGAATCCAGGCCGGCGCGCAGGATCTCGATGGCATAGGCGCCGAAGTACAGGCTGAGCGCCAGCGCCGCGGCCACGAAGGGCGGCATGCGCAGGCCCAGCCCCGGCAGGACGAAGAACACCACGAACAGCTGGATCAGCGACGGCGTGTTGCGGAACACTTCGACATAGGCGCGCAGCGCCAGCTTGACCGACTTGGGGCCATGGCGCGTCAGCACGGCGCCGGCCAGGCCGATCGCCAGCCCGGCGACCACGGCGATGACGGTCAGCTCCAGCGTCACCTGGATGCCGTCCCAGAGCTGTTCGCGGTAGCGCCAGATCTGTTGGAAGTTCAGCTGTTGCATGGCTTATCCGAAGAACGTGCGATAGGCCGACTGCACGCGGCCGTCGGCATCCAGGCCGAAGAACACGCGCCAGCGGTCCAGGCAGGTGCAGGGGTGCGAAATGCCGAACTCGATCACGTCGCCCGGCGCCAGTTCGCTGTCCGGATCGATGGCGAGAAAGGCGTGCTGGTCGTTGAGCCGGGTGACGCGGGCCTGCGCATCCCAGCCGGGCAGGGCCGCGCCGCCGCGAAAGGCCGCCAGCGGCGCGGGCAGGTCCTGGTCATAGGACACGTCGCGCATGCCGAAGCCGCAGATCGCCAGGCCCGGTTCCGGGCGCGACAGGACTTCGCCCCACAGGCGCAGGGCCGGCCGGAAATCGGTGGCGGCATTGCGCGCCTGGCCGTCGATCTGGAAGCCCGCGCGGGCGTCCATGGCCTGCAGCGCGCGCTGGTAGGTGCCGTGGTCATGGAAGAAGATGGCGCCGCTGCGCAGCACCAGTTGGGCGTTGCCGTCCTCGGTCAGCCAGGGCTTCGCGGCTTGCGTCACCTGGTCGAAGAAAGCCGAGCCGCCGGCGGTGAACACCAGCGGCGTTTGCGGCGCCAGGGCGCGCACCTGCCGGAACGCGCGGGCGGCCCGCTCCATCAGCGCGGCGATGTTGCTTGCGCTGAGCGCGGCGTCCGACGAGGCGACGGCGCCTTCGTATGTCGCCACGCCGGCCAGCGCGAGCTTGCCGCCTTGCTCGCGGATCGCGTCCAGGATGGCCGTGACCGCGGCATCGTCGCGCGCGCCTGCGCGGCCGCCGCCGACTTCCACCAGCACTTCCACGGGGCGGCCGGCTTCTGCCGCCGCGGCCGCCAGCGACCGCACCGTGGCGGCCGAATCCGCGAAGGCCAAGAGGCGCGCGGCGGGGTAGGCCGCCAGCAGCTTGCCCAGCCGGGCGCCGCTGGCCGCGCCGCCGATCTCGTTGCCCAGCATCAGGCGGGAAACCCCGGCGCGCAGCAGCACGGCGGCCTGCTGCAGGTTGGCGACGGTCGCGCCCCAGGCGCCGGCGTCCAGCAGGCGCTGCACGATCTGCGGCGACATCGGCGTCTTGGCATGCGGCGCCAGCGCGGCGCCGTGGCTGCGGGCGTACTGGAAGATCTGCTCGACGTTGTGGGCGAAGGCGGCCTCGTCCAGGGTCAGGACGGGCAGGGCCATGTCGCCGTTCCTGGGCTGCCAACGCCGGGATGCCACCGCGCGCAGCGGGAGCGCGGGCTCGCCCGGAGGAATGCCCCGGTAGGTGTCGTCCAGGGGAGTATCGAGCAGGGTTTCCAGGAAGGGATTCATGCGGCCGCCGAAGAAGGATTCAGGGTTATGACAACGTTATCATTTGATGGCGGCAGTCTAATGGTAACGTTGTCAAA
>JALDYL010000245.1:0-6060 GCA_032153965.1 Achromobacter sp. | reverse complement strand
TCAGCGCGATGGCGCTGGCGCGCTGGTTGCGCGGCACCAGGTCCGCGGCCACCACCGCGCCCAGGCCGAAGAAGGCGCCGTGGCAGAACGCAGTGAACACGCGCGCGGCCATCAGCAAGCCGTAGCTTGGCGCCAGCGCGCACAGCAGATTGCCCACCACGAAAGTGCTGGCCAGGCCGATCAGCGTGGCGCGGCGCGGCAGCCTGGCGGTGATGATGGCCATGATGGGCGCGCCGATCACCACGCCCATGGCGTAGCCGGTAATCAGCAGGCCGGCGACATCAATGCTGACGCGCAGGTCCGCGGCGACATTGGGCAGCAGGCCCATGATGACGAACTCGCTGGTGCCGATGCCGAAAGCGGCGGCGGCCAGCGCGATGAGGTGCAGGGGCATGGGAGACAGGGTCGGGACGAATAGGAAAGCCCTGGCGGCAGAGACAGGGCAAGGGCGGAATTCTAGGGCAGCGCGCCGAGGGCGCGTGCGCAAAGCCCTATTGTAATTGAGGGTATACCCTGGGGACTGGCGCCGGCCGCGCTTCCGATTTGGGCCTGCGCCATGCGGGGCCATTGCCTGGGTTCGGGCGCTGCCGTCCTATCATGGGCATTCGGATCGAATGGCGTGCCTGCGGGAGAAATTGGCAATGGAAGGAATGATCGAACGGCTGGAAGCGATGCTGGCCAAGGGCACGGACAACATGCTGCTGCGTTTTTCCTTGGGCAAGGCCTACGCCGAGCAGGACTGTTTTCGCGAAGCCGAGCCGCATCTGCGCGCGGCGCTGACGTTCGATCCCGCTTATTCGGTGGCCTGGAAATGGCTGGGCAAGGCTTGCCTCGGGCAGGGCGACAGGGCGGGCGCGCGCGCCGCCTGGGAATCGGGCCTGCAGGCCGCGCAGGCGCGCGGCGATCAGCAGGTGGTGAAGGAGCTGCAGGTGTTCATCAAGCGTTTGGACAAAGAGGCCGCGGCCGGCGCCTGAAATCGCCGCAAGCCTGCGCTGGAATAGCGCTACAAGGGCCGGCGCGTGCCCAGGGGCTGGACGCGTCCGATCCGGAACACCTCGATCGCATGGCGCAAATCGCCCGCGCTGGATGGGGCGGGCGCTGTGCCAGAACTCCCGGCATCCGCAATGCCGCCGTGCACGTCGCGGGCCAAGCCGACCAGATTCCTGCGCGTGGCCTCCAGCGACCAGCTCAGCGCGCCCATTTCATCATCCGTGTTGGCGGGCGTCAGCGGCGTGCCCAGATTGCCGGCCGCGATCTGCCGCGTGAAGTCGGTGGCCGTGGCCAGCATTCCGGACAGCGTGCGGGCGTAGGCCCAGCCCGATGCGAAGATCAGGCAGACGCCGGCGGCCAGCACCGCCGCGGCCAAGGCCAGTTGCTCGATGTTCAGCGTGGCGGCCATGCCATGCAGCGCAATGCCGCCGGCCGTCAGGAACAGCGCGGACGACAGGCCGGCCCAGGCCAGCATGCGCCCGCGTATGCCCGCCGCTCGCCAGTCGCGCAGGCGCGCCAGCAGGCCCCCGGGACGGATCCGCCCCGCGCTCAGCCGCAAGCCGCCGGTGATGCCGGTGCGCAGGCGCCGGTAGGCGCTGTCGGCGGTCTCGATCTGGGCGCGCGTCGGCTTGACGCGCACGCAGGCATAGCAGACGGTGACGCCGCGCTCCACCACCGGGGTGATGCTGGCCAGCGACCAATAGTGGCCGCCATGCTTGCGCCGGTTCTTGATCACGCCCGTCCAGGACTTGCCGCGCTGTATCGTGCGCCACAGATCGTCGTAGGCGGCCAGCGGCATGTCGGGGTGGCGCATGGTGTCATGGCCCTTGCCGATCAGATCCGCCTGCGTGTAGCCGCTGACTTCCAGGAACGCGGGATTGGCATAGATGATGCGGCCGCGCGCGTCGGTGCGGGTGATGAGGCACTGCTCGTCGTGCAGCGTGTATTCCTGGTCATGGACCTGCGGCTGGTCGCGCATGCTGTGTCGTCCTGCGATCGGCGTTGGCGGGGATTCGCGGAACCATCATCCAGGACGCGGACGGAAACGGCGTTGACCTAGGTCAAGCGCCGCCTACGCCCGTCCGGCGCAGCGCCAAGGCAGCTCTCAGGCCGGCGGCAGTCCGCTGAACGCCTCCAGCGCGCGCAGCCGGCTCTGGGCCAGGTCGACGATGGGCAGCGGGTAGCCTGCGCCCGCGCGCTCCATGGGACTGGGATCGTGGATGGCGCGGCGGTCCAGGTGCGCCAGTTCCGGCAACCATTCGCGCAGGAACACCCCGTCCGGATCGAATTTGCGCGACTGCGACAGCGGATTGAAGATACGGAAGTAGGGCACCGCGTCCGCGCCCGTGGACGCGCTCCACTGCCAGCCGCCGTTGTTGGCGGCGAGATCGCCGTCCACCAGCTGCGCCATGAACCAGGCTTCGCCCAGCCGCCAGTCGATCAGCAGGTTCTTGGACAGGAACATGGCCGCCACCATGCGCAGGCGGTTGTGCATCCAGCCCAGCGCCAACAACTGCCGCATCGCCGCGTCGACGATGGGGATGCCGGTGCGGCCTTGCTGCCAGGCATGCAGGTCGTCCGCCGCGTCGCGCCAGGGCACGGCCGCGGTCTCCGGCTTCATGGGCTGGTGCATGGACAGCCTGGGGTAGGCGGCCAGCAGATGCTGATAGAACTCGCGCCACAGCAGTTCGTTGATCCAGGTGGCCGCGCCGCGCTTGCCGCCGTCCACTTCGCCCTGGTTGGCGGCCAGCGCCGCGCGCAGGGCCTGGCCCGGCGACAGCACGCCCGCCGCCAGATAGGGCGAGAGGCAGCTGGTGGCGGGCAGCGAGGGAAAGTCGCGTTCTTCCTGGTAGGCGTCGATGACGCCGTCGGCAAAGGCTTCGAGCCGTTCGCTGGCCGCGTCCTCGCCGGCGGGCCAGAGCGCGCGCACGGGGGCGGCGGGCGCATCGAAACCGTCGAAGGCCGCGGGCAGCGGATCCGCCGGCCAGGGCGGCGGCGTCTGCGCGCGCGCGACGGGCAGGGCGCGCAGCGGCGCCGTGCGCAGCCGTTCGCGGCAGGCCCGCGCATAGGGGGTGTAGACGCGATAGCACTCGCCCTTGCCGGTCAGCACCGTGCCGGGCCGCAGCAGCGTCGCGCCGTGATGCTGCGTCCATTCCACGTCCATGGACCGCAGGCGGGCGGCGACCGCGGCATCGCGGCGGCGCTCGTTGACGGCCCATTCGGCATTGGCGTGGACCTGGCCGATGGCGTGGTCGCGGCAGAAAGCGGCCAGCGCGTCCGGCGCCTCGCTCCAGTCATGCACGGTCAGCAGCCGCAGCGGTATGCCCAGGCGGCCGAGTTCGCGCGAGAGTTCGCGCAGATTGCGTAGCCAGAAATCGACCTTGGCCGGCGCGTCGCCATGCAGGCGCCATTGGCCGGGCGCGGCCAGGAACAGGGCGGTGACCGTGCCGGCCTCGGCGGCCGCGGCCAGGGCGGGATTGTCGTGCGCGCGCAGATCGGTGCGCAGCCAGAGCAATGTGTTCATGGGCGGTCCAGGGCAGGGAGGCGGCGAGGCTGGCATTCTATATTGCGTCGGCCGCACGGGCGGCACGCTTGGAAGACGATGTAAAAACTACGAGTAGATGTGTCCTGGCAGGCGCAGGCTCGCGCCGCGGGCCTCGCAGGGGAATCCGCGCGGCGCGGCCCGATCGCGGCGCTTCGCGGTCAAACCATGAAACACGCTGGCGCGCCGCGCGTATTGACGCGGCCTGGGCCCCGCCTTGTAATTCAAATAAACGACTAGAGCAAGATGAACGCTATGGGAAATCTGATGGACCTACGCCCGTCTTTTCTGAGGGGACGCACACCCGCAGGCAACGCGTCGCGCGACGTTTTGCAGAAGCTCTGGCGCTCGGTGGCCCTGCCGGACGAGTCGCTGGACCATGTGGTGTTGACTGGCGCCGACCCGGTACTCCCATCGTCCTTTGCCGTCGGCGCGGCGGCGCAGGCCAGCATGGCCGCGGCCGCGCTGGCCGCGGCCGAAATCTGGCACTTGCGCGGCGGCGCCAGGCAGCAGGTCGCTGTCGACATGCTGCACGCGGCGCAGGAATGTCGCAGCCACTACACCATCAACGGCCTCACCCCCAATCCCTGGGATCCCATCACCGGCCTGTATCGCTGCGGCGACGGCGGCTGGGTCCGCATCCACGCCAACTTCGCCCATCACCGGGATGGCGCGCTGGCGCTGCTGGGCTGCCCTGCGGGCGAAGACACCACCCGCGCAATGGTGGAACGTGCCCTGAGCCGCTGGAAGGCGCTGGACTTCGAACAGGTGGCCGCCGATGCGGGCCTGCCCGTGGCCGCCCTGCGCAGCTTCGACGAATGGGATCGCCATCCCCAGGCGCAGGCGGTGGCCGCCCAACCCTTGCTGACCATCGAACGCATCGGCGAGGCCGATCCGCGGCCCTTGCCCAAGTACGGCATCGGCGCCAGGCCGCTCAAGGACATCCGCGTGCTGGACCTGACCCGCATCATCGCCGGCCCGGTCTGCGGCCGGGCGCTGGCAGCCTACGGCGCCGACGTGATGCTGCTCAATTCCCCGCATCTGCCCAACATCGACAACATCATCGACACCAGCCGCGGCAAGCTGTCGGTGCTGGCCGACCTGGACACGGCCGACGGCCGCATCGCGCTGGGCAACCTGCTGCGCAGCGCGCACGTGTTCGTGCAGGGCTACCGCCCCGGCGGCCTGGCCGCGCTGGGCTTCGGCCCGCAGGACGCGGCGCGCATCCGTCCGGGCATCGTTTACGTCTCCTTGTCCGCCTATGGCGACAAAGGCCCCTGGGCTGGCCGCCGCGGCTTCGACTCCCTGGTGCAGACCGCCACGGGCTTCAATCACGCCGAGGCGCAGGCCGCAGGCCAGGACGCGCCCAAGCCCATGCCCATGCAGATCCTGGACCATGCCTCGGGCTACCTGATGGCCTTCGGCGCGCAGGCCGCGCTGGCGCGCCAGGCGACCGAGGGCGGCAGCTGGCACGTGCGCGTGTCGCTGGCGCAAACCGCGCATTGGCTGCGCGGCCTGGGCCGCGTCGAGGGTGGGCTGGCCTGTCCAATGCCGGGTTTCGAAGGCTTGCTGGAAACCGAACCCTCGGGCTTCGGCGAGCTGGTGGCGCTGCGCCACGCAGCGCAGTTTTCCGAAACGCCGGCCCGCTGGACGCGTCCGTCCAGCCCGCCCGGCACGCATCCGCCAGTCTGGCCGTTCAACTAGGAACCGCGGCCCGCTGCCGCACGCTGCCCGGCGTGCGGCAGCGGGCCGTCTCTTCGAGCCGCGGGTTCAGCCGCGGTTCCGTCTGATGTACATCCCAGCATTTCTGCAAGCGCCGTAGTACGGCCTGCGCGGCGTGTCCGCTCGACACTGCCCGCGTTTCCCGCGTTCAGCCCTGACTGAACCGCCTCCATCGACTTCCCCGTGCAAGCCCCGCCTGATGCCGCGATGCACTCGGTGATCAGGTTTTCTGTTGAGGAATCAATAAATTACATATTGAAATCAACAGTCATATAAATAGCATATTGTCATATTTTGTCATTTGTAAGTAACAACACGAATCCTCGGGCGTGATGGCTTGGAGCGCGAGCGGGATTTCGTCCTGGATATGACCCAGAACGGAACCGGCTGTGCCGCAGTTCAGTAGCTTGGCGGCTTTGCCTGGCTGGCGCACCCACCGCCCGCGGATTCCTTTGAGACAAGGTCATGACGATGCTGAAGCCACCCGGGTCATTTGCTTGGCGGAGATCGGCCGTGCGCCAGGCCAGAAAGACGCTGTGCATGGCGCTTTCGGTTTTCCTGCTGTTCCAGGGATGCGCGGCGCCGCTGGCTGGTGTACAGCGCCAGCCGTCCGCCGCCGCCGACGCTCACGCCCCATCCGCAACCGTCGCGGTTGGGGTAGCGGGGCGCGCGCAGGAGGCGGCCGCGGCGCGCGCCGCGATCCCCGCAGGCATGGATCCGGCGCCCGATCTGGAAGGGCGCCCCTTGCCAGCCAATCCCGATCAAATGGCCAGCGGCGACGCCAGGGCCATGGCAGGCGGCAAGGC
>JALDYL010000001.1:0-101699 GCA_032153965.1 Achromobacter sp. | reverse complement strand
CCCCCCCCCCCCCCCCCCCCCCCCCCCCCCCCGCTGGCTCAAGCCGCCACGTACTTGAGCCAGCGGCCGCCATCCACCACCATGTTCTCGCCGGTGATGTAGGCGCCCAGGTCCGACGCCAGATAGACGGCGGCATTGGCGATATCGGACTTGTTGCCGAACCGGCCCAGGGCTGTCTTCTTGCGCTCCAGTTCTTCGCGGCCGGTCTCCTGATACAGGCGGCGCACCCCTTCCGTGTCGCCTATGGGCCCAGGCGAAATCGTATTGACGCGGATGTTGTCGCCGCCCCACTCCACCGCCAGTGCGCGCGACAAGGAAATGATCCCGGCCTTGGCCGCTCCGGCATGCGCGGCGCCTGGCCAGCCGCTCAGGCCGAGCATGGTGGCGATGCTGATGATGCAGCCGCCATCGCGGGCCGCCTTCAGATTCTTGTAGGCGGCGTGACAGCCGTAGAACGTGCCGTTCAGATCGATGTCTATGACCGTCTTCCAGCCATTGGGCGACAGTTCGGCGGTCGGGCAATGGAAGTTTCCGGCGGCGTTGTTCACCAGGATGTCCAGCGCGCCGTAGCGCTCGACCGCGGTTTCTATGGCGGCCTGGATCTGCTCGTAGACTCTGACGTCGGTTTGCACGGCCAGGATCTCCAGGCCCTGCGCCGCCAGCGACGCCACGGCGCCGTCAAGCCGTTCCTGGTTGCGGCTCGCCACCACCACCTTGGCGCCCAGGCGCGCATAGGCCGTGGCGATCTCCAGTCCTATGCCGCCCCCGCCTCCCGTTATCAACGCCACCTTTCCTTTCAGCACATCTGCAGCAAACATCGCTTTCTCCTGTTTCACTTGTGTTCTCGGCGCGAACGGCCTAGTTGATCTTGATTCCCGATTCCTCGATGAGCTTCTTCCACTTGGGACGCTCCGCTTCCATGAAGGCGGCGAACTCTTCCGGAGTGGTGCTTTTCGGTATGCCGCTCATCCCCTCGACCCGCGCACGGAAGTCCGGCGACGCCACGACCTGGGCGATGGTCTGGCTCAACTTGTCGACGATGGGCTTGGGCGTACCCGCGGGGACCACCACGCCGTACCAGGCGGTCAGGTCGTAGCCGGGCAAACCGGATTCAGCCACCGTCGGCACGTCCGGCATGGACGGGACCCGGTCCAGGGACGTCACCGCCAACCCCCTGAGCATGCCGCCATCGACGAAACGCTTGGCGGCGAAGATGCTGCCGAACACGATGGGCACCTGTCCGCCGACGACGTCCGGCATCGAGGCGCCATCGCCCTTGTAGGGGATGTGCGTCATCTGCACGCCCGCCATGGACTTCATCAATTCGCCGGCAAAGTGGGTGCTGGTGCCGTCCCCACCCGACGCGAAGCTGTACTTGTCGGGGTTCGCCTTCAGCAGCGCGATCAGCTCCTTGATGGTCTTTGCCGGCACGCTGGGATGCACGGCGACCATATTGGGCAGATAGGCCACGAAGGAGACAGGATCCAGGTCCTTCTTCGGATCGAAGCCCAGGTTCTTGAACATCATCTGATTGGCCACCAGCGGGCCATTGGTGACCAGCAGCACCGCGTAGCCGTCGGGGGCCATGCGCGCGAATTGGGCCGTGCCTACGTTCCCGCCCACTCCCGGCTTGTTCTCCACGATCACTTTCTGGCCCAGCTGTTCCGTCATCGCCTCGGCCAGGCTGCGCGCCAACGTGTCGGTCGGCCCGCCCGCCGCGAACGGCACGATCATCCTGATCGGCTTGCTCGGATATTCGGCGGCCCCAGCGCTGGTCGCGGTAAGCGCTGCCAACGCTATCGCGGCCACTCGGGTGGCCATCTTATTGATTGCATGGTTCATGTCTGCTCCTGACTTCCTGGTTGAAAATCCACGTCTGCATCCTTCCTGGGCAAACGCAAATTCCATGCCAGACCCGGTCTCGCCGTGCTCCGTCCTACAACGCAGCACCGAGGCCGCCAGCCAGCCGCCGGCCCTGCCTCCTGGGTGAACACATATGCGTACTATGAGGACACTCGCGGCGCGGCAGGACAAGCATCCACGGCGCTCGCCCCGTGGTACGGGTTTTGCTTCATACCCAAACACATCCGGGAAAGCCCGGACACGCCAGACTTTCTCAGGAGCCCCACCCCATGCCCGCCTCGCCCGATAAGCCCTACGCCGGATTGCGCGTCCTGGATCTCAGCCAGGGAGTCGCCGGACCTTACTGCGCCATGCTCCTGCTGGAACAAGGCGCCGAGGTCATCAAAGCGGAATCGCCAGCCGGCGACTGGAGCCGCGCCATTGGCCATCAGACCGAAGGCATGAGCGCGCTTGCCATTGCCTACAACCTGGGCAAGCGTTCGATTTGCATCGACGCTCAGACCGAGGCCGGCCGCGACCTCCTGCGCCAGCTTGCGTTGCGGGCCGACGTCGTCATAGAAAGCTTCCGCCCCGGCGTCATGGAGCGTCTGGGCCTGTCATACGCCGACCTCTCGAAAGCCAGGCCCGATCAGGTGTATGTCTCGGTGTCCGCCTTCGGTCCGGACGGCCCCTATGCCGAACGGCCGGGATCGGATTCGACGCTGCAGGCCATGAGCGGCATGATGGTGGTCAACCGGGACGCGCGCGGCGCGCCGCGCAAGGTCGGCATCCTGCTGATCGACGTGGCGACGGGCATCTATGCGGCGCAGGCCACGGGCGCGGCGCTGTACCGTCGCGCCGCGCGGGGCCAGGGCTCGCGGGTGCAGATTTCCCTGCTGGAAGCCGCGGCCGCGGTGCAAAGCGGCGCGATCATCGACGAAGCCCTCAATGCCGGACGCGCCGTGCAGGCGCTGAGCGTGCCGGCCGGCACCTTCGAGACCGAGGACGGGCATATCAACGTCACCTCGCTGCACGACCGGATGTTCGCCGGCCTGTGCCAAGCCATAGGACAGGACGACTGGCTCGCCGACCCGCGGCTGAGCACGGCGACCGGACGTCACGCCCACGGCGAGGAGATCAATTCAACGCTGACACGGATCTTCCGCGCCAAGCCGACGGCGCATTGGGTCGAGCGCCTGAACCGGCATGGCGTGGTCTGCGGAAAAGTCTCCGACTACGCCGGCTTCCTGGCCGACGCTCAGGTTGAACAACAGCGGATATTCGCGATGAGCGAGCAAGGCGGCCCATGCCGGGTGCCGATCGCCCGGCTGCCGGGCACGGCGGCGCCCGGCTGTCAGGAAAAGCGCTCGCCGCGCCGCGGCGAGCACACCCGGCAAATCCTGGACGAACTCGGTTTGGGTGCCGCGCGGCAGCAGGAGCTGTTCAACGCCGGGGTCGTGCAGTCCTGACCCCAAGACTGGGACTCAGCTCTCCTTGCCGCCTTCCATCAGGCGCAGCTGCTTGTACAGATAGGAGCGGGAAATTCCCAGTTCCTCGGCGACCCGCTTCTTGTTGCCGCCGGTGCGCTCCATGGCGTCCGCGATCAGCTCCATCTCGACGCGCTGCTTCGCTTCCCACATGTCGAAGCGGCCCGAGCCCGCAGTCGCCTGCAAGGGGCGGTACTCCTTCTCGGTCCCGATGCCGCCCGGATGCTCCAGACCGCCGAAGCTCTCCAGCGTCAGGCGACTGCCGTCGCTGAATATCGCTGCCCGCTCCACGGCGTGCTGCAGTTGGCGCACATTGCCCGGCCAGCTGCGCGATTGCAGGTACTGGATGACATGGTCGTCGATGGACTTCCTGGCCACGCCCTGGCGCTTGGCGAAGGCGGCCAGGAAGGTATCGGCCAGCTCGGGAATATCCTCGGGCCTGTCCCGCAGCGAGGGCAGGTAGAGCGTCACGGCGCTGATGCGGTAGAACAGGTCCAGGCGGAACGTATTGTCCGCAACCATCTTCTGGAAGTCCCGATGGCTGGCCGAGATCAGACGGAAATCCGAGTGCAGCAGGCGTTCGCCGCCCACCCGCTGGAACGTGCCGTCCTGCAATACGCGCAGCAATTTCACCTGCATTTCCATCGGCATGTCGCCGATCTCATCGAGGAACAGGCTGCTGGTGTCGGAAAGCTCGAACTTGCCCTTGCGGCCGCGTTTGTCGGCGCCGGTGAACGCGCCGCCTTCATAGCCGAACAGCTCGCTTTCCACCAGGCTGATGGGCATCGCGGCCGCATTGATCAGGGTCAGCGGCTTGTCGCCGCGCGGGCTGAGCATGTGCAGCGCGTGCGCCACCAGCTCCTTGCCCGTCCCGCTTTCCCCCACCAGCAACACCGGCACGTCCAGCGGCGCGACCCGCAGAATGTCTTCCTTGAGCTGCCGGATGGCCTTGCTGCTGCCCACGATCTGGTCCAGCCCGTAGGAACGGTTGCGTATGCCGGAGAGTTCGCGCTTATAGAAATCACGTTCCTGCCGCACGCGGGCGAGCTCGTTGGAAATGTCCTGGATCGCTTGCGGAATCGCCTGCGGGCCCTTGAACATGACCTGACCGATCGCCGCCACCAGCTTCTTGTCGCGGTCGAAGATCGGGATGCGCGAAACGATACGGGTAACGCCCTTGGCCTCGTGGGCCTCGCCGATCTGCGGCTTGCCCGTAACGACCACTTCCTGCAAGCGGGTGTTCTCGATCACATCGCTGACCGGCCGGCCGATCGCGTCGCCGCGCTTCAAGCCGATCGAACGTTCGTGGATCGGGCTCATGTAAAGCAGATTGCCCGCCGCGTCGACGACGTTCATGGCCTCATAGGGATTGGTGATGAAGTACCGGAAGATGTCCGCGGCGCAATCGACGGTGGAGATGAATTCCGTCAGCTCATCCCCGCCCGCGGAGAAGATCAGGAAACATACGCCCTGCTCGCAAACCAGCGCGGCGACACTGTGGGCGGGCTCGATGCCAGGCAGGGCGAACAGGCGTTTGACCGGGGTGCTGGAACGATCGGCCCACAGGCGGGAGAGCATCCGCGCAATCACTTCCTCCGTGCCCAAACCCGAAGAAAATTTAATCTGGCCGCCTTCGTCCAGGACAAGTATCCCTTCGGTGTCTCTTACCATATCCTCTCGCTCTGCATCTGCCTTCCGTGTCTTTCGTGGCGGCATGTTAGTGGCGACGAGTGTACTCCACGGCTGCAGCGCCGCAGGCCGCGCCGGCGCTACATCTTGCGGCCGATGCCCCGCCACGCAAGGCGCTCCGCAGGCCGTGCGAGGGCGTGGTCCGCAATGGCATGGAAATTGCTTGAAAGAAACCCATCAGGAATGTATTTGATGCCATGCAGCAAAACCCTGTCCCTCAATCAGGGGCTGCCGGCGCAACCAATTTCTGTGTAACGAAAAAACCAACGAACCATCAAGAAGCGTAGAGGAGTGTCATGTCTGGTCCTTTGTCTCAAATCAAGATCGTCGACCTGACGTCAGTGGTAATGGGGCCTTATGCCACCCAGATCTTCGGCGACATGGGCGCGGACGTCATCAAGGTGGAAAGCCCCGACGGCGACATCATGCGCCACATGGGCGCGGGCCGCAGCCGGGCCATGGGGCCGATACACCTGTCGGTCAACCGGAACAAGAAAAGCCTGATGCTGGACCTGCGCACCCCCGAGGCGCGCGCAGCGCTGCTGCGCGTGGTGGCGACGGCCGACGTCTTCGTCCATGCCATGCGCCCGGCGGCCATCGAACGACTGGGTCTGGGTTATGCGCAGATCAAGGAGATCAACCCTGGCATCGTCTACTGTGGCGCCTATGGCTTTGGCGAAGGCGGTCCCTATGCCGACGATCCGGCCTACGACGACATGATCCAGGGAGTGTCCGGCCTGTGCTCCGTCAATGCCCATCTGGCGGGAGAACCGCGCTTCACGCCCACCATCATCGGCGACAAGGTCGCCGGCCTGACCATTGCCTACAGCGTCCTGGCCGCGCTGTTCCACAAGCTGCGCACCGGCGAAGGGCAGAGCATCGAAGTGCCGATGTTCGAGTCCCTGGCCTCGTTCATGCTGATTGAGCATCAATGGGAGCGGGCTTTCGACCCGCAGAACGGCAAGGCGGGCTATCCGCGAGTGCTCAGCCAGTTGCGCAAGCCGCATCGGACCAAAGACGGCTATCTGTGCGTGCTGCCCTACACCGACAAGAACTGGAAGGACTTCTTCCAATTGGTGGGCCGCGACGATCTGGCGCAGGATCCGCGCTACGACACGCCGAACCACCGCAGCCAGAACTACGAAACCCTGTACAAGATACTCGGGGAAATCATGACCGAGCGGACCTCCCAGGAGTGGCTGAGCCAGCTACGGCCGCTGAGCATACCGGTCGCGCCGGTCAACAGCCTGGAGGATCTGTTCACGGATCCCCATCTGGCGGCGGTCGGCATGTTCGTGCAACAGGAACATCCCAGCGAAGGCGTGCTGACTCACGTCAGGCCGCCCGTCAAGTTCGGCAAGACGCCGAGCGAGGTCAAGCGCCTTGCGCCCCGCCTGGGCGAGCACAGCCGCGAGATTCTTGCCGCGGCCGGGCTGTCCGACAGCGAGATCGACGCGCTGGCCGAAAGCGGCGCGACCCGCTAGACCCTTCCTTCCTTTTTGGCGGGACCGGGAGCCGTCTTCCCGGTCCCTCGAACCAGACACGGAGACCACCCCATGGTGTCGCCTTCGCATTTTCTTCCCGCCCCTGCCAGCGCCAGAAAATCCTCCCACTCGCGCACCATCCAGTTGCAAGCCTACGAGCGCGAGGACGGCCTGTGGGACCTGGAGGCCTTGATCGAGGACGTCAAGCCCCATCCCTTCACCACACAGATGCGGCATTTCGACTGCGGCGTGCCCATACATCTGATGGCGATCCGCGTAACGATCAACGAAGCGCTGGACGTGCTGGGCGCCGAGGCCGGCATGCACCGCATGCCCTTTCCTTCCGTCTGTCCCGAAGCCCAGCTGCGGCTAGAACGGCTGGTCGGTGCGAACCTGCTCAAGGGCTTCCGCCAGGAAATCGCCAAGCGGATCCCCGCCCCCGAACGCTGCTCGCACTTGTCCGAGCTGGCGACCCTGCTGCCGACCCTGGCCGTGCAGACGATCCTGCAAGGGAAGATCTCCCCGCAAGACGAGGACGATCCCGCCAAGCGTCCCTTGAAGATCGGCGCGTGCCACGCCTTGAGAGAGGACGGCCCGCTGGTCAAGGAGCATTACCCGCAGTGGTACAGGCCGCCAGGCCAAGCCTGAACGCGGCGGCGCTCCCGGCGCACAGTGCGTGTCTTCCGGCTGTGCGAACTGCGTGTGCCGCGGACACCGTCCGCGGTTTCCCCGCCCCCGGGCCGCTGCGGCTGAACGCTGGCATCCATTTTGCTTGAAGGTTCATCACCCCCCCTTCAAGGAGAAGCATGATGTCCGCGCAACACCAGGAAAACGCCAACGCCCAACCCACGGTCCTGCTGGAAAAGACAGACGGCCTGGCGGTCTTGACGTTGAACCGCCCCGAAAAGCTCAATGCCCTGTCGACGGCAATGCGCGCCGAGTTCGGCGCCCGCCTGCAGGACATCGCCGCCGACCCTGACATCCATGTGGTGCTGCTGCAAGGGCTGGGCCGCGCCTTCTGCGTCGGAGCCGATACCGGCGATCTGCCGACGACCCCGCTGGCCTGGCGCGATCGCATCCTGACTGCGCAGCAACACCACATGGCGCTGATCAGGATGAACAAGATCGTCATCGCCTCGGTCCAGGGCGCGGCGGCCGGCGGCGGCGCTTCGCTGGCGCTTGCCGCCGACCTGCTGGTCATGGCGGATGACGCGACCCTGCGGTTCCCCTTCGTGCGCCTGGGCCTGATCCCGGACGGCGGCTGCTCCTATCTGCTGCAGTCGAAGCTGGGCGTCCCCGCCGCCCTGGACCTGATGCTCACGGGCGGCGCCATGGATGCCGAGGAGGCCCGCCTGCGCGGCCTGACCCGCCGCGTGGTGCCGCGGGAAACCCTGGCCGAGGCCAGCCGCGCCTTGGCGGCCGAACTGCTGGCGCTGCCCCATGAAGCGCTGATGCTGACCAAGTCGGTCAGTCGCCAGAGCTGGAGTCAGCCCATGGACAGTGCCATGGCCCACGAGGCCGATGCGTTCGCGCTGGCCACGGCCATGCCAGGACATCAACGCGCGCTGGCGGCGGCGCAGGCGCGCAAATAGCCAGGCCGGCGGGCCCTCGCGGATTAGCCGCCGCGAACACACAAACACAGTCCCGCATCCGCGTGTATGCCACGAGTACACCCCGGCATGCGATCCGGGCAGCCGCGCGCCTGCCGCTCGCCGCAGGCCCGCGGACGGCGACTCGTCCCACGCATCTGGCACGAACTTTGCTTTTAAGCAAACACCCCCTTTACCCATTGGAGCGTCCTACATGGCAGCACAGGAGCTGGTAGCAACACAAAGAGACGGAGACGTACTCATCATCCGCCTGGCGAACCCAGAAAGCCGGAACTCGATGACCATGGACATGCGCGAACAGCTCGGCGCGGCGATCGCCCTGGCCGAGCGCGAGCCCGGCATCCGCGCGGTCTTCCTGACGGGCGACGGCCCCACTTTCTGCTCCGGCGGCGACCTGAATCATCTGCGCACGGCCTGCGATCCGTGGACCGTGCACCGGCGTTTCCGCAATCTGAGCCGTTGGCTCACGCCGCTGATCACGCTGGACAAGCCGGTCGTGGTCGGTGTGAACGGCCATGCGGTGGGCGGCGGCATGGGCCTCGCGCTGACCGGCGACGTGGTCATCGCCGGCGAAAGCGCGAAGTTCATGTCCGGATTCTTCAGGCTGGGCGTGGTGCCCGACATCGCGGTCATGTACCACTTGCCGCGTCTGATCGGCATGGCGCGCGCCAAGAACTTCCTGTTCAGCGGCGGCACGTACTCCGCGCAGGAAGCCGCCGACCTGGGCCTGGTGTCCAAGGTCGTCGCCGATGCCGACCTGTATGACGCCGGCCTCACGGAGGCCAGGCGTCTGGCCGAGGGGCCCGCCGAGGTCATGGGGCTTGCCAAAGCCGTCATGGCGCGCAGCTTCGAGACCTCGCTGCACGACATGCTGGCGTTCGAGGGCTTCGGTCAGGTGCTGGCCATGTCCAACCCCGAGTTCCGCGAAGGATTGAACGCCGCCCTGGAACGCCGCCGCCCCGATTTCGCGGGTGCAGCGGCGATCGCGCACAAGGGAGACAAAGCATGAGCCAGGATCTGCCACAACCCATCGCCAATGCCGATTCCCAGCCCTACTGGGACGGAGCCCGCGAACACAAACTGCTGATCCGGAAATGCAAGGCATGCGCAGCGCTGCATTTCATGCCGCGCCATCTTTGCCCCGAATGCTGGTCGGATCAACTCGAATGGATCCAAAGCAAAGGCACGGGCAGCGTCTACAGCTTTTCCATCATCCGCCGCGCGCCGCTGCCGGCGTTCGCGTCCAGGACGCCCTATGTCACGGCGCTGATCGAACTCGACGAGGGCCCGCGCATGGTCGCCAACATCGTGGGCGACGACGCCCTCTCGGTACGGATAGGGGACAAGGTCGGCGTGGTGTTCGAAGACCGCGGCGATGGCGCCCTGATTCCCCAATTCAAAAGAACCGAGGCCTGACTGGGATGGTTATGAAAGAACGCGCATCGCTAAAGAACAAAGTCGCCATCGTCGGCGTGGGCGAATCGGATATCGGCAAGGTTCCCCACATGACGGGCCTGGGCCTGAACGCCCAGGCCGCCAAGCGCGCGCTGGACGACGCCGGATTGCAGGTTTCCGACATCGACGGCGTGCTGACGGCCTATTCCTTCACGGAACCGTACTTCATGCTGGGATCGGTCATCTGCGAGTACCTTGGCATCAAGCCCAGGCTCAACGCATCGATGATCGTGGGCGGCGCCAGCCCGGTCGTCATGCTCAAGCATGCGGCGCAGGCCATCGTCAGCGGCCAGGCGGAGACCATCCTGGTCTGCGCGGGCGAGAACCGGGCCACGGGCCAAAGCCGGGACGCGGCCGTGGCGGCGTTGACGGCGGTGGGACACCCCTATTTCGAACAGCCCTACGGCACTTCCATACCCGGCTTCTACGCCATGATCGCGTTGCGCCACATGCACAAGTACGGCACCACGCGGGAACAGCTCGCGCACGTCGCGGTGAACACGCGCGCGCACGCTCTGCTGCATCCCAATGCGCACATGAAGGCGCCCTTGACGCTGGACCAGGTGATCTCGGCCAAGCCCATCGCCGATCCGCTGGGCATGCTGGATTGCTGCCTGATCTCGGATGCCGGTGGCGCCTTCATCGTGACGTCAGCCGAGCGCGCGCGCGACCTGAAATGCAAACCCGCCTACCTGCAGGGCATAGGCGAATACCACACGCATGAGCATCTGATGTGCGCCCCCAGCCTGACCGAATTCGGCGCGGCCGAATCCGGTCGCATCGCCTACGAGATGGCGGGACTCGCGCCCGGCGATATCGACGTGGCCGAACTCTACGACTGCTTCTCCATCGTCCCCATCCTGGAGGCCGAGGAACTCGGCTTCTGCCAGCCCGGAGAAGGCGGCGCCTTCTTCGAGCAGGGACACGCGCGCATCGGCGGCAAGCTTCCCATCAATACTCACGGCGGCATGCTCTCGCATGCACACGCCGGCGCCGCGGGCGGCCTGTTCGGCATCGTGGAAGCGGTGCGCCAACTGCGCGGCGGCCTGGGCGAACGCCAGGTCGAAGGCGCTCAGGTTGCGCTCGTGCACAACGAGGGCGGCATCCTGTCCTCGCACGGCACCGCCATCCTGGCCAACGACAAAGGCTGAATTCAACGCGGCTGCGCCGCAGCCGGCAACCATGACTAGGACAACGCAATCATGACCACGACTCCCTCCGCACGCGGCCGGTACTTCGACGACTTCGAGATCGGCCAGGAATTCGTCAGCCCGGCCCGCACCATCACGCAGACGGACATCGTCAATTTCGCCTGCCTGTCGGGCGACTTCAACGAAGTCCATACCAATTTCGAATACTGCAAGACCACGCCGTTCGGCGAACCCATCGCGCACGGACCGCTGGTGTACGCCATCATGGGCGGCCTGCAGTACGCCAGCGGCCTGAACGACGGCACCTTGCTGGCCCTGCTGCAGATCGATGGCTGGAAACTGCTGGACCCCGTCAAGCATGGCGACACCATCAGGCTGCATTCACGGGTCGTCGACAAGAAGGCCAGCAGCAAGCCGGACCGTGGCGTCGTCACCTTCCAGCGGCAATGCGTCAAGCACGACGGCACGGTAGCCCAGGAAATGACAGCCACCCTGCTGTACCGCCGGAGAACATCGTGAACCCTCGCAGAAGACACTTGCTGGGCGCCATGTTTGCCGCCCCGCTCCTGGCCGGACGCGCCCAGGCGGCCGACAGGCCCTTGAGAATCGTGGTCCCCTTCCAGTCGGGTTCGGCCACCGACACCGCGGCGCGCATCATCGGAGAAAACCTGAGCCGGTCCCTGTCCCGCGCGGTGGTCGTAGACAACAAGCCCGGCGCCGAAGGATACATCGCGGTCAAGGAGGTGATGAAGGCGGATCCCTCGGGCGACGTGCTGCTGTTCTCGACCAACACGGCCATCACCGGCATCAACACCTTCAATGCCAAACCGATCTACGACCCGCTGACCGAGCTGTCTCCCATCGGCCGGGTCGGCGAATTCCCCTTCCTGCTGGTCGTGAACACCGGCCTGCCATTCACGACCGCCCGCGCGTTCGTGGAATACGCCCGGGCCAACCCCAAAAAGCTGAGCTATGCGTCCGGCAGTTCGTCCTCCATCGTGGCGATGGCGCAGCTGATGGGCATGGCCGGCCTGGAATTGCATCACATCCCTTACAACAGCGAACCGCCCGCCGTGGTGGATCTGGTGGGCGGCAGGATCGACGTCATGTTCGCCACACCCACCACGACCATGGGCTTCATCAAGGAAGGGAAGGTGCGCGCGCTCATGACCACCACCCGGACACGCCTGGAGCAGTTTCCCGACGTGCCCACGATGACCGATTCCGGCTACGCCAACATGCCGCTGGTGCCGTGGGGCGGGTTCTTCGGCCCGTCCGGAATGCGGCCGGAACTGCGCAGGAAGCTGAGCGCGGAGATCAATGCCGTTCTCGCCCAACCGGACGTGGCGCGCGCGCTTGCCGCTCACCACATTGCTATCTCGACGTCCGGCCCCGACGAATTTTCCGCCTATGTGAAGGAGCAGCTTGCGTTGTCGTTACAGGTCGTCAAGGAACACGGGCTCGGCAGGAAATAGACGGAGCAACTGCTGTGCACGGCTCATACACTGCTGATCGGAGCATGAACACCAGCACGCATGCGGACAGTCCCCAGCCGGGCAGGCAGGCGGCGCCAGCCCCTGGCACGGATGTTGCGAGGTTATCCCCGACGCGCCTTGCGTTCATGTTGCCGGCCCGCCCGCAGAGGCAGGCTGAACAATAACTACATATGTGTTTTCCGCTGGCGAAAAGCGGAATTGGAGATAAGAATGACCGTTTTCAGAAAACCGCTACTGGCCGCGGCGGCCCTGCTGGCCAGCCTGGCTCTGCAAGGGCAGGCGGCGGCCGGCAGCTATCCGGACAAGCCCATACGCCTGATCACCCCCTATGCCGCCGGCGGTCTTTCCGACATCCTGGCCCGCACGCTGGCCCAGGATCTGTCGGAACGCCTGGGCCAATCCGTCATCGTCGAAAACCGCACCGGCGCGGGCGGCATCATAGGCACGGACTTCGTCGCCAAGTCGCGCCCCGATGGCTACACCCTGGCGCTGGCCAGCCAAGGTCTGGCCAGCGTCAATACCACTCTATATCCGAACCTGCCCTACAACACGCTCAAGGACTTCACGCCGATCTCCCTGATCGCAAAGTTCTCGCTGGTGCTGGTGACGAACCCCGATCAGCCGATCAAGACCGTCGCCGACCTCGTCGACCGGGCGAAGAAGAATCCCAGTGCGCTCAACTATGGATCTGCGGGGAATGCCTCGACCGCGCATCTGACGATGGAAATGCTGAAGGACCGCACCGGCATGCCCATCATGCACATCCCGTACAAGGGCGAGTCCCTGGCGTTTACCGAACTGCTGGGCGGCCGCATCGACGCGACGTTCGCCACGGTGGGCGGCGCGCTGCCGCTTATCCAGTCCGGCAAGGTCCGCCCCATCGCCGTGGCCGACAACGCGCGCAGCGCCTTGATGCCCGACGTGCCCACGGTCGAGGAATCCGGCGTGAAGGACTTCAACGTGTTCGGCTGGTATGCCATCCTCGCCCCGGCCAACGTGCCGCCGGAGGTGACCGACCGCCTGAGCAAGGCGCTGATGGATATAGGCAGGAGCGAGAAGTTCCGCGAAGCCATGCGCGTGCGCGGCATGGAGGCCGTGGGCAGCTCGCCCGAAGAAGCGACCCGGGTGATCCGCGATGAAACGCAACGTTGGGGCGCCATCATCAAGAAGGTAGGCATCACCGCCGACTAGGCGGCCGGCGCATCCCCCCCAAAAGGCGGCCCGCTACCGGGCCGCCCTGCCATCAAGCGCTCACAGTCCCAGTTCCCGCGCGATCAGTTCGCGCTGAATCTGCGAGGTGCCGCCGCCGACGGTCGCGTTGCGGGCATCGCGCCAATGCCGTTGCATCGCATGATCCGTGGTGTAGGCGTGTCCGCCCAGGATCTGCATGCCCGAGGCGGTGACCCGCTGAAGCATCTCTGAAACGTAGAGCTTGGCCATGCTGGCTTCCTTGCGGCACGACAAGCCATTGTCATAGCGCCAGGCGGCCATCGAGGTCAGCCAGCGGCCGCACTCCACCTCGGTCGCCATGTCGGCCAGCATGTGCGCGATGGCCTGGAACTGGCCGATGGGGCGCCCGAACTGCTTTCTTTCCTGGGCGTAGATCGTGGCGTCGTGCAAGGCGCTGCTGGCGCAGCCCAGGTAGTTCGCCGCGAGCGTGATGCGCTCGCGTTCCAGATGGCGTCCGATGTATCCCCAGCCCTTGCCTTCCTCTCCCAACAGATAGCGCGAGGGCACGCGCACGTCGTCGAAGTAGATTTCCGACAGCCCCAACACGCGGCGGCCGATGACGTCCAGACGCCGGATGGTGATGCCCTTGAGATCGTTGGGCACCAGGAACAGGGAAATGCCATCGTGCCGCTTGTCGCTCTTCGCAGTCCTGACGGCCAGCACGATGTGGTTGTCGGGTGCGTCCGCGCCGCTGGAGAACACCTTCTGGCCATTGATCAGCCAATCATCGCCGTCGCGCCGCGCGCTCGTGGTCAACGACGCCGCATCCGACCCGGAGCTGGGCTCAGTAAGGCTGAACGACAGCTTGGCCTCGCCCTGCGCCACGCGCGGCAGGATTTCGCGCTTCAACTCATCCGGCGCCACATCCGCCAGGATCGAGCAGCCCCAGGCCTGCAGCGCAATGCGCGTGGCGAAGTCCACACTGGGCTTGGCGACCTCTTCGTAGAGAATGATGCAATCGGACATGGGACTACCCATTCCGCCGTACTCGGCCGGGACCACCATGGAAACAAAGCCCGCGTCCACCATGGCCGCGTAGACTTCCTCCGGATACGTGCCGTCGCGGTCCCATTGCCGCACCTTCTCTGGCGTGCACAGGGACTGCACCAGCCGCTCAACCGCGGAACGCAACATGACCTGCTCTTCGGTCTGGTTAAAGTTCAATTTTTCCTCCAGGTGGTTTGGTATCTACGCCTGCGTCCCGCCCGAGAGGCAGGATCGCGCCGCATCCCAAAGCAGAAGCAAGAATCGCGCCAGCCTACCGCATCTCCGGGCGGCCTCCTGCCATGCCCACCGCCAGTGCCTGCGCAGCGAACACCCGTGATTGCACAACGGACAACTGGCCGCGCCCTGGCAGCCAGGCGACCCCGGATGTTCTTGACTTGGAGCAGGCTTGCCGCAAAACTGATCGCTCTGTGCGCAAGGCCGCCCTTCTTCCTTGAGTCCCCAGCGTTCCAGAAGGCGCCGATTCAATCGACCGAGCGAGTATTGAAGGAGCCCCGCATTGGCCACTGCCGCGATGCCCAGACTGAAATTGCGCCGGCTCGTCACCGTGCTGGCGCTCGCAAGCGGAATCATCGCCTTCGCCAACACGCTGTACGCAGCCTACCTGGTCCAGCGCGAGCAATTGATCACCAATACCCTGGAAGCCAATCGGGCCTACGCCGTCAAACTGGCCGAAGTCACCGACATCTATATCGAATCCATACAGCGGCAGCTGGTTCTCTCCGCCGAGCGCGCGCCTGGCCTGCTGGGCTCCAGATCCGCCATGGAAGATGAGCTTGCACGCCTGGTCCACCAGACCGACGGCGCCATGACCGCCGCGATCGCCGACAAGAACGGCACCATCCTGGCCACCGCGCCGGCCAATCCGGACTTCGAAGGCAAAACGCTGGTACGCCAGCAATTGGCGTCGGGCCCCAAGAGGCTGGCGGGCCAGATCTCGACACCCTACGTCGGCATGGCGGGCCAGCTGATATTGGCGTTCTCGGAGCCCTACAAGGATGCGCAGGGCAGCTACGCCGGCACGATCATCACCGCGATGTCCCTCAGGCAAGGCAACGAGTTCGACAAGCTGGTGGGAGATCACTTCTACCGCGACGGTTCCTACCTGTATGTGGTCGATGGCGACGGCAACATCATCTATCACAAGGACAAGGCGCGCATCGGTACCAGCGAAAGGAACAACGCGGTGGTCGAAGCGGTGTTGCGCGGGGAAACCGGCGCGATGCCCGTGGTCAACACGCGCGGCACGCATCTGCTGGCCGGGTACGCCGCGCTCAAGCACGGCGGCTGGGGCGTGGTGGCGCAGCGCCCCCTGGACCAAACCCTGAGTCCGCTGCAGAGCCTGACCGGCAGGATCGTGCTCTACGCCTTGCCGGTAGGGTTGATCATGTTCCTGGTCGTCTACCTGCTGGGCCGCTGGATCTCCCGGCCACTGGAGGAATTGGCGCAGGTCATCGAAAGGGATCAGCCCGGCGCCTCGGCCGGCGACCTGGACAAGATCAAGGGCTGGTACTACGAAGCCGCCCGGCTCAGGAATGCCGTGACCATGAGCCAGAGCTCCCAGACCCGCCGCATCGACAAGCTGAACACGGACACCATCACCGATCCGATGACTGGTCTCATCAACCGCAGGGGCCTGGCGCTGCAAGTCGCCACGCTGCGGCGGACTCAACAACCTTTTGCGGTGCTGGCGCTGGACCTGGACCACTTCAAGCGCGTGAACGACACCCACGGGCACGCGGCCGGCGATCAGGTGCTGATCGCGCTGGCGGCCATCCTCAGGACCTGCGTCCGGGCGGAAGACGCGCCGTGCCGGGTCGGCGGCGAAGAGTTTCTTGTCCTGATGCCCGACGCCTCGCGCGACGCTGCCGAAGGGGTGGCCGAACGCATCCGGGCGGCGACGGCCGGCCACGCCATGCCGCAAGGGGTAGGCCACGTCACAGTGTCCATCGGCATCGCGCTATGGCCGTCGGATGATCTCGACATCGAGAAGGTCATGGGCAAGGCCGATCAGGCTTTGTATCGGGCGAAGAATTCGGGGCGCGATCGGGTGGCGGTCTGGTCGGCGGTGATTCCGCAGCCCTAGCCTTCATTCGTTGGCCGCCGCGCATACCCCGCGGCCAACGCTTGCTCGACCCGTTCGGCGTAACGCTGCATGATGGCCGCCAACGCCTCGAGATTCTTGGACTTCAAGCGCTGCAGCGGCCCGGTTACGCCGAGGCTGTAGATCACGCCCAGATGCGGCAGATGCACCGGCACGCCCAACGCTGCCAAGCCCTCATCGATTTCGCCGATGCAAGTCGCGTAGCCCTGCTGACGGACCTGGACGTACTCGTCCCTGATGCGGCGGCTATCTACGCAGGTATGCGCGGTCAGGCGCGGTAGCGGTTCCGCCAGCGCGGCATCGATGACCTTGGGCGCCTGAAACGCAAGAATGGCTTTGGCCGACGCGGCGGCATGCGGCGCCATGCCCTTGCCCGGCAGCACGAACCCGCGCCAGGGCGTGTCGGGAGCTTCCATCAGCACGGAAGAAACCTGGTGGCCGCTATGCAGCTTCGCCAGGTAGCAGGTTTCGTCGGTTTCGGCCGCCAGGTCTGCCAGGTGCGGGCGCACGACCGCGCCGATCCACTCCGTGTCCGCGCTGGCATAGGCCAGCCGCTTCACCCGCGCGCCCAGCACATAGGTGCTTGCGGCCAGATCCACCAATTGCGAGTCCTGCATGGTGCCCAGCAAGCGATGCGCGCTGGTCTTGGGCAGCGCCAGCATGCGCGCGATTTCCGTGAGGGCCAGGCCGTCGGGAAAGGAGGCGAGCAATTCGAGGATGCGGGTGTAGCGCTCTAGCGGGGGGAGTTTGGAATCTTGGCTCATAGGCGTTCCTTGGAGGCGCATTGTAGGGCGGCCGAATGCCCATGCCGGGAAAACCCGGTCTTGCTGTCCATGCCGGCTGTTTTTTATTATACCGAAAAAAGGAACGTTGTACCGATTTTCGGAACGACGATTAAGCCATCAAAAAACCCTGGGGAAAGCCGCCCCGCCTTCAACGTTGATCGTTACAGGAGCGCAGCATCATGTCCGTCAAGAACATCCTCACCCTCGCCCGCCGCGTTTTACCGGCAATCGCCCTGGCTGGCCTGGCCACCGCGGCCAGCGCCCAGAATGTGGTGGTGGGCGCCACCGTGCCCCTTACCGGTCCCTTGTCGCTGACCGGCAAGCAATACTTCAACTCGCTCAAACTGGCCGAGGACGACATCAACAAGGCTGGCGGCCTGCAGGGCAAGCCGGTCAAATTCGTGTTCGAGGACGCCCAGGCGTCCAATGGCACGGCCGTCAACGCCTACGTGAAGCTGGCGCAGGAGAACAAGCCCGCCTTTACCTTTCTCACCAGCTACAGCACCCAAAACATGGCCGTCGCGCCCGAAGTGGCGAAAGCCGGCATTCCTGCGATGTACGCCGGCGGCGCCGACGCGGTCGCGGATCTGCGCAATCCCTGGCTGTTCCGCATCCGCCCGCAGGACAGCACGGCGGCCGTCGCCATGGCGCGATTCGTCAAAGACGAGCTCAAGCTGTCCAAGCCCGGCATCCTCTACATCCAGAACGATTTCGGGCAGGGCGGCGCCAATGCCGCGGCCGCCTTCCTGAAGGACCAGGGCATCACCCCCATCGGCACGGAAGCCTATGGCCAGAACGACAAGGACATGTCGGCGCAGATCCTCAGCCTGAAGAACAAGGGCGCCGACGTCATCCTGGCCTTCGTCTATCCGCAGGACGGCGCGATGGTGCTGCGCCAGATCAAGATGCTCGGCCTCAAGCAGCCTGTGGTGGCCTCGTCGGCCGCCTTTGTCCCGGCCGCGATGCAACTGCTGTCGCCCGCCGATCTGGAGAACGTCTGGGGCGTGATCGACACCTATCTGCCTGCCACCGACAAAGGCAAGAACTATGCGGAACGCTTCAAGCAGCGCTTCTCCATGGACGCCGACCCCTACGGCGCCGCGTACTACGACGGCGCCATGCTGATGGCCCAGGCTATCAACGCCGTCGGCGCCGATCCCCAAAAGCTCCAGGCTTATCTCAAGGACCTGAAGGGCTACCAGGGCGTTTCGCACGTCTACAGCTTCGATGCCAAAGGCAACGGCGTGCACGATGTCGCCATCGTGAAGTTCGCCAAGGGAAGCAAGGACATGCAGTTCATCAGCACCATCAAGGTCGACTAAGCATGGCCTGCGCCACAAGGGGAATTCCATGCAGGAAATGATCCAACTGCTGGTCAACGGCGTCGCGCTCGGCAGCGTCTACGCCCTGGCCGCGCTGGGCTTTGTGATCGTGTATTCGGCCACCAGTGTGGTGAACTTCGCCGCCGGCCAGTTCGTCATGCTGGGCACATTCTTCGGAGTCAGCACCATCATCCAGGCGCAGTGGCCCGCCGCCCTCGCCTATCCGGCAGCGATCGCGATGATGGCGGTCTTCGGCCTGCTGTTCTATGCCCTGGTGCACCTGCCGCTGCAGAACCGTCCTGTCGTGACGGTCATCATCGGCACGGTCGCCGCCGGCATCGCCATGCAGAACGGCGCGCTGCTGATCTGGGACGCCTGGCCCTTCCGCATGCCCTCGCCTTTCGGCGACGGCACGATCAGCCTGGCCGGTGGCGTCATCACCGTGCACGCCCTGGCCACCATCGTCATTACATTGCTGCTGATCGCCGGACTCTACGCGCTCCTGCACCGCACCTCCATTGGACGTTCGATGCGGGCGGTGGCGCAGGACGTCGAAACCGCAAGGCTGATGGGCCTGCCGGTACGCCTGTTGCTGGGCTTCGCCTGGCTACTGGCTGCCGTCTTCGCCGGCTTTGCCGGCCTGCTGGTAGGGCCCATGTGGTTTGCCGACGTCAACATGGGGGATGCCGTGGCGCTCAAGGCCTTCGCCGCCACCATCATCGGCGGATTCGGCAGCGTGCCCGGCGCGATCGCGGGCGGCCTGGTGGTGGGCCTGATAGAAATCCTGGGCGCGGCGTACCTATCGTCCACCTACAAGGACCTGCTGGCCTTTGGAATCATGATTCTCTTCCTGCTGCTTCGGCCGCAGGGCATCTTCGGCGAACGCATCGCCGATCGGGGCTGACCATGAAACGATCCCATCTGCTCTGCGGTCTGGCTGTCCTGGCGTTGGCCGCCGCCCTGCCCCTCTACACACAGGGCTACGGCAACCGCCTTGCCAACACCGCCGTCATCTCGGCCATTGCCGTCATCGGCTTGAACTTCGTGTTCGGCTATGCCGGTCTCATCTCGCTCGCGCACGCCGCCTTCATGGGCGTGGCGGCGTACCTGGTGGCCGTCCTGACCACGGCCCACGGCTGGAATCCCTGGCTCGCCGCGCTGCTCGCCATCGTCGCCACCTGCCTGGTCTCCTACATCACCGGCCGCATCCTGCTGCGCCTGAAAGGGCATTACCTGGCGCTGGCGACCTTGGGACTGAACGTGAGCTTCACCATCGTTGTTTCCAACTGGATCGACATCACAGGGGGTACTAACGGCATATCCGGCATTGCACCGCTCACGCTGGGCGCCATCAAGCTCGACGACGAACCCAGCTTCTATCTGTTCTCGCTGGCGGTACTGACCTTGCTGGCCTTGCTGGCCGCCCGCATCCGCCACTCCCACGCAGGCCGTACGCTGATGGCGGTGCGCGACGACGAGCTGGCCTCGGCCATGACCGGACTGCCGGTCACCGAGGTCAAGGTCGCTGCCTTTACGCTGGGCGCCGCCTACGCGGCCGTGGCCGGCTGCCTGTTCGCCTTCCACATCCGCTTTGTCTCGCCCGAGGACTTCAACTTCTCGCACTCCATCATCTACCTCGCCATGCTGGTCGTGGGCGGAGAAGGCAGCATCGTCGGAGCGATTCTGGGCGCGGTGAGCGTGACCCTGCTGCCAGAACTGCTGCGCGGCGTCGGCAACGCCTATCTGCTGGTATTCGGCGTCCTGGTGCTGGCCATCCTGATCGTGTTGCCGCGCGGCCTGATCAGCCTGATCGATCCCGCCACCTACCGCCGGCGCGGCAAGCGCCGCGGCCGTCGCGCAGTCGTCCACGGAGGCAGCCTGTCATGACCCTCATGCGAGTAGAGAACATCAGCAAGCACTATGGCGGCGTGCAGGCACTTACGAACGTCAGCCTGGAGATCGGCGCCAACCAGTTCTACGCCATCATCGGCCCGAACGGCGCCGGCAAGAGCACCTTGCTCAATGTCATGACAGGCCTTGTGCCGCCCACGTCCGGCCAGATCAGTTTCGACGGCAAGGTGCTGACCGGGCTACCCACGCACGCCATCATCCACGCCGGTATAGGCCGGATCTTTCAAAGCGGGCGCTTGTTCACACGCCTCAGCGTGCTGGAGAACGTCATGTTGGGCGCGGCGATGCGCGACCCGCGCTCGCTCGCCGCACTGCTGTTGCGGCCACGATCCACCCGGGAACGCGAACGCGCCGCCCGTGACGCCGCCTACGAAACCCTGCGTCAGTTCGACTTGCATACGCTTGCCGACCGCAGCATAGGTTCGCTTTCCTACGGCAACCGCCGCCTGGTCGAAATGGCCAGGGTCATGGTGGCGCGGCCGCGGCTGCTGCTGCTGGACGAGCCGGCGGCCGGCCTGAATTCCGGCGAAGTCGAGCAGCTGATGGACCTGTTGCGGCGCTTGCGCGAACAGCATCGGCTATCGGTCGTGCTGATCGAGCACAACATGGGCATGGTGATGCGGTTGGCCGAGAACGTGGCGGTGCTCAATTTCGGCGCCAAACTGGCCGAGGGCACCCCCGCCGAGGTGCAATCCGATCCCGCAGTGCTCGAAGCCTATCTTGGGGGAGGCTACCAGCATGTTGCATTGTAGAAACCTGGGCGCCGCCTACGGCGACATCGTCGCGTTGCGCGGCATCGATCTGGATGTGCGTGCCGGTGAGGCCGTGGCGCTGATTGGCGTCAACGGCGCCGGAAAGACCACGCTGCTGCGCGCGATCTCCGGGTTGCTTCCCACCACGGGCGAACTGGATTTCGACGGCCGCTCCCTGGACGCCGTGCCGATCCAGCGCCGCGTCAAAGCGGGTATCGCGCATGTTCCCGAAGGCCGACGAATCTTTCCTGGCCTCACAGTGAAGGAGAACCTGGAAGTCGGAGGCTCGGTGCGCGGCGGCGGAACGAGCGATGACTTCGACCGCATCTACGACCTCTTTCCGCGCCTGAAGGAGCGGGCCAGCCAGCTGGGCTGGTCCCTGTCCGGCGGCGAACAACAGATGCTGGCCATCGGCCGCGCCCTGATGGCGCGCCCCCGCCTGCTCCTGCTGGACGAACCTTCCCTCGGCTTGGCCCCGCGCCTGGCCGAAGAAGTCTATGCCCGCATCGCCCGCATCAATGAGGGCGGTATGACCGTTCTGCTGGTCGAGCAAAACACCGTGCTCGCGCTCGGCGTGGCCAACCGCGGCTATGTCATCGAAAACGGCAGCATCGTGTTGACCGACAGCGCCGAGACATTGCGTCTACACCCGCGGGTCCGGGACGCCTACCTGGGCCGCTAATTCCTGCTTGAGAGAAACCATGTATCCCGATCCTTCCTCCCGATCACAGGCGTTGCACACGCGCGCCAAACGCACCCTGCCCGGCGGCAATACCCGCACGACTGTCTATCTGTCGCCCTACCCCGTCTACGCCGCGCACGGCGCCGGTTGCCGCGTCCACGACGTCGACGGCAATGAATTGATCGACTGCATCAACAATTTCACTGCGCTCATCCACGGCCACGCCCACCCGGCGCTGGCCGCGGCGGCGCACCGGCAGATCGACCTGGGCACCGCCTTCGGCATGCCGACCGAAAGCGAAATCGCGCTGGCCGAGTTGCTGGCCGAGCGCGTGCCGGGCATCGAACACATCCGCTTCACCAACTCAGGCACCGAGGCCGTGATGATGGCGCTGAAGGCCGCGCGTGCCTACACCGGACGGCCCAAGATCGCCAAGGTCGAGGGGGCCTATCACGGCTCCTATGACTATGCCGAAACCAGCCTGGATGCGAGCCCCGCGAACTGGGGCGACGCAGCCGCGCCCGCCTCCGTCGCACATTCCCAAGGAACGCCCCAAGGCGTGACGGCCGACGTCGTGGTTCTGCCCTTCAACGACTGCCAGGCGACCGAGGCCCTGCTGCGCGCGCACGGAGCCAGCCTGGCGGGCGTGCTGATCGACCTCCTGCCCAATCGGGTCGGCCTGATTCCTGCCAGCGCCGAATACCTGCACATGCTGCGCCGGGTGACGACGGAACTGGGCATCTTGCTGATCGTCGATGAAGTCATCACGCTGCGCCTGGGGCCCGGCGGCGCGCAATCACGGCTGGGCGTCACTCCCGACCTCACCACGGTGGGAAAAATCATGGGCGGCGGCTTCCCCGTCGGCGGCGTGGCCGGACGCGCGGACGTGATGGCGGTCTTCGATCCCAGCGCGGGCCGTCCGGCGGTGCCCCACGGCGGCACCTTCTCGGCCAATCCCGTCAGCATGGTAAGCGGGCTTGCCGCCATGCAATTGCTGGATGAGGCTGCCTATGCCCAGCTCGACCGTCACGGCGATATGTTGCGGCTGGGACTGAACCAGGCGTTTGCCGACGCCGGCATCACGGGCCAGGCCACCGGATTGGGTTCGCTGATCAAGCTGCATCTGAAGGCAGACAAACTGACCAGCTACCGGGATGCATACCCTAGCCCTGAACAAGCCCGGGCCATGGCGTGTTTCAACCGCGAAATGTTGAACCGGGGCGTACTGATGGCCAGCTATGGTCTCATCGCCCTGTCCACGCCCATGCGGGCCCAGGACATCGCCCAGATAATCGAAACCGCGCATGATGCGCTCAATGTTCTGCGCCGCGAGGAGGTGCTGGCATGACTGTCACCGTAGGCATAGACGTAGGCGGCACCTTCACCGATCTCATCCTGGTGGATGACGAATCCGGCGCGGTGCGCATCTCCAAGGTTCCCAGCACGCTGGAGAACCAGGCCTTTGGCGTGCTGGAGGCACTGCGCCGCACCGAGGTCCCCCTGGAACGGGTGGACAGCATCGTCCACGGCACCACAACCACCACCAACGCCGTGCTGGAGCGCAAGCTCGCCAAGGTCGGCTTGATCACCACCGACGGATTCCGCGACGTGCTCGAACTGGGCCGGCGCACGCGGCCGCACGCCTACGGGCTGACGGGCAGCTTCGTGCCGCTGATTCCTCGCGAGCTGCGGCGCGAGGTCGCCGAACGCATGGACGCCCAAGGCAATGTGCTGACGCCGCTGGACGAAAGCGCATTCGTGGCCCGGGTACAGGAACTGGCGCGGACCGGCGCCGAAGCCCTGGTCATACACTTCCTGCACAGCTACGCCAATCCCGCTCACGAGTTGCGCGCCCTGGAACTGGCGCGCCAGCACTGGCCGAACGACTACATCACCGCCGGCCACACCATCATTTCCGAGTTCCGCGAATTCGAGCGCGGCACCGCTGCCGCCGTCAACGCCTCCGTTCAACCGATTCTGGACCGCTACATCGACCGCTTGCAGAGCAGTCTCACCGCAGCCGGCTTTCGCAACGACCTGCTGGTGATGCAGGGCAACGGCGGGACCGTATCGGCGCGCACCATCTCACGCGCCGCGATCAATACCGTCATGTCCGGGCCCGCTTCGGGCGTCATGGCCGCGGCGTATTCCGGCCGGATGTCGGGCTACCCGAACCTGATCACCTACGACATGGGCGGCACGTCCTCCGACGTCGCACTCATCGAAAACAGCGTACCCAAGGTATCGAGCGAATTGGAGCTGGAGTACGGCATGCCTCTGCACGTGCCGATGGTCGACGTCCATACCGTCGGCGCGGGCGGCGGCTCCATCGCCCGCGTGCAAGCCGGGGGCCTGTTGCGCGTCGGGCCCGACAGCGCGGGCGCCCGACCCGGCCCCATCTGCTATGGACGCGGCGGCGAGCTGCCGACGCTGACCGACGCCAATCTGGTGCTCGGGCGCCTCGACCCCAACCGGCTGCTCGCCGTGGACCGCGTGGTCACCGTGGACGAAGTGGCCGCGCGTATCGAGGAGAACATCGGCCGTCCACTCGGATTGGACGCAGTGCAGGCAGCGGCGGCCATCCTGCAGATCGGCAACAACAACATGGCTGGCGCCGTGCGCCTGGTCAGCCTTGCCCGCGGCTATGACCCCCGAGACTTCGCGCTCTTCGCCTTCGGCGGCGCCGGACCACTGCACGCCGTCGCGCTGGCGCGCGAACTAGCCGTACCGACCGTGCTCATTCCCGTGCGGCCGGGCCTGACCAACGCCCTCGGTTGCCTGGTGGCCGACGTACGGCATGACTTCGTCAAGTCATTCAACCGGCCGCTCAAGGATCTGACGGACGCCGATATGCAAGCCTGCCTGCGCGACCAGATCGCCCTGGGGCATGCCGCCATCGAGCGCGATGGCATTGCCGTCTCCGACATCGAGATCTTCCATCACGCGCAGATGCAGTTCCAAGGCCAAAGCCATCTGTTGACTGTGCCCGTCGAAACCGGCGCCGCCACGGTCGCGCAGCTGCAAGAGGCCTTCGCCCGCGCCTACTGGCAACGGTTCCAGGTCGAACTTTCCGAATTGCGGCCGGTGCTGGTGACGCTGGACACCAGCCTCGTCGGCAAGCGCCATGCCATATCGCTGGACTCGCTGCGCAGCACGGGAACGGAGGCTGTTGCGCCCCGGCGCCGTCCGGTGTGGTTCGCCGAGACCGGCTGGACCGACACGCCCATCTACGCACGCGAGCATATTCCCGCAGAAGGTCTCAGCGGGCCCGCAATCATCGAACAGCTGGACGCCACCACCGTCATCGACCCAGGCGCGCATGTCCGCGGCGACGGCTACGGCAATCTCATCATCACTCTCTAGGGCGGATGCATTCCCATGACCCACATCGACCCCGTCACGCTGACCGTCATACAAAGCGGGCTGCACCAGGTATGCAATGAGATGGATCTGGCGCATTGCCGCGCCGCCTTCTCGCCCATCATTTCGGAATCGCAGGACCGCTCCAACGGTATCTACCACCGCGACAGCGGCGAACTTATCGCCCAAGGAGAGCTGGGCTTGCCCATCTTCGTGGGCACCATGCAGTTTTCCACCCAGGCTGTGATCGCACGGGCCAAGGATATCGCCGCCGGCGATATCTTCATGGTCAACGATCCCTATCTGGGAGGCACCCACCTGATGGACGTGCGCTTCGTCAAACCCTACTTCTATCGCGGCAAGCTCTACGCCTGGCTCGCCAACACCGGCCACTGGCCCGACATGGGCGGCATGGTGCCCGGCGGATTCTCCGCCCACGCTACCGAAATAGAGCAGGAAGGGCTGCGACTTCCGCCGGTCAAGCTCTATAAGAAGGGGGAACTGGATCCGGAAATTCTGTCCATTCTGATGTCGAACATCCGCATCTCCGAGCAGCGCATCGGCGACATCAAGGCCCAGGCAGCCGCGCTGGCCATCGGCGAACGACGGCTGACCCAGCTGCTGGACCGATACGGCCTGGATACCGTCGACGCCGCCGTCGAAGAACTCAAGCGTCAGGCCTCCGTCCAGACGCGCGCCGTGATCGCCGCGATTCCTGACGGCGAGTATCTGGGCCAGGCCTTCCTGGATTCCGACGGGGTGCAGGACCAACCCTTGAAAGTGTCGGTGCGCATCCGCAAGGAGGGCGAACTCATGCACTTCGACCTCAGCGAATCCAGCCCGCCCTGCGCCGGCCCGATGAACAGCGTCATCGCCACGACGCGCTCTTCCATTTACCTGGCGATCAAGCACGTTTTCCCCGAACTGCCCATCAATGCGGGCCTGTTCGAACCGTTGCGCATCGAGGACCCCGAAGGCACCTTCCTATATGCGAAGTATCCCCGGCCGGTGTCGGGCTGCGCCGCCGAAGTCAGTCAGCGCATCGCCGAGGCCGTGTTCGATGCCCTGCAGAAAGCGATCCCCCAGCGTCTGTTCGCTGCGCCGGCCGGCACCACCGCCAACCTTGCCATCGGCGGCGACGACCCCCTCCACGGGCGCTCCTACGTCATGTACGTCATTTCCGGAGGCGGCTACGGCGGCCATCCCGCAGGCGACGGGTTGACCAACGGCTGCTCCACCATCGGCATTTCCAAGGCGGCGCCAGTGGAGGTCCAGGAGCAGTTGTACCCGGTGCTCTTCGAGCGCTACGCCATACACGAAGGATCCGGCGGACTCGGCGAGTTCCGCGGCGGCATGGGCATCCATTACCGCATCCGCCTCAGAGCAGGCTCGGCGCGCGCCTCCATGGTCATGGACCACGGAAAATTCGGCCCGCCCGGCGCCGCGGGCGGCAAGGAAGGCGGCCGCACCCGCGTCACGGTCTATCGCGATGGCGCGGCCTATGTGCCCGCCCACGTGTCCAAGGATCAAGGGATCGTCATGCAGGCCGGCGACGTAATCGAGGTCTACACGCCCGGCGGCGGCGGCTACGGCGATCCCGCGCGGCGCTCGCTGCTGGCCCGCGAGAACGATATCCGGCAGGGGTACTACCCAGGCTGACGCGCATCCGCGAGCGAAGCAGCCAGTGGCTCGCCACAAGGCGCCGACGGACATCGCTCCGCGGCGTCCTCTCTTTTTCGCATTCCAAATAGCTTTCACCCGATGACTAATCTTCATTAGACGGTTTTCACCAGCCGCCTAAAATCCTGGCCAGGGTCAACGCAAATAAAAAGACCGTGGAGACAAGATGAAGACAGCCATGCCTGGCGGGACCGCCCTTATCACCCGACTCAAGTACCTGGCTTTGGCCGGCCTGTTCATGGCGGCCTGCGGCCATGCGCAGCAGCCGGCAAAGCTGGTCGTCGGCCTGCCGGCTGGCGGCTCGTTCGACACCATAGCCAGGATCGTGGCGGAGAAGCTTCCCAGCCATGTGGAGCGGCCGGTGGTGGTGGAGAACCGCCCCGGTGCGCAGACGCGAATCGCGATCCAGGCGGTAAAGGGCGCGGCGCCCGACGGCAACAGCCTGCTGGTGGCGCCGGGCGTGGCCATTTTTCTCTATCCGCACCTGTTCCGCCAGCTTGGCTACGATCCCTTCACCGACCTCAAGCCGGTGACACAGCTGGTGAGCTGGGACATCGTGCTGGCGGTCGCAACCGATAGCCCCATCGTCTCGTTCGAGGATTTCCGGACCTGGGCCAGACAGAATCCAGGCAAGACGTTCTACGGCACATCCGGCACCGGCAGCCTGCAGCATTTCCTGGGCGTGTCCTTGGCCAAGCGCCTGGATACGCCGCTCGATCACATTGCATTCAAGGGTGGCAAGGACGCCGTCACCGCGCTGCTGGGCGGCCATATCAATGCCATCGTGATGGACGCCGGCGAAGTGGTCCCGTTGGCGCAGGCGGGCAAGTTGCGCGTCCTGGCGACCTTCAGCGCGCGGCGTGAACCGGCGCTGCCGCAAACGCCGACCATGCGCGAACTGGGGCTGGGCGAGCTGGAGACCTCAGGCTGGGCGGGGCTCTATGCGCCCGCTGGCACGCCGGAGCCGGTCATCCACAAGCTGAACACGGCGGTAAACGAGATTCTCGCCCTGCCTGACGTGGCCAAGCGTGTCGCCGAGCTGGGCATGCGTCCGGCCGGCGGCACACCCCAAGCCGTCGATGCGCTGGCACGCGAGCAGCTAGGTCAATGGCGCGATACGGTGGCCCAGTCCGGCTTCGTCATCGACTGAGCGACGCCCCTCCTTTCCATCTCACCGGATCAACACCCATGTTTGCATTGACCACCCTCGACGTCGCCTCGCGTCCCGTCGCCTGCCTGGAGATCGACGGCAGCCACTATCCGCTGGCCGCTTGCGCGCGGATCCTGGACCTTCCGGCACTGGACGCATCCGTCCGGGAGCTCTTCGAGGACTGGCCGCATTCGCTGACGCTGCTGGAACTGGCGGCCGGCTGCCGCGCGGCGCTTGCTGGCCACGAAGTCGCCGGTCCGGTCCGCCATCTGGCGCCGCTGCAGTATCCAGGCAAGGTGCTGTGCGCGGGGGCCAACTACCATGACCATCTGGCGGAGATGAATGTGCCCAATGCCGCGGACAAGTCCGCGCAGCGCCTGTTTTTCTTCTTCAAGCCGCCGCGCCAGGCCGTGGTCGGCGAGGGCGCAACGGTACACATGCCCATCGGTTGCCAGCGCCTGGACTGGGAAATCGAGCTGGCGCTGGTGATAGGCAAGACAGCCAGGAACCTGCGCCTGGAAGACGCGCTCGACCATGTGGCGGCGTATACGGTGGCCGTGGACATGTCGGCCCGCGATCTCAACAAGGCGCCGGACACTTTCTACAAACTGGATTGGGTGGCCGGCAAGGCGCACGACACCAGTTGCCCGCTCGGGCCCAGGCTGGTGCCTGCGGCGTTCATTCGCGATCCCATGGACCTGGGCCTGAAGCTGAGCGTCAACGGCCAAGTCAAGCAGGACGCCCGCACCAGCGGCATGGTCTTCGACATCAGCGAGCAGCTGGTGACCCTGAGCCGCATCATGACGCTCGAGCCCGGCGATCTGGTGCTGACGGGCACGCCCGCCGGCGTGGGCGCGCCGCAAGGCACATTCCTCAATGTCGGCGACGAAATCAGCGCAACGATCGAAGGCATCGGCACGCTGGCGGTGCAGATCCAAGCGTCGCGCTGACATCCTGGCCTGCCACGGCCGCATCTTCCTCATGAGGCAGCTCCATGCAGTCCCTTTTCTCCCCCCTGCCCGCTGCAGCCGGCGACGCGATCTTCGCGCTGGTTGAAGCCTTTCAGAACGATCCGGCTCCTCACAAGGTCAGCCTCAGCATCGGCACCTACTTCGCCGAGGACGGCAGCATCCCCGTGATGCGCGCCGTGCGCCGGGCGCGCGACACGCTCGTGCAGGCGGGCAATCCGCATCCCTACCTGCCCATTCCCGGATCGGCGTCGTACCGCCACGCCGCCAGATCCCTGGTCCTGGGCGCGGACGGACCGGATCCGGAGCGCGTGGTAACGGTGCAGAGCGTCGGCGGCACCGGCGCCTTGAAGCTGGGCGCGGACCTGCTGCGCCGCACCAGCCCCCAAGCGGCGGTCTGGGTCAGCGATCCGACCTGGGAGAACCATGGCCAGATCTTCCGCCAAGCGGGATTCACCGTGCACGAGTACCCCTACTACGACCCCGCGACCTCCACCGTGCGCTTCGCCCAGATGCAGGCCGCGCTGCAGGCCCTGCCCGCCGGCTCCGTCGTCGTGCTGCACGCCAGCTGCCACAACCCCACCGGCGTGGACCTGTCTTCAGACCAGTGGGAAGCATTGACCGTCCAGTTTGCGCGCCAGCGCTTGATCCCCTTCTTCGACCTGGCCTATCAGGGCTTCGGCAAGGGCCTGGACGCCGACGCCGCGCCCATCCGCATGATGGCGCGCGCCGGCCTGGAGTGCCTGGTCGCCAGTTCATTCTCCAAGAATTTTTCGTTGTACGGCGAACGCTGCGGCGCCCTGAACATCGTGTGCCACGACAAACTCGCCGCCGACCGCGCGCTGGGCCAGGTCAAGACGCTGATCCGCGGCAATTACTCCACGCCTCCGACGTTCGGCGCAGCGCTCGTCGCCGCCATCCTGGACCAACCCGACTTGCGGCACGCCTGGGTCGAAGAGTTGGAGCAGATGCGCGTACGGCTTGTAGGCCTTCGCGCGCGCCTGTCCAATGCGCTGGCGCGGCTGACCGGAGAACCCGAGACCTGGAACTACATCGAACGCCAGCAAGGGCTATTCAGCTATATGCGGCTCAGCCCCCAGCAGGTTGAAGCGCTGCGCCGCGAGCATGCCGTCTATCTGCTGAAATCCGGCAGGCTGTGCATTGCAGGCCTGACCGACAGCAACATCGATTACGTCGCACGCGCGATAGCGGCCTGCGCACGCCGCTGAACGACCTTTACCCACGCCCCGCGGGCCGAGCCGAAAACTCGATTGGAGCAAGACATGAGCGTGGGGCCTGTCGTGGCGTTGCGCGCCGACATGGACGCCCTGCCCGTCGAGGAACGCAACGACCTGCCGTTCCGCTCCCAGGCCAGGGCCACCTGGCGCGGCGAGCAGGTACCGGTTTCCCATGCCTGCGGCCACGGCCGGCCATGGACGGCCAATTCCGCTCTCGTGCCCGCAGCCGAACTGACGCTGGCGTTGCAGGGCATCACCGGCAGCAAGGTCGACCAGTCCGACGGCGTCACCGTGCTGTCCATCGGCATGCTGCAAAGTGGAAGGCGCCCAATATCCTGCCTGAAGGCGCCGAACTGGCGGGCACGGTGCGTTCGCTCTCATCGCACAACCAATGCATCGTGAACGAGGCCATCCGCGCACTCGCCGAGCATCTCCCCCCCTCAATAGATACCATTTGGTATTTTTAATTCAATAATAAAAGCATGGATTTTTACCGTAAAAATCCATTTATTACCCATACATTGAATGCGATTGACAAAAAAACATACCGAATGGTATGTTGAGAAAAATGCAATCGCGCTGAAGGAGACAATCGGCGACGGTCTGCACGCAGGCTCACCAACCCATGGCAAGGATGTCTAAGAATATGGATACCCCACGTTGGAAGCAGCGTCCGGAGGGATCGAATTGGGGAGATTTCGGCCCTGACGATCAGATCGGACGCATGAATCTGCTCACGCCGGCAACGCGTTTGCGCGCGTTCCGCGAGGTGCAGGAAGGCCAGGCGTTTTGCCTCAGCCTGCCGCTGGACTATCCCGGCGGGAACACCTTGTTCCAGCACCGCCGAGAACCGCAATTCTCTTACGACAAGCGCGGCGAGGGACACAATTACAACTACCGGCTGTCACACGTTTGCCCCTGCTTCAACGATGTCGTCTCGGACGATGCCGTCCTCATGTTCCTGCAGTACTCGACCCAATGGGACGGGTTGGGCCACGTCGGACAGATGTTCGATGCGAACGGCGACGGTCTTCCAGAGAAGGTCTATTACAACGGCTATCGCGCGGGCCTGGACGTCATCGGGCCCGATGACGCGAAGACCGGGCTGGGAGCCAAAGCCATCGGCATTGAACGCATGGCCACCGCCGGCATCCAGGGGCGCGGCGTGCTGGTCGACCTGGAGCGTCGCTACGGGCGCGAGCGTGCCCTGATCGGCTATGACGAGCTGATCGCGGCCCTGGACAGCACCGAAGTGCTGCCGGGTGATTTCATCTGCCTTTATACCGGCTTTGCCGACCTGATCCTGGAAATGAAGAAGCAGCCGGACGGAGAGATCCTGGCGCGCTCATGCGCCGTGCTGGACGGTCGTGACGAACGCCTGCTGCAGTGGATCTCCGACTCTGGCATCGTGGCGATCTGCGCCGACAATTTCGCGGTGGAGGCCTATCCCGCCGCGCCGGGCAAAGGCGAACATTATCCCGGCCTGCCCCTGCACGCGCATTGCCTGTTCAAGCTCGGACTGCATCTGGGCGAACTCTGGTACTTCGCGGAACTGGCGCAATGGCTGCGCGCGCATGGACGCAGCACATTCCTGCTGACCGCGCCGCCGCTGCGCCTGCCCGGCGCGGTGGGTTCGCCTGTCACGCCAGTAGCCACCGTCTGAAGCCAGCCGCGGGCGCGACGCCCCGGTTCTCACTCCCCTATTCCGGAGACCGCAATGCTGAATCGCATTCCGGCCTGGGCCGCCATGGCCCTGGCCAGCCTCGCCCCGCTGGCGCAGGCCGCCCCAAGCTCAAGCTACCCCGACAAGCCCGTCACCCTCGTGATCCCCTTTCCGCCCGGCGGCACCAGCGATGTCGTGGGCAGGCAACTCGCCCTGCAGCTTGGGGAGGAGCTGGGAGGTACCTTCGTCGTCAACAACAAGGCCGGCGCGTCCAGCACGATCGGTGCCACCTACGTCGCGCGCGCGCCCAAGGATGGGTACACCTTGCTGCTCTCATCCGGCAGCACATTCACCGTCACGCCGCATCTGATGACCCGGATGTCGTACACGCTGGACGATTTCGCGCCGGTTTCGGCCGTCGCCACCGTGCCCTTCGCCTTCGTGGTGAAGAAGGACTTTCCCGCCAAGACGGTGGCCGACTACGCCGCCTACGCCAAGGCCCATCCTGGCAAGATCAACAACGCCACCAACGGCCTGGGCAGCATGGTGCACCTGCTAGGCGAATTGGCTGCCACCGGCATGGGCGTGGACCTGACCCAAGTGCACTACAAGGGCGCGGCGCCGGCCACCGTGGACATGATAGGCGGCGTAGTCGATTCCAACGTGGAAGCGCTGACCAGCGCCGTTCCCAACGTGCGCGCCGGGCAGTACCGCGCGCTTGCGGTCTTGAGCCCTCAACGCCAACCGCTGTTGCCGGACGTGCCCACGTTCGCCGAACTGGGCTATCCGGACGTGGTCGGCGAGACTTGGTACGCGGTGTTCGCCCCGGCAGGGACGCCGGCGCCAGTGATAGATCGGCTCAATGGCGCGTTGCGCAAGATCACGGCGTCGCCGCAGTTCGTGCGCGCCATGCAGCAGATCGGCAATGAGCCGCGCAGCAGCAGCCCCGCGCAGCTTCGAGAGATCACCCTGCGTGAGAGCCAGCGCTGGGGCGCGCTGATCGAGAAGCTGAAGATCCCGCCGGTTCAATAGGCGCGATCGCAGGCGTTCGGCTCAACGCGGCAGGTAGCCGAGCGCCTGCATCTTGCGCAGATGTTCCAACACCGACACTTCGCTGTCGATGCAGTCGCCAAAACCCGCCTGGCGCAACTTGATGGTGGATACCAGCGGCGGGAATGGCAAGGGGTGCTGGGCCGACCAGGTGGCATCGGCATACTGCCATGACAGCCCGATCAGGTCCGACAGCTCGCTCACCCGCAACCCCTCGCGCTGCGCCATATCGCGCCATACCTGCGCCTCGGCCGGCATGGCCTGCCGCATGCGGGTCCGCACCGATTCCCCTGCAGGCATCCCGAAAAACTCCGCCAGACGCTCAAACAGATGACGCCACGCCATCACATCGCCATTGGCGATGTTGAAGACCTCACCCCGGGCCTGCGGCGCATCCCAGGCCCATTCGACCGCGCGGGCGATCAGGCGCGCATCCGTACATTCCGTCAACAGCTCCGGATGCCCCGGATAGGCCAGTGCCTGGCCCGACTCTCGCAACAGCGTGGCATAAGCGCCCAGCGTCGCCACCGGGTTCATGGCGCTGCCCAAGGCAACGCCGAGCACAATCTGCGGACGGAATATCGTCCATCCGAACCCTTGCCGCCGCGCCTGCATTTCCAGCAGGTCCTGTTGGTCGAAGTAGAAATTGGCATGGTCGCGCACGGCATCCTGCTCGCGCGCCGGTATACGCATTGCCCGCCCGGTATGCACGCCATAGGCCTTGGTTCCCTGCATCAGGGTCACATGCGCCAGTGGCGCGTCATCCAACGCCGCCAGCGTATTGGCCAGCATCCGCGTATTGATGGCGACATTCTCCGGGGCCCGCCACCCCTTGAGCAAATCCGGCTGCTCGTTCAGGGCGGCATAGACCAGATGCGTCACATCCCGATGTTCGGCCAAAGCCTGCCGCGTCGCTTCCGCGTCGCGCAGGTCTGCCGCGATCCAGAGCGCATCCGCGGCAAAGTCGGCACGGCGTCGCGACAAGCCGGCGCACAGCACTTCCGGCCGGCCATGCAGATGTTCCATGACCGCACGCCCCACCACGCCCAGGGCGCCCACCACCAGCACTTTTCTTGTTGTCATTGTGGCTCTCCGAACTCGAATGTGCCGTTGTCGATGGCGATCTCGCCGCGTTCCACCGCCACAGCGCGAAAGCGCGCCAGTCCCGCCTGCTCCCGCCATACATCCACCCGCAGCATTTCACCGGGATAGACCGGCGCGCGAAAGCGCCCGCTCATGGCGCGCACCCGTTCCGGCGCTTGCGGACAGCACAGGCGCACCAGGCCCATTCCCGCCACGCCAAAGCTCGCCATGCCATGCAGGATTGGCCGCTCGAAGCCCGCTTGCCGCGCGGCCGCTGGATCGATATGCAGGGGATTCAGGTCTGCCGACAAGCGGTAGATGAGGGCGGCCTGCGGCGAGGTGGGGCAGTCGACACTGGCCTCCGGCTCGCGATCCGGCATCGCTGGCGGCGCCGGACGCGTCGACGCCCGGCCGCCAAAGCCGCCATCGCTGCGGCAGAACACCGTCTGTTGCAGCGTCGCCAGCAAGGCGCCATCCGCGGCATCGAACAGATCGCGCTCGACATACAGCAAGGCGCCCTTGCCGGCCCCCTTGTCCGCCAGGTCAACAATGCGAGTGACGCCTCTTACCCGCCCCTGTTGGGCTAGCGGCCGGTGCAGGCGTATGGACTGCTCTCCATGCACCGTGCGCCGCCAATCCACCCCCAAAGGCAGATCGCGCAGCCAAAAACCGGGATCGGCCAACACGTTGACCAGCGTCGGCTGAACCCGCAGCCGGGTTTCGTCGACGTAGGCCAGTTCCGCCTCATCGGCGGGATGCATGCCGGCCCCGAGCGCCAGGGCGTAGAGCGCACAATCGCGCCAGTCGTATTCCTGGATGCGCTCGGGGATGCGCGCGGCCAGCAGTCTTGCAGGGCTGATGGGCATGCGAACCTCCTGCAAACCCGCCTGATGGCGGACGTCGGGACCGGTCCCGTCAAGACGCGCATCGCCAGTCATGCCTCACCTCCCCTGCCAGACGGGCGCGCGCTTCTCGGCAAAGGCGGCAGACCCTTCGCGCGCATCGGCCGATGTAAAGACATGCTCGGTCAGTTCAGTCTGACGGCTCCAGACTTCGTCCGCCGGCCAGCCTTGTGACTCCACGATGACGCGCTTGCTGGCGGCCACGGCCAGCGGCCCGTTGGCGACGATGCGACGCGCCAGATCGCGCGCGCGTTGGAGGGCTTCGCCGGGTGCGCTCAACTGGTTGATCAAACCGTGGCTCAAAGCACGCGTCGCGGGAAACATGTCCCCGGTCAAGGCCAGTTCCATGGCCACCCGGTAGGGCAACTGGCGCGGCAGACGCACCAGGCCGCCGGCGGTGGCCGCGAGGCCGCGCTTGACCTCCGGCACGCCAAACTGCGCATTCTCGGCCGCCACCACCATATCGCAGGCCAGCACCAGTTCGAAGCCCCCCGCCAGGGCGTACCCTTCAACCGCCGCAATGAGCGGCTTTTTCGGTGGCCGCAGGGTCAGGCCGCCAAATCCACGCCCTTCTATGCTGGGCCGTTCGCCGCGCAAGAAGCCTTTCAGGTCCATCCCTGCGCAGAACGAGCCGCCGGCGCCCGTCAGGATGCCGATGCGCAGATCGTCGCGGCTGTCGAGTTCGTCCACGGCCGCGGCGATGGCGCGCGCCACGGCGAGGGTCACGGCATTGCGCGCCTGCGGCCGGTTAATGGTGACAGTCAGGATTCCTTCGCTGCTTTCCAGCAATACCTCATCGTTTTCCGTCTTCGTCTCGGTCATCGTCATCTCCTCTTCGTGTCAGCGCGGGGCCATGCGCAGGGCGCCGTCCAGGCGGATGGTTTCGCCATTGAGCATGGGGTTGGCAATGATGTGTTCGGCCAGCAGAGCGTATTCCTCGGGCGTGCCCAGGCGCGCAGGATGCGGCACCGAAGCGGACAGCGTCTTGCGGGCATCGTCTGAAACGCGCGCCAGCATGGGCGTGTCGAAAATGCCCGGCGCGATGGTGCAAACGCGAATGGCCTTGCTGGCCAGGTCGCGCGCGGCAACGATGGTCATGCCAACCACGCCGGCCTTGGAAGAGGCGTAGCCGATCTGGCCGATCTGGCCTTCATACGCCGCCACCGAAGCCGTCAGGATGCAGACGCCCCGTTCGCCCTCGTCGTCCACCGGGTTGCGCGCCATATGGGCCGCCGCCACGCGCAGGGTGTTGAAAGTTCCGATCAGATTGATGCGAACGATTTCCGTATAGGTTTCCAGCGACCCCGGATTCCCTTCCTTGTCGATGAGACGCACCGGCCCGCCGCGACCGGCGCAATGCACCAGCACTCGCACGGGGCCGAGCGTCGCCGCCAGCTCGCAGGCGGCCTGCACGTCGGCCTCGCGGGTAACGTCGGCGGGCGCGAACCACGCCCCGATATCGCGGGCGGCGGCCTCGCCGGCGGAACCCGGCAGATCCGCGATCACCACCTTCATTCCCTGGGCGGCCAGGCGTCGCGCCGTCGCCAAGCCCAGCCCGGAAGCGCCGCCTGTCACCAGCGCGCTGCAGCCTTCTGTCTTCATGCCATGGCCTCAATGCTTGGAAAAGAGAAATTTCATAATACATACCGATTAGTATCTACTCAATAAAAACCATAAATTTGGGTTTTTACCTAGGGAAAATGCCTATAACTGAATTTTCCATAGCTCATTGACCAATCAAAATACCGAATGGTATGTTTGGCTCGACAGCCGAATTCGGCTACCGGGGGAGTCCTCGGTCCGCGGCCCCCGTCAACCGTTGCACCACGCAGTCCCCATTTATGCAGCACGGCGGCCCAGGCCGTCGCAGCGCCGGCGCAGACCGGCGCCACAAAAATCAGGAGACAGGCATGAAGCGGATACAACAGTTGTTGCGCATGGCGCCGCCCCTGGCGCTGGCGGCCTCGATAGCCTTGTGCGGGCCCGCTGGCGCGGCCCCCGCGCCCATCAAGGTAGGCGTCATCTTTCCGTTGTCTGGCGGCGCGGGTCCGCAAGGCCAGCACGTCACCCAAGCGATTCAAGCCATGGCGGCGGTGATCAACGAAGACGGCGGCGTGCTCGGCCGTCCCATCGAGATCGTGTCGCGCGACGACGAGTCCACGCCGGCGGTCGGCGTGTCACGCGCCACCGAACTCATCAGCGCCGGCGTGTCGGTCATCATCGAAGGCTGGAACAGCCCGGTGACGCTCGCGATGCAACCCGTGATCGCCCGCGCCGGCGTGCTGGACATCACGGCCATCTCGAAGGCAGATCCCATTCTTTCTGGCGAAGGCAACCCTCTGGCGATCCGGTTGAACAGTTCCAACGCACAGGACGGCGCGGTCATCGCCAAGTACATCGCCACGACGGCCGGCGCCAAGCGCGTCGCGTTTCTTACCGAGAACGACGCCTACGGCAACGGCGCCCAGGAATCCATCGAGAAATCGCTGAAGGCTCTCGGACACCCCTACGAGAAGGTTGCCGAGGAGAAGTTCCCCTTCACCCAGGCCGACTTCCGGGTCGCCATGACCAACGTGCGCGCCGCCAAGCCGGACGTCACCGTCGCCATCAATGCCAACGAGGGTCTGGGAATGCCCGCCATCATCCGGCAAGCCCGCCAATCACGCCTTCCGGGCCAACTCGTCAGCGCGGTCGGCACCGTCGCGCCCAGCGTCATCAACGTAGCCGGCGACGCCTCGGACGGCTTGATAGGCGCGGATATCTACTTCCCCGATGTCGAGCCCTTCGCTTCGAACAGCGCCAATAAGCGCTTCGTCGCCAAGACGCAGGAGATGTTCAAGTACACGCCCGACAAGTTCATGGCGCTGGGCGCAACTTCGTTGCAGGTATGGGCCCAGGCGGTCAACGAACTCAAGACGCTCGATCGCGAGCCCGTGGCCAAGCGCATACGCGGCGGCAGTTTCAAGGGCACGCTCATGGGCGACATCACGTTCGAGCCCAACGGCCAATTGCAATCGCACTACTACCTGTTCACAGTCAAAGACCGCAAGATCGTGGTCCAGCCATGACTGCCGCTTTGCGCGTGGAAAGCCTGGCCGTGCGCTACGGCGCGCTGGTGGCCCTGGAAGACGTCAGCTGGGAAGTCAGCTCCGGCGAGCTGCTGGGCATCATCGGGCCCAATGGCGCCGGCAAGAGTTCATGCTACGACGCCGTGTCGGCACTGGTCCCCCGCAGCGGCAGCGTGCATCTGCGCGGGCGCAACATCAGCGCCGTTCCGGCCCACGGGCTGGCACGACTGGGCATCAAGCGCGCGTTCCAGCAGAACGCCTTTTTCGACCAATTGAGCGTGCGCGACAACATGGTGGCGGCGTTGGGCGGAACGGCAGGCCTTGGCACCTGCGTCCTGCGCCCGCAGACGGCCGGCAGGCAGGCGCAGATCCTATGCCGCCAGGCCGGCGAACGGCTGGAGCGCTTCGGCCTGCCAGCGGAATGTCACGCCCTGAAGCCCCATGAAATCTCGTACGGGATGCAGCGCATGCTGTCGATCGCGCTCGCCTACGGCTCGGGCGCCGATGTGCTGCTGCTCGACGAGCCTGCCGCTGGACTGGGCGGCGCCGACATGACGGGCTTGACCGCGCTGTTGCGTTCGCTCAAGGCTGAAGGCGTGGCGGTGGTGGTGATCGAACACCACATGGACCTCATCATGTCCGTCGCCGACCGCATCTGTGTCCTCAACCTCGGCAAGACACTGGCCTGCGGGACGCCAGCGGAGATCCAACGCGACCCGCGCGTGCTGCAGGCCTACCTCGGAGGCGATTCCTGATGTCCACGCCACCTGTACTCAGCGCAAGCCGACTCGACATCGCATACGCCGGAAATCGCGTGCTCCAGCTCGACCAGCTAGACCTCCGGGCGGGCGAAATCGTCGGGGTGATAGGTGCCAACGGTGCGGGCAAGTCGACCCTGGTCAATGCGTTGCTAGGCTGGTCGCGCGGCCAGCCCGTGGTCAGCGGCGAAGTCATGCTGTCGGGACGCCCCATCGGCGGCTTGCCTACACATGAGCGCGTACGCGCCGGCCTGCTGCTGGTGCCCGAGTCGCGTCTGGTGTTTTCGCGCATGACGGTAGAAGAAAATCTCGCTCCCGCGATTACGCCCGCCCACGAATCGTCGCGGCGCTACTACCGGCGCGACGATATCTACGATCTGTTCCCGCGCCTGCGCGAGCGCCGCCACCACCTGGGCGGCCAACTTTCCGGCGGCGAGCGGCAAATGTTGGGCATCGGCCGTTCGCTAATGATGGGTCCGCGCGCCCTGTTGCTGGACGAACCTTCCATCGGGCTCGCGCCCATGCTGGTGGCGCAGGTGCTGCAAAGCCTGCGTTCGCTCGCCAGCGCCGGCCTGGCCATCCTGCTGGTCGAACAGAACGTGCGCGCCGCCTTGCAGGTGGTCGACCGCCTGCTGCTGCTCGAGCGCGGCAGGCTGGTGCTGCAGGGGCCCGCCGCCGAGGTGGGCGCGGACCCGCGCATCGCGCAAGCCTACCTGGGAGCACATACGACATGAGCCTGCTGCAACAGTTGATCAACGGCCTGGTGCTGGGCCACGCCTACGCGCTCATCGCCATCGGCTGGACCTTATTGCTGGGCGTGGCCCGGCTGGTCAACTTCGGCCATGGCCAGATGTATATGCTGGGCGCCTTCGTCACGTGGTGGGCGACCACCACCGCCGGCCTGCCCTATCTGCTGGCCCTGCCGCTGGCCATGGCGGCCGGCGCGCTGATCGGAATCGTCATGCAGCGCATCATGCTGCGCGCCACCTTCGAACAGAACCTGGTGTCGATCATGATCATGACGCTAGGCTTCGGCTACGTCATGCACGGCGCGGCCTCGCTGGCCTTCGGCTCCACCGGGCAGATCCTGGATACCGCCTGGTCGCAGCGCGACATCGAGATCGGCGACCTGTGGCTGACCTGGCAGGACGCCGCCATCGTGGCCGCCGCCATCCTGCTGTTCCTGCTGCTCAAGCGCGTGCTCGATGGCAGCCGCGCCGGCCGGCTGGTGCGCATGGTGGCCGAGGATCCCAAGCTGGCCCAGTTGGCGGGCATCAACGTGCGGCAGGTCTATTACGGCGTGTTCGCCTTCGAGGGCGCGGCCGTCGCCCTGGCGGCCGGACTGGTCGCGCCGCGCACTCCCATCCTGACCTCCATGGGTTTCGAAGAGGTCATCATCACGTTCGTGGTGGTCGTGCTGGGCGGCATCGGCAGCGTCACCGGCAGTTATGTCGCCGGCGTCGCGCTCGGCGTATTCACCGCGCTGTTCAGCGCCCTGGTATCGCCCGCCTACGCAACCGCCGCGGCCTTCGCCGTGCTGATTGGCGTCCTGGTTCTGCGCCCCGGCGGCCTGAGCGCAGGCGCCATGAAAGGAGTCCATTGATGGCCCCGCTTTCCGCCTCCCGCCTCGCGCTGCTGCCGGGCGCCGTCGTGGTGTTCTTCCTGCCCGCCTGGCTGGGCGGCAGCCAGGCCCTCTACAGCGCCGCCGTGCTGATCGCCATCATGGCCGTCATGGCCTACGGCCTGGACGTGATCGTCTCCGACCTGGGCGAGGTCAGCCTGGGCCATACCGTGTTCTTTGCCGCCGGCGCATACGTGACGGCATTGCTGGCCACTCGCGCCGGCGCCGGCGCCTGGTTGACGCTGGCCGCGTCCATCGCCGTCGCACTGGCCCTGGCGGCCGTGATCGGCCTGATCACGCTGAGATTGCGCGAATTCGTCTTCTCGCTGGTGACCTACGCGATGGCCGTGGTCGCCGTGACCTTGGCCGCAAACTGGGCATTCCTGGGAGGGTCGGACGGCATCCGCGGCCTGCCGACGCTGGACCTGTCCATCGGCGGATGGTCGCTCAGCGCCGGCAATGACCAGACGCTCTGGCCCTACGCATTCGCGCTCCTGGCGATCACTCTGTACCTGGTGGACCGCTTCCGTCACTCGCGCCTGGGCCAGGCGGCGCTGATGGTGCACCTGAACCCGCGCCTGGCCACCATGAACGGCATCGATCCGCTCAGGGTGCGCCTGCAGGTCTTCCTGTTCTCGGCGCCCATCACGGCCTGCGCGGGCTGGCTCTATGCCTATCAACGCGCCTATGTCAGCGCCGACATTCTGGAAACCTACTTCCTCATCCTGATGTTGACTGCCGTCGTGCTGATCGGCCGCCGCCAACTGCTGGGGCCTCTGCTGGCCACGGCGCTGGTCCTGATCCAGGAAAAATTCTTCTCATTCGGCGGCTACATCGACAAGATCGTGCTCGGCAGCCTGCTGATCCTTGTTCTGGCTTTCTTTCCGCAAGGGCTGATGGGCCTGCTGGCGACACGTCGCAAGCGTCCCAAGGCCATGGCGACCACACTGGAGAACTCGAAGTGACCGTGATCTGGAATCCGACGCTGGACGATACCGCCACCCGCTGGCAAGCCCTGGCCCATCAGCTGGGCGCCGAACGCTTCGCGCCGCTCGCCCCCGAGCTGGACCGCGAACAACGCTACCCCTGGGAAACCATTTCCGCCTTGGTCGAACACAAGTTCACCGGCCTGTTCCTGCCCACCCAATGGGGCGGCCAGGGCGCCAACCTGGTCGCCACCGTGGCGGCAGTCGAGGCGCTGGGCACGCATTGCGCCTCGACCGCCGCCATCATGTGCGCCTATCAACTGGGCGCCTTCCCCCTGCTGCTGGCCGGCACCGACGAACAGAAGTCCTTTTATCTGCGCGAGATGGCCGAGGGTCGGGCCACCAGCTTTGCGCTATCCGAGCGCATTGCCGGCTCGGACGCCGCGGCCATCGAAGCCACGGCCGTGCGCGAAGGCGACGGCTGGCGTCTGCGCGGGGAAAAATACTGGATCGGCAATGGCGGCGCCTCGCGCTACTACGTGGTTTTTGCCAAGACCGATCCCACGGCCGGCGGGCGCGGCATCAGCGCCTTCATGGTAGACAAAGAGCAGCCGGGCGCGGTCATCGATGAACTCTCCGACAAGATGGGCATCCGCGGCACCCAGACCTCGAACCTGAAACTCGATCTGGTCGTCCCTGACAGCGCCCGGGTCGGCGACCTCAACCGGGCGCTGCGTCTGGCGCTGCAGACGCTGAACGTCGGCCGCATCATGGTCGCCGCCCAGTCGCTGGGCGTGGCGCTGGCAAGCTACCGCGAGGCCGCGGCCCGCGCCGTGTCGCGCCGGACGTTCGGCCAACCCATCGGCGACAACCAGGCCATCGGCTTTCGCCTGGCCGACATGGCCACCGAAATCTCGGCTGCCCGCATGATGCTGTACCAGGCCGCCCAAGCCTATGACCGCCAGGAAGATGTCTCCAATCTGGGCGCCATGACCAAGCTGTTCGCCTCGGAGGTTTCGCACCGGGTAGTGGACAATACCGTTCAGATCTGGGGCGGGCTTGGCTACTGCAAGCCTACGGTGGCCGAGCGGCTGTACCGCGACCAGCGCATACTCGAGATCTACGAAGGCTCTTCCGAAATCCAGCGGCTGGTGTTGTCGCGCGCGGTTCGCAAGGAGGCGGAAGAGCTGGTTATTTGACCCGAATCCGACAAGAGGTAGCAATGGTGAGTGCACAACAAAACCCGGCAGAAGTGGGCGGCGGCGAGTCGCGCGAGGAAATCCTGCAGGCGGCCGCGGAACTCTTCATGGAGTACGGCTATGCCGCCACCTCCATCGACGCGGTCGCCCAACGCCTGGGCGCCACCAAGGGCCGCATCTATCACCACTACCGGAGCAAGGCGGACCTGTTCTTCGACGTGCAGGTGGCGGCAATGACCCGGTTGACCGACGAGATCGATCCCATCGCCCGCGGCAGCGGCAACGCGGTCGAACGCCTGTCGGCCATGGCGCTGCGCCACACCCAGATCCTGCTCAAGGAACTGCCGATGCAGAAAGTGGCGGTGCAGGGGCTGGAGCGTCACCTGCTCGAAGCGTCCGCGGCCGCCAAGCGGCTGCGGTCCGTGGTGAAGATGCGCGATGACTACGAGCAGATGTTCGTCGAGGTGATCGATGACGGCATCCGCGAGCGTGCCTTCGTGGATCTTCCTGCCAGGATGTTGAGCAAACCCTTCTTTGGCGCGCTGAACTGGGCCACGGTGTGGTACAGCCAGCGGCGTCTGCAGAGCGATGCGGCGATTGACGATATCGCGCACACCCTCGCAGCCTACGCGCTGCGTGGGCTACTCAAGGACTCCAACAATGAAGCAGCAAGAGCAACTCCCCTATTCCAGTACCATCTGGGATGAGGTCGAAACCTGGTCGCGCGACCGCATCGAAGCCTTCCAGCTCGAGGCCTTGCGCCGGCAGTTGCGGCGCGTCGCGGATACCAGCGTGCATTACCGCAAGGTCTTCGCGGACGCGGCTTTCGCGCCGGAAGACCTCAAGAGCCTGGCAGACCTGAGGCGCCTGCCCTTCACCCACAAGCGCGACTATCTCGAAGGCCTGCGCGCCGCCCCGCCCTTCGGCACGTTGGCCGCGGTCCAGCCCGGCGAGGCGGTGCGGGTGCACTTTTCCTCCGGTACCACGGCGCAACCCGCCCCCGTGCTCTGGACCCAGCACGATGTGGATCGCTGGGCCGAGCTGTACGCCCGCTATCTCTACGGCCAGGGCCTGCGCCGCGGCGATGTATTCCAATGCATGTTCAATTACGCCTGGTTCGTCGGCGGCTTGGGCGCCACCCTGGCCGCGCAGCGGGTCGGCGCGCTGGTGATTCCGGGCTCTTCCGGCGACACCCAGCGCCAGGTGGAAACCATTTTCCAGTACGGCACGGATTGCGTCATCGGCACTCCGTCCTTCATGGCCCACATGGCCGAGACCGCCCAAGCCATGGGACGGGACCTGCGCGAATCGCGCGTGCGCATGGTCTGCGTCGGCGGCGAGCCCGGCGCCAGCGTGGCCGGCACGCGCGAGCGCATCGAACGCCTGTGGGGCGCCAAGATGTTCGACTGCTACGGCGCGCTGGAATGCCAGCCCATAGGCTGGGACACCGCCGCTCAGCTCGGCCCGACCCTGGCCGAGGATTTCATCTACGTCGAAGTCCTGCACCCCGACACGCATGAACCAGTACCCGACGGCGAGCGCGGCGTGCTGGTGCTCACCCACCTGGACAAGCAGGCCTGCCCGCTGGTGCGCTGGTGGACCGGCGACATCGTGGTGCGCGACACCCGTCCGGGACCCGACGGCCGCACTCATGCCCGCCTGCCCGGCGGCGTGCTAGGCCGCGCCGACGACATGCTGATCGTGCGCGGCGTGAACCTGTTCCCTTCCGCCATCGAGGACGTAGTCCGCGGCTTTGCTGGCGTCAGCAATGAATACGTCATCATCATCGACGACAGCGTGAAAGATCCGAAGACGGGCTTTCTGACCGGCGTAAAGTTGCGCGTCGAACGCGAACCCGGCGCCAGCGCCGATCTGGGCGAACAGCTGTCGCAGTTGTTGCGCGACCGCCTGCAGGTGCGCTTTCACGTGGAAGTAGTTGAAAACGGCACCCTGCCCCGCACTGTCCACAAAGCCAAGCGGGTCATCCATGCCTGAGGCCGATACTCCCCGCCCCCTGGCCGGCAAGCGCGTCATCGAACTGTCGCAATTCATCGCCGGCCCCACCGCGGCGCAGTACCTGGCCGATTTCGGCGCCGACGTGCTCAAGATCGAGCCGCCGCGCGGCGATGGCGTGCGCACCTTGCCGGGCAACGGCTTCGGCAGCTTCTATGCCCGCAGCTTCAATACCGGCAAGCGCAGCCAGGTGCTGGACCTGGCCGCGCCAGATGGACGCGCAGCGCTGGAGACGCTGCTGGCGCGGGCCGACGCCTTCATCTGCAATCTGGCGCCGGGATCGCTGGCCCGCCTCGACCTGCAGGGTCCGGCGCTATGCGAACGCCATCGCGGCCTGACCGTGGTGCTCATCTCCGGCTATGGCCAGCAGGATGAACGCATCTGCATGGACACCATCGCGCAATGCGAGTCGGGTTTCGCGCTGCTGAACGGCGACGAGGACGGTTCGCCGCGCCTGTCCACGAGCTGGCCCGTGGACATGTTCAGCGGCATGTACGCGGGCTTGGCCTGCGCGATGGCGATGCTCGAAGGCCGCGGGCGGCTGATCGACCTTTCCATGATGGAAGTGGCGTCCGCAATGCTGCTGGGACCGGCCGCGTTGGCGCTGAGCGAAGGCGAAACGCTGGACCCGCCCATGGGCAACCGCGACCGTGCCTCGGCGCCTTCCAGCATCTACCGCTGCGCCGACGGCCATGTCTACATCCTGGGCGGACTGGACAGCTATTGGGCGCGCCTGCGCCCGCTGATAGGCGCCGATGACGCTCCCATCAAGGAACGCATACGCCGCGCGGCGCACTTCGACGCCCAGGTGGAAGCCTGGACCTTGCCGCAGACCCGCGACGCCGTGCTCAGGCAGATGCGGGAAATGCAGATTCCGGCCGGAAACGTCCGGCCGCCTGCCGAAGCGCTGGCGCTCATCCGCGGCCTGCGGCCGGGAGCGGTATCGCAGGCCCTCGCCAGCGGCGAGCACGTGCCGGCCTTTCCCGCCCTGTTCGACGGTCAACGCATCCCCCGCAGCCCCACGCCGGACATCGGCGGCGAACGGCGGCAGGTCTCTTGAATTCCTACTTCCAGGTGAATCTCATGAATGCTGAAACTTGCGCGGAATCCACCCAGGTCATGCGGCCTGGAGTCCTGGTCGGCCGCAGCGCGCTGGTAACCGGCGCCGGATCCGGCATCGGCCGCGGCATCGCGTTGCGCCTGCTGGCGCTGGGCATGGACGTGTTCGGCGTGGGGCGCCGTGAAGAGCCCTTGGCCGAAACCGCCAGCATGGCCGAAAAGCTGACCGGAGACTTCAGCTATGCCTGCGCCAACATCCGCGAGACCGCCGCCATCGAGGCGCTGATCGCCGAAGTGGGTGAACGCCAGGGCATCGACCTGCTGGTGAACAACGCCGGCGGCCAATTCTTCGCGCCCGCCGCGCAGATCAGCCGCAAGGGCTGGGATGCGGTAATAGACACCAATCTGAACGCTGTCTTCGTCGTGACCAAGGCCGCCTATCCATTCCTCAAGGCTCGCCAGGGCGCGGTGGTGAACATCTCGCTGTCGGGCGTGGACCGCGGCTCCATGGGCATCGCCCATTCCATTGCCGCGCGCGCCGGCGTGCTGGGTCTGACGCGAACGCTGGCCCTTGAATGGGCCGCGGACGGTGTCGCACTCAACTGCATCGGCCCCGGCGCGGTAATCACCGAAGGGCTGGCCAGCGAAGCCGCGCAGACCATGTTGGACCGCCTGATCGCGGCCACGCCGATGGGCCGTGGAACCTCGGTCGAAGAAGTCGCGGAACTGGTCGCCTTCCTGGCCACGCCGGCCGGCCACCTGATGACGGGTCAACTGCTGCAGATAGACGGCGCCGCCCACCTGGGCAGTGGCCTGCACATGATGGCCGCGCATTGACAGCGTCCGTCAGCGCCGATGCGCCATCGCATCGGCGCTGACGCTTTTCAAAAGCGCGGCGTGCGCTTTTCGATGAAGGCGGTAACGGCCTCGCGATGCTCCGCGGTCTTGTGAGCCAGCGCCTGATAGCTGGCCGACAACTCCAGCAAGGACGCCAGGCTGCTGTGCTGGCCTTCGCGCAGCAGACGCTTGGTCATGCGCATGACGCCGCCCGGATTGGCGGCGATCTTCGCGGCCAGCGTCTTGGCGGCAGGCAGCAGTTCCGCCGCCGGAACCACCCGGCTGACCAGGCCCCAAGCCAGCGCATCCTGTGCGCTGATGGCCTCGCCGGTGTAGGCCATTTCGCTGGCGCGGGCCATGCCCACCGCGCGCGGCAGCAGCCAGGCGCCGCCATCGCCCGGCACGATGCCCACGCGCACGAAGCTTTCGGCGAACGTGGCCGTATCGGCGGCGATGCGGATGTCGCACATGCAGGCGATGTCCAGGCCGGCGCCAATGGCCGGGCCGTTGACGGCGCAGATGACGGGCACGTCCAGGCCATGCAGCGCGAGCGGAATGCGCTGGATGCCCTGCCGGTACTCCTCGCAGATGCGCTCGGGAGTCAGCGCGTCGTCGAAAAAGCGACGCATATCCTTGACGTTACCGCCCGAGCTGAAGATCGGCCCGGCGGCGGTCAGGATCAACACCTTCACGCCTGCGTCCTGGCGGATGTCCGCGCATAGCTGCACGATCTCTTCGATGGCGGTATTGCCGGTCAGCGCATTGCGCGTCTCCGGCTGGTTCATGGTGGCGACGACGATGCCGTCCTCGCGTTCTATCTGCAGAAATGCCATGCAAGTTTCTCCTGAAAGCCAGGCTTACGCCGGGACGTCGGTAATCGTGCGCACCAGATCCAGGGTCGGCCCCGCGTGCGCGAACAGCGCTGCGCCGGCCACGTCCTGCCAGTAGGCCTCGCTGCCCGCGGTCTGGCGCCAGCCATGCAGGCGGCGCGTGTAGAGCTGCAAATCGTACTCTTCCGTAAAGCCGATGGCGCCATGCACCGCGTGCGCAAGCTCGGCCACCACCAGCGCCGCCTCGCTGCAACGCGCCTTGGCAACCGCGACCCGCAGCCGGTCCGGCGCCACGCCTTCGGCATGGCAGCCCAGCTGCGCCGCCATGCGGGCGGCGCAGACATGTTCGCTCATGACGGCCAACTGATGCTGGATGGCCTGGAACTTGCCGATGGGCCGACCGAATTGCTGACGCTCATTGGCGTATTGCAGGGTGCGTTCCAACACACTGCCCAGCGCGCCCGCCATCTGCGGCGCGACCACGCAAGCCTGCAAGGTTCGAATGTCCAGCGCCGCGTCGATCTCGGCGAGCGGCGCGGCCGCGACCGCTGCCGGATCCCAGCTCATGGCAGCGTCCAGCACCAGCGCGTGCGACGCGTGGCGCGCCTGCGCCGCGTCCAGCACGCGCCAGGCGCCGCCGGCCTGCACCAGCACGCTGTCAGCCACCGCGCCGCCGCGCACCAGCGCGCAATGCCAGGCGCCATCGGCCAGTTGCTCGCCGCGCGCCAGGGCAATGCTGCCTGCCGGCCGCTGCGTTGCCGGCAACAGCGCGCGCGCAATCATGGTCTCTCCCAGCAGCAAGGGCAGCGCGTGGGCGCCGCATTGCTCCAGCACGCCAAACACCTGCTCCAGGCTCAGCCCTGAGCCGCCGTCGTCTTCGCCGACCAGCGCATCGGCCAGGCCCGCCGCCTCCAGCTGTTGCCAGATCCTGCGGGCGGAGTCGCCGCCCGCTTCGATATCGCGCACCGCCTGCGGCGTGCAATGGTCCGCCAGCACCTGGCGCGCGGCATCGGCGTACAGATCGTTATCGCTCATGTCATGCTCCTTCAACGCAAGCCCAGGCCGCGCGCAATCATGCCGCGCAGGATCTCGCGGGTGCCGCCCCGCAGGGAAAACGAGGGCGACGCCTCGGTCACGTACTTCAAGGTCATCAGCAATTCCACCGGGATGTCCTCGGCCTCGCGCGAGTACAGGTCTTCCGCAATCCAGGCCGGGATCATCTGCTCCAGCGTGGTGCCCAGTTCCTTGACCAGCGCCGCCTCCACGATGGGGCTGGCGCCGCGCGTCAGCTTCTCCTGCACCGATACCGACATGGCCCGCAGCGGCGTCAGCTGGCCCAGCACCTTGCCCGCCAGCCGCTGCGCCGAGGGCGTGCGATTGGCCGGCAAGCGCGCATAGTCCAGCCATTGATCGAACAGCACGATGCTGGAGTACAGCCGTTCCGGACCGCTGCGCTCGAACGCCAGTTCGGCCGTGACCTGTTCCCAGCCCTGCCCTTCATCGCCGATCAAGGTGTCCGCGTCCAGCTGCACATCGTCGAAGAACACTTCGCAGAAATGGCTGTCACCCGACAGATCCTCGATCGGCCGCACCGTCACGCCGGGCAGGGACAGGTCGACGATCACCTGCGACAGGCCCTTGTGCCGGTCTTCCGGACCGCCCGACGTGCGCACCAAGGCAATCATGTACTGACAATGGTGCGCATTGGTAGTCCAGATCTTCTGGCCGTTGAGCAGCCAGCCGCGATCGTTGGGCACGGCGCGCGTGCGCACGCTGGCCAGGTCCGACCCCGAGTTGGGTTCGCTCATGCCTATGCAGAAGAAGGACTCGCCGCGGCAAATGCGGGGAACGTGGAAGCGCTTCTGCGCTTCGGTCCCGTATTTGAGGATGAGCGGCGCGCTTTGCCGATCCGCGATCCAGTGCGATCCGACCGGCGCCCCCGCATTCAGGAACTCCTCCACCAGCACATAGCGCGCGAACGCGCTGCGTCCCGCGCCGCCATACTCGCGCGGCAGCGTCAGGCCGATCCAGCCGCGCTCGCCCACGCGCCGGCTGAACGCGGCGTCGTAGCCGCCCCAGGATCGCGCCCGGATATGCGCCGGCATGTCGCGCACGGCTTCCTGCAGAAAAGCCCGGACGGCGGGGCGCAGGGCCTCGTCTTCGGGCGGAATGCAGGTCAGCGGCAACGCCAGTGAATTCAGGCTGCTCATCCCAGGACTCCATTGGTTCGATGCGTATGCAAAGTATCCGCGCTCAGGCCCAGAAAGCGGGCCAGGACGGCATCGGTATGCTGGCCCAGCTGCGGCGGCGCGTGGCGGTAGCTCACCGGCGTATCCGACAGGCGGATGGGGCTGGCGACCAGCGGCACTTCGCCTGCCTGCGGGTGCTGCATGCTCATGCGCAGGCCGCGCGCCTGGACCTGCGGATCCTCGAACACGTCCGCGACGCTGTTGATGGGCCCGCAGGGTACGCCGTGTTGCTCCAGCAAGGCGACCCATTCGCGCGTGCTGCGGGTCACGGTGATGGCGCGCAGGCCCTCGATCAGTTCATCGCGATGCGCAATCCGCGCCGCATTGCCCGCAAAGCGCTGGTCCTCGGCCCATTGCGGCCGTTCGATGGCGGCACACAGGCGCGCGAACTGGCCATCGTTGCCTACCGCCAGGATCATGTGCCCGTCCGCGGTCGGAAAGTCCTGGTACGGCAGCGTATTGGGATGGGCGTTGCCCATGCGGCGCGGCGCCTGCTGGCCATACAGGTAGTTCATCGCCTGGTTGCCCAGGCAGGCCACGCCCACGTCGAGCAGGGCCAGATCGATATGCTGGCCGCGTCCGGTGTGCTCGCGCGCTTGCAGCGCGGCCAGAATGGCGGTGCTGGCGTACAGCCCCGTCAGGATGTCGGTCAGCGCCACGCCCACCTTCATGGGCCCGCCGCCCGGCGCGCCGTCGGGGTGGCCGGTGATGCTCATCAGGCCGCCCATGCCCTGGATCAGGAAGTCGTAGCCGGCCCGGTGCGCATACGGACCATCCTGGCCAAAGCCGGTGACCGAGCAATACACCAGCCTGGGATTGAGCTCGCTCAGCGAGGCATAGTCCAGGCCGTACTGCGCCAGGCCGCCGGTCTTGAAGTTCTCGATCAGCACGTCGCATTGCTGGGCCAGGCGCCGCACCAGCTCCTGCCCTTCCGGCTTGGTGAAATCAATGCTGACCGACTGCTTGTTGCGGTTGGCGCACATGTAATAGGCGGACTCGCCCGTGGGCTGTCCCGCTGGATCCGTCACATAGGGGGGGCCCCATGCGCGGGTATCGTCGCCCGTGCCCGGCCGCTCCACCTTGATCACTTCCGCGCCCAGGTCGCCCAACGTCTGGGCGGCCCAGGGGCCGGCCAGCACGCGCGATAGATCAAGAACCTTCACATTCTGCAGCGCTGGTGCCGTCATGGCCGCCTCTTCCTTCATTGTTGGGGGACATTCGCCTGCTTGACGATGCGCTGCCACAGCGCGATTTCCTTCTGCTGGAACTCGTGCATCTGCGCAGGTCCGCCCGTCATCGGCGTGGCGCCCAGGCGTTCATAGAAGGCGCGGGTTTCGGGCATCTTGGAGATGCGCGTGAAAAGCTCGGCCAGGCGCGCGGTGTTCTCGGCCGGCGTCTTGGCGCTGACCATCGCGCCGACCCAGGTGTAGGCTTCGAATCCGGGCAGGCCGGCCTCGGTCGCCGTCGGCACGTCGGGCGAGGTTCCGACACGCTGATCCGACGCCACCGCCACCACCTTCACGCGGCCGTCCTTGGCCAGTTCCTGCACCGCCGTCACCTCCGCGAAGGTGTAGTCCACCGTGCCCCCGGCCACAGCCATGATGGCGTCGCCAGCGCCCTTGAACGGCACATGCACCGTCTTCAGGCCGGCGCTGTCATTCAACAATTCGCCCATCAACTGGTAGCCGGCCGAACCCGCGCCGAAATTCACCTTGCCCGGATTGGCCTGGGCATACGCGATCAAGTCCTTCAAGGTGCTGTACGGCGCCTGGGGACTGACGGCCAGCATGGCGGGCGAACGCATCATCATGGTCAACGGCGCGAAATCCTTGACCGGGTCATAGGGCAGCGCCTTGAAGAGCGCCGCATTGACCGCCAGCGTCGAATTGCTGCCGATGAAAACCGTGTACCCGTCCGCCGGCGCCGACAGCACGTTCTTCACCGCGATAAAGCCATTGGCGCCCGGCTTGTTCTCCACCACCACCGGCTGCCCGGTCAGCTCCTGCAGTTGGCGGGCGAAATAGCGGGCCGAGGTATCGGTGCCGCTGCCCGGGCCGAACGGCACGACGAACTTGATCGGCCGGGAGGGAAAGGTCTCGGCGTGCGCGACGGCCTGATGGCCGGCGGCGCCAAGCATGGCCACGGCCAACATGGCCGTCAGCATTTGTCTGCGGTGCAGCATGGAAGTCTCCTTGGGTGGAAGGCCGGCCGCTCTAGGCGGCGGTCCTGGCCTTATGCTCCAGCGGATGACTTTAGGCGTGCTTGATGGGGGTGTCTAATATTAAGAATTTGAGATTTGATATTGAATCGATATCAGCAAGTCCCGCTGGTGAAGGCAGTCCGCCCCCCGACTTAGTGCGCCATCACGCCAAGCTCCTTGATGAGCCCCGGCACAACCAAGTACTCCTCCCGGTACTCGCGCAAGAATTCCTCCGGCGTATTGCCCACGGCATCGAAGCCGATGTTCTCCAGATATTTGCCAAAATCCGGCGCACGCACCGTCTGCTGCGCCGCCGCGGCAAGCTTCCGCACCACATCCACGGGCATGCCTGCCGGGCCGCTCAAGCCGACCCAGGCCTTGTTCTTGAAGATGAAGGCGTCGTATCCCGCTTCGGCGAAGGTCTGGACCTCCGGCAGCAGCGCCGAACGCCTGTCGCCGATGACGGCGATGGCCTTGACCTTGCCATCCGTGACCATGGGGGCTGCAATACTGGTGGAGGTGAAGGTGAACGCCAGCTGTCCGCCCAGCAGATCCGTCATGGCCGGCGGCGATCCCTTGTACGGGACGTCAATGAGCTGTATTGAAGACTGCCTGGCCAGGCTCTCCATGATCAGCTGCGGATACGAACCTTGGCCGTATGAACCATAAGCCAGGGGAATCTGCGCAGTCCGTGCCTGCTGGACCGCGCCGGCCAGATCTGCGGCCGGCATGGACTTGTTGGCGACCAGCACCGGGCCGGAGGCGGCAATCTTGCTGATCAGGGTGAAATCGCGCTGCGGGTCATAGGGCACTTTCATGGTGACGGTCGAAGAAATGAGCGCATCACCCACGCTCAGCATCAAGGTGTAGCCATCGGGCTTGGCGCGCGCCACTTCGGTAGCGCCGATGGTTCCGGCCGCGCCGGGCTTGTTTTCAATCACGATGGGCGCGCCGAGCTGCGCGGACATGAGTTCGCCCAGCTTGCGTCCTATGGCATCGATGGGAGCGCCCGCGGACGAGGGAATTATCCAGCGGATGGGCCGGTTCGGATAGGAAGCTTGCGCCATGGCCACGACGCTGCTCAGCGTCATGGCGCACGCCAGCCCTGTTCCCAGTGTTTTCTTGATGGCAGCCATTTTGTCTCCTCCTTGCAGAAGCGGGAATCAGTTGTGCGCGTCCAGGAACTCGAGCACCACGCGGTTGAACTCGTCGGGTGTTTCGAAATAGGGAGAGTGGCCGGAATCTTCGAAGGTGTACTTCTGGCTGCCAGGCAGCAGCCTTGCGACCAGATGGTGGCTTTCGGGCGTGAGGAAGTCATCGTGGCTGCCGCCCGTCATCAGGGTCGGCACGCGATAGCCTGCGAATTCGTCCGGGCGGATCTTGACGTCGTCGGCCTGCATGGTCTGGGCAAGGAATCCCTTGGGATTGAGCGCCTTGATGCAGCCATACAGGTGCAGCATCTCGGGTCGGGCTTCGACGTTCTTGCGGTTCCAGCCGATGCTCTTGCTACGCAGGTCATGGCGGCCGTCATCGAAGGTCTTGCCGGCCTTGCGCAGAATTTCCCAGGTCTCGGGCGAATAGGCAGGCGTCGGCGAGCCGCTGATGAACAGCGTCTGGACGCGATCAGGCTGCTTCACGGCCAGCGGCAGGCCGGCCCATGCGCCTAGCGACTGGCACACGAGGTTTACCTTGTCTATGCCTTCCTGATCCAGGATGGCCAGCACGTCCGCGGGGTAATGGCGCGGATGATTGCGCTCGAGTGCGCAGGGAGAGTTCTTGAACCCCCTCAGGTCCATCACGATGACCTTGTACTTCCCTGCAAAGAAAGGCACCTGCTGATACCAGCATATGGTGTTGCCGCCGCCGCCATGGATGAACAGAACGGGCGCGCCGTCGCCGTGGGTTTCGTAGTAGATGCGGGTGTCGTCGGGTGCGGTGGCGTAAGGCACGAAAGGCTCCTGGAGGGGTCGGTTGATCTAATATTTGCGTGTTGATTTTGTTCGATCCTCTGCGGAAAGACCGCGCTCCAAACAGACATCATGGGTGCCGCTCCAGACAACTACCCTCTGCATGTGGACCTGCTGCTGCCAGCCGGCAGGCTGAACGGCCCCATCCATGCCGCGATCGATACTTTCCGCACCGCCAACGGCATTGCCCGCAGCCGCAGCGGGCAGGCGTCAGGCCATGTGGTGACTTGGCGCTGCGCGGGTTCAGCCCTGCAGGCGGGAGCCGAATCCGCATCCGAACACCTGTGCTTCATGCCGCCGGGCGCGCCGGATTCGGCAACCGCGCGCGCCATCTTCGTGCCTCCGCTGGAAACGGTCTCTGTGCCGCAGCTGCGCGCCAGCGTAGCCAGCAACGAAACCGTGCTGCGGGAAATCCGCAGCGCCGTGACAGACAAGCGCTACATCTGCGCGGTCGGCACCGGCGTCTGGCTGGTCGCGGCGGCGGGCGTCCTGGACGGGATGCAGGCGCCGGTGCAATGGGCGTACCAGTCGGGCTTCGCGCGCACGCATCCGGACCTGGCCATCGCCAACGATCCGATTGTCTGGGCCGACGAACGCATCCTGCTGGCCGGGACGCCTTCCTTGGCCTATGACTGCGTGCTTGAGCTGATGGACCGCACGGGCATCGCCGGACTGGCCGGCGCCTCGCGCGACAAGCTCGTCTTCGATCCCGCGCGGCAGTCCATTGCATCGACGCTGCCCATAGAGAAGGTCAGCGGCCTCACGCGCGACAGCCCGCTATACCGGGCAGCCCAATGGCTGCTGGCGCATGCCCAGGAAGCGGTGACGATAGGCGATGCCGCGCAGCATGCGGCCGTCAGCGAAAGAACCCTGGCGCGCCTGTTCCGGATGCACCTGGCGATCACGCCGCATGAATTCCTCACCGACATACGGATGAGAAAGAGCCAGATGTGGCTGGAAGTGACGCTGCGTTCGGTGGAGGACATAGCCAATGACTGCGGCTATCTGGACGTTGCGGCCTTCCGTCGCGCCTTCAAGCGCAAGTTCGGCGTAACGCCGGCGGATTACCGGCGCGAGTACACGCAGCGCGGGCCACGGGCGCGGTGGAAGATGGAAAAGTATGGGCGAGAGGCTTAGGGACGGCGGATCATCCGGCATCCAATCGCGTTCCGGCTTAAAATGCGCGGTTTGCCGAAAGAACCGTCATGGCCGTCGCCATGAAGGGCTTTCATCCTTTACAAATAAGTGTGGTGAAGATGAACAAGCCTTTCATTTCGCTGTGCCCGGAAATTACTCGGACACACGCGCTGACTCTGATGGATTGGTTGGAAGACGAGCGCGTTACCTGCTACCTGAGCGATTCGCGCCATGTCTCCCGCTTCATCGAGCAAGCGATCGATCGGACGCAACTGCCGATCCTGACCCATCTGTTCAACCAGGGCGGCCGGTTCTTCATGGCCTACGACCGGCATGACGTCCCCGTCGGTTTCGTGCGCCTCGTCAAGACCGGCCCTGACTGCGAGATCGTCCTGGTGATCGGAGACTGCGACAACTGGGGCCGCAACCTTGGCGCCAGCACGATCCGCGAAGGCATGAAGCTGGCCTTCCTCGACATGCGGGCCGAAAAGCTCATCGCCAAGATCCACCCGGACAACGCGCGTTCGCTCAAGACCTTTCTGCGCAGCGGCTTTCTGCTTGAAGCCGAAACGCCGACACTGAAGTCGTTTTCCATGACTGCGGGGCGTTATCTCCGGCTGTTGCGCGAAGGCGCCGTTGGCGACTCCACTGATATCTACATCACTGAGATCGACAAGGCCCGGCTCAAGAGCCTGATCGAACTCGAGCAGGGCCCGACCATTGTCGAGCTCGAGCACGAGCTGGAGCGAGCCATCGTCGTCAAGCCGCAGAAGGTGGCGCGCAACGTGGTCACGATGAACTCCAGGGCCTTGCTGCAACTGGACGATGAAGAAATGGAAGTGGCCCTGGTCTACCCGGAAGACGCCGACAGCAGTGCCGGGAAGTTTTCCGTCTGTTCCGACGTCGGCGCCGCCATCCTGGGCTATCAGGAGGGGGATGCCATCGACTGGCGGATTTCGGACCGGACGCGCCGGATCGGGATCAGGAAAGTGCTTTATCAACCGGAAGCCGCGGGCGATTTCCACCTGTAGGTTTCGCGGGTGGAATCGGCATCCTACTTGCGAAAACGCTCGATCGTAAGCCCCTCCAGGTCGATTTCAGGCTTGCGGCCGCATACCAGATCCGCCACGATCCGGGACGTTCCGCAAGCCTGGGTCCAGCCGTTCGAGCCATGCCCGCTATTGAGAAACAGCCCATCCCAACCAGAGGTTCCGAGAATCGGGGGACCGTCCGGCGTCATGGGGCGCAGTCCCGCCCAGAAGGTGGCGTTCGCGTAGTCGATACCATTTGGGAACAGACTGCGCACCGCTCGGACCAGCACATCCTTGCGGCCCGGCCTCAATGACAAGTCGTGGCCGACCAGTTCGGCCATGCCCGCCGCGCGGATTCTGTTGCCCAGTCGTGAAATCATGACCTTGTTGTGTTCGTCCATGACCGACATATTGGGTGCCTGATCAGCATGGGTCACCCGCGCGGTAATGGAATAGCCCTTGAGCGGATATACGGGAAGCTTGATCCCCAGCGGCGCAAGCAATGCGGGAGCCTGGTTACCCAAGGCGACAACGGTGGCATCGGCCTTCAGTACGCCGCCGGAGGTCTCGGCGCCCACCACCCGCCCGCCCTCATGCAGCAATCGCCGCACATCGGTGTCGAAGCGGAACTTCACGCCTGCATGCTGAAGCCAGGCGGTCAATGCCTGGCAGAAAATGTGACTGTCGCCCGAGGCATCTGACGGCAAATGCAGGCCGCCCGCGATCTTGGCGGTGGCGTCTCGCAAGGCCGGCTCGACCGCCAGCGCATCGCGCCCGTTCAACACACTGTGGCGAATGCCGAACTCCTTCAGTGCGCTGGCGGCAATATCGCCGTACCGGCACTCCGCTACGGTCTGGAACAGCTGCAACACGCCGCCCGCATGAAAATCGAACGCGATCGGCGTCTGAGCCATGAGCTGTTTCAGGCAAGCGAGGCTATAGTGGGCCACGCGCTGCATGCGCAGCTTGTTGACGCGAAATCGCGGCGCATTGCATTCCATCAGCCATCGCCTGGTCCAACGGAGTCTTTCAAGTTCGGGCCAAAGCGAAAAGCGCACGGGGGCATCGGCCTGCAACGCCATCTTCAATACCTTGATCGGCATTCCCGGCGCAGCCCACGGCGCTGCAAAGCTCGGGCACAGACCGCCCGCATTGCCGAAGCTTGTTTCCATTCCCGCCGCCGAGTGGCGTTCCACGACTTCGACGTCGTGGCCTTCGCGGCAGAGATAGTAGGCCGTTGTGGCGCCGACTACGCCGGATCCGAGGATGAGAACTTTCATGGGCGTGGTTGTCTTGGTCGATCGTGATATCTGCGGCGTGGTCAGAAGGCGCTGTTCGGCGGTGCCAAGCCAGACCGGAATCAAGAATAAAGGGTGCCGGAGTGAAATTTATTTCCTTGTTTTGACGTCAATCCGCGCGAATGGAAAGAAAATTCACCAGCTGTGTTGCTAGCATTAATGACGTGTTGAATATTCGCAATCGGTCCGCGCCTTTGATATGCGCGGCCCTGGGCCAGAACCTCGTCAAATCATGTCTGAACAGATTCGCCGCTTCCCCTCGCTCTCTCATTGGGGCGCATTCACCGCGGTCACGCAAGGCGGCCGGCTGATCGATTGCGAACCGTTCGCCCGCGACAGCGCTCCCTCGGGCATCCTGCAATCGATGCCTGCCATGGTCCACTCGCCGCTGCGGGTGAACCGGCCAGCCATTCGGAAGGGGTGGCTGCGCGATCGGCACTTGTGCGACGGGAGCGAGCGCGGACGTGACGACTACGTTGAGGTCAGTTGGGACGAGGCCCTTGCGGCGGTCCATTCAGAACTGCAGCGAGTGCGAGCTGAGCATGGCAGCGAGGCCATCTTTGGCGGCTCATATGGCTGGTCATCGGCAGGCCGGCTGCACCATGCGCGCACCCAGACGCACCGTTTCCTGAACGCCGGCGGCGGCTTTACGAATCAGGCGGGGAACTACAGCTGGGGCACCGCGCAGTTCTTGCTGCCCCATGTGATCGGCACCTATACGCCGGTGACGGGCCGTGTGACGGACTGGAACAGCGTCACGAGCCATACCCGGCTGTTGATCGCATTCGGCGGCATGCCGTTACGCAATACGCAGATCACATCGGGCGGCGCCGGGGACCATCCCGTGCCCGGGCAGATTGAACGGGCGGTGGCTGCGGGCATGGAGCTTGTGGTCATCAGCCCGACCCGGGGAGATGTGCCTCCCGGCGTGCGCGCGCGCTGGATTCCCATTCGTCCCAACACGGACGCGGCCTTGATGCTGGCAATGATCCAGGCACTGATCGCCGATGGCATCCAAGACAAGGATTTCCTCCAGATCCATTGCGTTGGGTTTCCGGCCTTGCGCGATTATCTCGAAGGCAAGACGGACGGAACCCCCAAGACGCCCGAATGGGCCGAGGCGATCTGCGATGTCCCGGCCGAGACGATCCGCGTGCTCGCGCGCCAGGCGCGCAACACTCGCACCATGCTGACTTGCGCATGGTCATTGCAACGCGCGCATCGCGGCGAACAGCCGTATTGGGCAAGCATTGCGCTTGCCGCCGCGTTGGGGCATATCGGGCTACCAGGCGGGGGCTTTGCGTTTGGGCATGCGTCCATGAATGGCGCCGGAAACCCACGCATCGAGATTGCAGGGCCCGCCATGGAATCGGGGCGCAATCCGACCGGCTCGGTGATTCCTGTAGCCCGGGTCACCGACATGCTGCTGCATCCTGGCCAGCGCTATGAATTCAATGGGCGGGAAGGTACCTATCCGGACATCAAGATGGTGTACTGGGCCGGCGGCAATCCCTTTCATCACCAGCAAGACCTGAATCGACTCAGCCGGGCATGGAGCCGCCCGCAAACGATAGTCGCCCACGAGATCTGGTGGACCCCCATGGCGCGCCGCTCGGACATCGTGCTGCCAGCCACCACCACGCTGGAACGAAACGACATCGGCGGCTCGACGCGCGACCGCCATGTGTTCGCCATGCACCAGGCCCTGGCGCCGATCGGCTCCAGCCGCAATGACTTCGACATATACCGGGAACTGGCCGCGCTGGGCGGCTACGAACATGGCTTTACCGAAGGCCGCAGCGAGATGGAGTGGGTACGGCATATCTACGAATCCATGGCCAGGGAATGGCGCGGCAGTGGCCATATGGCCCCTGATTTCGATGCATTCTGGAGCCGGGGGTTCGTGGACATTCCCGAGCCTGAAACTCCATTCGTGCTGTTTGAAGAATTCCGTCGCGATCCCGGGGAACATCCGCTGCGTACGCCATCGGGTCGCATCGAGCTCTATTCGGAAAAGATCGCCGGATTCGGTTACGCCGATTGCCCGCCCCACCCCAGCTGGCTGGCGCCGGACGAATGGCTGGGATCACCCAAGGCGGCGCGTTGGCCGCTGCATCTGCTCACCCCGCAACCCGCGGGAAAGCTCCATTCCCAAATGGATGGCGGCAAGACATCGGTGGACCTCAAGGTCAATGGCCGGGAGGCCCTGCGCATCGCGCCGTCGGATGCAAAGGCGCGGCGCATCGGGCAACATGATCTCGTCAAGATCTACAACGACCGTGGCGCCTGCCTTGCAACCGCGGTTATCGACGCCGATCTCAAGCCTGGCGTGGTGGCCCTGCCTACGGGAGCATGGTTTGACGCTGCCGACGAGAATCTGGAGATCCACGGCAACCCCAACGTGTTGACGATAGACGTGGGCACTTCCCGCTTGACTCAGGGAAGCAGCGCCCAGTCCGCGCTGGTGGAGGTGGTGCGCTGGGAGGAAGCCGCACCTTTGGTCCAGGCCCTGGAGGCACCGGTAATCATCAAACTGGATCGCGCCGCATAGCCATCTGGCTCGAGGCCGGGCTCGGTTTATCTGAGCGCCCAAAGCGCCCCTCGATGGGGCGCTCTGGTTCTTGGGAAAACGCCTCAGTCCGCGGTGATATTGGCCTGTTTGATGATGGCGCTGTATTTGCTCGTCTCGGCCTGGATGTACTGCGCGAAGTCCGCGCTGTTCCTGTAGGAGCTTTCAAAGCCGAGGTTGTCGAGCTGCTCTTTCATGCTGGCGGACGTCATGATTTTCTGCGTGGCGACTTCCAGCGTCTTGAGTATCGGCTCTGGCAGCTTGGCGGGCGCCCACAAGCCATACCAGGAATAAAACTCGAAATTCTTCAGCCCGGCTTCGCGCATCGTGGGGACGTCCGGAAGCAAGGGGCTGCGCTTGTCGCCGGTGACCGCCAGCGCACGTATCTTGCCCGACTTGACCATGGGCAGCGAGGAAAGCATCGGATCGGCCAGCGCGTGAACCTGCCCGCCGATCAAATCGGTCAAGGCAGGGCCGCCGCCTTTGTAGAGGACGATCGGGATCTGCAGATCGGAAAGACCGCCTTCATAGGCGAACTGCGCGATGGCGAGGTGTCCCGCCGAACCAAAGCCCGTGGTTGCAAAATTGTATTTGTTGGGAGCTGCCTTCACCGCGCCGACGAATTCCTGCACGGTCTTCGCGGGGACATCGTTGTTGACGCTGAATATCAATGCGCCCTGGGCCAGACCGCTGATGGGAGTGAAATCCTTCACCGCATCGAAGGTCATCTTCTTCCCATAAAGCAGCGGGTTGATGTTGTGGATCGAGGCGTTCAGGTACAGCGTATAGCCATCTGGCGCCGCGCGCGCGACCACGCCCGCACCCACCATCCCGGACGCGCCCGCCCTGTTGTCGATGATGACCGATTGCTTCAGCTCCTCGCCTAGCTTCACGGCAAATATGCGCGCAAGGCCATCGACCGAACCGCCAGGAGGATGAGGCACCACGATGGTAATCGGGCGGCTGGGATAAGAGGCGTCCGACTTCGATTGCGCCTGTACCGAACCCAGCACGGCCAATCCACCGACAACTGCCGCAATGCCTTTCATGCAAAAGCGGCGAGAACGAAAAGGGGTATTACGCATGACGAACGATCTCATTGAAAATGGTTGGGCAACGAGTACCGCCCCCCTCCTCGGCCCCGCAATCCATGAAGGAAGGCCGGCGTGGAAAGCGGGGATGATCGTAGGCGAATCAGTAGGTGCCTGGATAGGCCGCGCCGTCTATTAAGATATTCTGGCCGCATATATAGCCGGACTGCGCGGCGCAGACATATGCGCAAAGCGCGCCCAATTCCTCGGGCTCGCCGTAGCGGCCGGCAGGGTTGTTGGATCCGCGCTCCGTCCACAGCTGTTCAAAGCTCTTGCCGCCTGGCTCCAGCATTCCTTCTATGTGATGCCGCTGCGCGTCGGTGGCGAAGACGCCTGGAAGCAGGTTGTTGATGGTGACGTTGTGACGTACCGTCTGGCGGGCCAAGCCCGCAACAAAACCCACCAGGCAGGAGCGCGCGCCGTTGGATAGGCCGAGTTCAAGCTGCGGGGTTTTTACGCTGCGTGAAACGATATTCACAATGCGGCCGAAACGGCGTTCCATCATGCCGTCAACGACCCGCCGGATCATGTCGATCGGCCCAAGCGCCATGGCGTCAAGGGCCGCATGCCAGTCAGACTGGGTCCACTGGCGAAAATCGCCGGGCGGCGCCCCGTCCGCATTGTTGACCAGGATATCGGGCGCGGGACATGCCGCAAGAGCCGCCTCCCGCCCTTCGTCCGTGGTGATATTGGCAACCGCATAGCGGACCCGGGTTCCCGTGGCCGTCGTGATTTCATCGGCTGCCCTGGCCAGCGTGCTTTCCGTGCGCGCCGCGATGGTCACGTTGACGCCTTCGCTCGCCAGCTGATGGGCGCAAGCGCGGCCCATTCCCTTGCTGCCGCCGAAAACCAGCGCATGACGGCCTCGAATTCCCAAATCCATAGCGTTTCCTATTGCAAAGGCGCAGCCCAAGCCATGAAGTGAAATGGCCGGAAAGGAATTCCGTCAGCAGAAAGCCGCAAGGCGGACAATCTGCCGACGCGCGTCCTTTCCGGACTGGTCCCGCAAGGGATCAGGCGGCCTTCAGCTGCAGCGAATTCCAGCCGTACTTCTTGTCCAGACCCAGCGCCTTGACCGCGCGCAGGCCCTTGAGCAAGGGCTCTCCTTCGAGCGCGCGCAGCGGCTTGCGCAGTTCGCCTGCCGGCAGGCCCACGGCCTTCATCAGCGATTTGATGGCCACCGGGTTGATGGCCGAGTACGAGTAATGCAGCAATTGCAGATTGCGCAGATAGGACTCGCGGAAGCTGAAGCTGACCTCGGGCGACGTCCAGGGCTGGGAAATCTCGGTCAACTCCGCCGGCGCGATGTTGCCGGTCATGTTGGCCGTACCATGGCCGCCCAGGCTCATGGTCGGCACGACCAGGCCCAGATTGGGCGAATCGCAGCACATCACGGATACGTCGGGCGCGCCGTATAGCACCTGCGCCACCTGGCCCACGCGCGTGGTGGATTCCTTGTGGACCACGTAGTTCGGGTGCTTGAAGATGCGCAGCAGCTGGTCCCAGTGCAGGTCGCTCTTGACCCGCGGCGGATTGTTGTAGATGCCCAGCGGCAGATCGGTGGCGTCGGCGATTTCGAGGAAATAGCTTTCAATGTCCGACTCGGAAGCGCAGATGTAGGCCGGCGCGGCCAGAATGGCGCCATCCGCGCCGTTGGCCCGCGCAAAGCGCAGGTAGTCCATGGTCGCCTCGGTGTTGTTGCCGGTGCAGCCATAAAAGAGCTTCATCTTGCCAGTCTTCATCTTCGCGGTTTCGACGATGATGTCCTGACGCTCCTTTTGCGACAGCATGGAAACCTCACCCGTGGACCCCATGATGAGCACGGCGCTGGTGCCGTTGTCTTCCTGGAATTTCAGCAGTTCGCGGAAGGCTTCGTAATCGGGGCTGCCGTCCTTGTTGAAGGGCGTAATCAGGGCCACGAAGGATCCGGTGATCTTCATCTTGCTCATGTATATCTCCAGTAATGGCTGAATCAAAAATGGGTGAGGCTCAAGCCGAGCGGGCGACTTCTTTCCGGGTATCTTGCTGCTGCGCCTGCTGGCAGGCAAGCATCGCAGCCAAGCCCTGCTTCAGGTCGGCGATCAGGTCTTCAGGGTCCTCCAGCCCCACGTGCATGCGTACTGCCTTGCCCTTGTGAGGCCAGCGATCGCCGTGGTGCTTACCCGGGCTGAACGGTATGGCCAGGCTTTCATATCCGCCCCAGGACACGCCGATTCCGAAATGATGCAAGGTATCGACAAAGGCGGCGACTGATTCGTCGTCGCTTGCGCGCAGGACTACCGTGAACAGGCCGCTGGCCCCCTTGAAATCACGCTTCCAGATGGCATGGCCGGGATGCGACGGCAGCGCGGGATGCACCACGGCCTCGACCTCGGCTTGCTGCTCCAGCCATTGAGCCACGCGGATTCCCGACGCCATATGCTTCTGTAGCCGCACGTCCATGGTGCGCAGCCCGCGCAGCGCCAGGAAGATATCGTCGGGACTGGCCGTCTGGCCCATTTCCTGCGTCGTCTCCTTGACCTTGGGCCAGGTGGCTTGGTTGCAGGTCACCACGCCCAGCATGGCATCCGAATGACCCACGATGTACTTGGTCGCGGCATGGATGGACACATCGACGCCATGGTCGAAAGCCTTGAAGAACAAGGGCGTGGCCCAGGTGTTGTCCATGACGACGAAGGCGCCGTGCGCGTGCGCGGCCGCGGCGATGGCGGGAGTATCCTGGATTTCGAGGGTTTCGGAACCCGGCGATTCGACAAATACGACACGCGTATTGGGCTGCATGAGCGCTTCGATGCGCTTGCCGCAAGCAGGGTCGTAGACCTGAACCTCAACCCCGAAGCGGCTGAGCACGCGATCGAGGAAGGAGCGGGTCGGGGAATAGGCGCTATACGACACCAGGATATGGTCGCCGGCCTTGAGCAATGCGGTGAGCGCCGTGGCAATGGCCGCCAGGCCCGAGGGAAAGACCAAGGAGCGGTGCCCGCCTTCCAGGGCGGCCATGGCCTCCTCGAACGCGTGGGCGGTGGCGGTTCCATAGCGGCCATAGGTGGTGGCGCCTGGCTCTTGCGCGGCACGGGCGCGCTTCATGCCTTCCCATTCCGCCATGCTGCCCGCGAGTATCGTCGATGCCCTGCAGATGGGGGTATTCACCAGGCCGCCAAAACGTTCCGGATGCCGGCCTGCGCTGACGAGTTGAGTGCTTTGCCTCATGAACTTCAATCTCCGTGGATGCACGGCCAGCGCTTCCACGGGAAGTCGATGACCACTGATGACGTGATCAAGTCTATGAGGATAGTGGGTGAAAACTCTTCGATTTTTTACCCCTTCCGGAGGAAAAAAGAGAAAAATAATCACCGCCGAATCCTGACAATCTGACGCAGGCGCACCGGCTATGCCGGGTCAGGCCCGGCACGGACGAAAGGCCTCAGCCTCGGACAGCGGAGCGCGCGCGTCTCGGCCTGCTTGCGTTGAGGGAGCCCCAACGGCCCGCGCGCTCTTCGATGGTGGTGGGAAAAATCTCCAGGCAAAGCTTGTGCAGCGAACGGACGAAAGGATTCGATTTCAGGAACATGGCTTCGCCGAAATAGATGGGAATCCTCGGCGCGTTGGGAAGCGCGATGCACTTCAGGCGCCGATCCGACTCGTCGATGCACCACGTGGGAAGCAAGGCGAAGCCCAGGCCTTCATCAACGCAACGCTTGACGCTCATGCTGGTCGAGGTAGACACCGCGACCTTGGGCTGCTCGTTGCCGACCGACAAATAATCCAATGCGATATTGCGGAGCATCTGGCCGGGTTCATAGGTCACCAGCGGCCGTCCAAGCGCCCATTCCGGAACAGCCTTTTCATCGGCTGGCGCGGGCCAGCTCGACGGGAACGCCAGCGCTGGCTGATAGTGGCAAATCACGCGCTGCGGAATCACGGTGTCGCCAAAATAGCGCTCGCTCAAACAGACATCCAGCGAGCCGTTGCGGATGAGCTCGGGCAGCGAGACGTCCTTTTCATAGCCGACGATCTCGACGTTGGGATACATGCGCCGAAACTTCGTCAGCACCGGCGGCAGCAGGTAGTAGAAGATCGCGTGCGGCATCCCGATGCGGATGACTGGCCGCTCCTTATCGATCAGGCTGCCCAGGCGCGTCAGCATGACCTCGAACTCCGGCGCCAACAGCCGGTAAAGGCTGGTGCCGCGCGGAGTGAGCTTGATCGACTTGGCGCCGCGCCCAGCCACCACCAGCTTCTCGCCAACGCGCTGCTCGAGGCGCCGGATGTGATTGGCCACCGACTGGTAGGTGATGTTCAGCCGGCGCGCCGCGGCGGAATACGTGCCCTCCTGTGCGACGAGGAAAAATGTCTGCGTGAGAGTAAGGTCCACCTCTTGCATCGCGCCTCCGGCTTGCCGCTACAAATATAAAATTTCTTGTAAGTTTGGCTCGATGAATTGTATCGCTCCAAGCTGAGGCGGCCTATAACATCGACCTCAGGTTTGGCCTCCGAACCGCGCGGCAGCAACGGCATCCTGGACATGTACACCGCGCACAAGGGAGGGTAAGTTGAGTGAGCCATGGACAAGAAAGATCGCTGCATCCTCGCGTTGCTTCAGACAGATGCGCGCCTCTCGAACAATGAAATCGCGGAACAGGTCCACCTGTCGCCGACCGCGTGCTGGAAGCGGATTCAGCACTTGCAGGCATCCGGCCTGATTCGCCGCCAGGTCTGCCTGTTGGACAACAACAAGGCGGGGCTGGGCGTGACGGTGTTCGTATCGATAAAGACGAACCGCCATGACCTCAATTGGCTTGAAAAATTCTCGCTCGGCGTCAAGGATATGCCGGAGGTCATGGAGTTCTATCGGATGACCGGCGACACCGACTACCTTCTCAAGGTGGTGGTGCCCGATATCGCCGGGTTCGATTTCGTGTACAAGAAGCTCATCCAGGTCGCTGAACTGTTTGACGTCAGTTCGAGTTTTGCGATGGAGGAGCTCAAGTACACCACGGCGTTGCCGCTAGACCATCTTTGATGCGCAGGCGCGGCTAGCTCCATCAGCCCATACGAACTTGCCACGGTTCAGCCGCCGCGCGGCATGCCAGATCCACTTTTCCTTCCCAATTAAAGCTCATATATGAACACTAAATTGCCATTTAAATTCATATTTGAACTAAAGATTCCATAACCGCTTCCCGACGAGTTGTCGCAGCCAGGCGGTCGATGATCGGATGGATTACAGATGGATTTCGCCGGACTGCCGGCAAAATCCGACAGGGAAAATCCATGGGCATGCAGATCTTGGGATAGCCCCAAAATTACAGTCGCATATCGGAGGAGAGATGGAGCGGGTGATGGGAATCGAACCCACGCTTGAGGCTTGGGAAGCCGCCGTTCTACCATTGAACTACACCCGCTCGGGTGTCGTGCCCTCGGCGCAAAGCCGAAGCAGAGGCGGCGATTATAGCGCGCCTTTTTTCATCGTCGCGGCCGGCTGCCTCCCTGCTCCGGAGGTTCTCAGCCTCCAGGCTGTAAATATGTCCCCAATTTAGTGCATCTGGGCGACAGCGGCGCCCCGGACCTGCCACTACAATCCGGGCTATGAATACGAACACCCCCGAGAACAACCCCGCAGCCGTCTCGGCCCCGGCTGCCGCAAGCACCCCCGCAACGCCCGGCAGCGAGGCTGCGCCCGCCGCCGTTTCCCCGGAAACGCAGGCGGCGCTGGCCAGTACCGCCCACGCTCCCAACAGCCCGGGCGCGACCCATATCCGCAGTTTCGTGCACCGCCGCGGCCACATCACCCAGGGCCAGTTGGCCGCGCTCGAGCGCCTGATGGGCCAATGGTCCATTCCCTATGCGCCGCGCCGCCTGGATCCCGCCGCCGCCTTCGGCCGGCAGGCCCCGACGGTGCTGGAGATCGGCTTCGGCATGGGCGAGACCACCGAGAAGATCGCGCTGGCGCGTCCGGGCGACAACTTTCTGGGCGTGGAGGTGTTCAACGCCGGCGTCGGCTCGCTGCTGCGCCGCATTGAAGACTCCAGCATCCCGAACCTGCGCATCATCCAGCACGACGCGGTGGAAGTGGTGCGCGACATGATCGCCCCCGACTCGCTGGCCGGCGTGCATATCTATTTCCCGGATCCGTGGCCCAAGAAGCGCCATCACAAGCGCCGCCTGATCCAGCCCGCGTTCATCTCGCTCTTGGCCAGCCGCATCGCGCCGGGCGGCTACATCCATTGCGCCACCGACTGGGAAGACTACGCGGTGCAGATGCTGGAAGTACTGGGCAACGAGCCGCAGCTTGCCAATACCGCTGACGGCTACGCGCCGCGCCCCGATTACCGCCCCCTGACCAAATTCGAGAACCGCGGCCTGCGCCTGGGCCACGGCGTCTGGGACCTGATCTTCAAGCGAGTCGCCTGATGCTATATCCGCCCATCGAACCCTACCGCCAAGGCACGCTGGACACCGGCGACGGCCACCAGATCTACTGGGAACTCTGCGGCAATCCGCAGGGCAAGCCCGCCGTGTTCCTGCATGGCGGCCCCGGCAGCGGCTGCTCGCCCGTGCACCGGCAGCTATTCGATCCGCAGCGCTACAACGTGCTGCTGTTCGATCAGCGCGGCTGCGGCCGTTCGCAGCCCCACGCCAGCCTGGAAAACAACACGACCTGGGATCTGGTGTCCGACATCGAGCGCCTGCGCACCGAGGTCATGGGCGCGGAAAAATGGCTGGTGTTCGGCGGATCCTGGGGTTCGACGCTGGCGCTGGCCTATGCGGAAACGCACGTGTCCCACGTCAGCGAGCTGGTGCTGCGCGGCATATTCAGCCTGCGCCGCTCGGAGATCCACTGGTTCTATCAGGAAGGCGCGTCGTGGCTGTTCCCCGACCGCTGGGAAGAGTACCTGGCGCCGATTCCGGAAGATGAGCGCGGCGACCTGGTGGCGGCATATCACAAGCGTCTGACGGGTGATGATCCGGCGGAGCAATTGCGCGCGGCCAAAGCCTGGAGCAAATGGGAAGACAGCACCATCACGCTGCTGCCCAGCCCGCGCCATCAGCAAAGCCATGCAGCCGACCGCGCCGCGCTGGCGTTCGCGCGCATCGAGAACCACTATTTCGTGAACCACGGCTTCATGGAAGAAGGCCAGCTGATCCGCGATGCGCACAAGCTGCGCGGCATTCCGGGCACCATCGTGCAGGGCCGCTACGACGTCTGCACGCCCGCGCGCACCGCCTGGGACCTGCACCGCGCCTGGCCCGAGGCCGAATTCCACCTGGTCCCGGACGCGGGCCATGCGTTTGACGAACCCGGCACGTTGGCGCGGCTGATCGCCGCCACCGACGGCTATGCGCGATAACTGAGGAGACCTGCATGCACATCACCCTGAACGGAGACGCACGGGAGTTTCCCCTGGACACGACCGTGAACGAACTGCTGGAAGCCCTGGGCTATGCCGGCAAGCGCGTGGCCGTCGAACGCAACGGCGAAATCGTGCCCAAGAGCCAGCACGCGCAGACCGCGCTGAGCGACGGCGATCAGGTCGAGATCGTGGTCGCGGTGGGCGGGGGCTGAAGCCTGCGCCGCACTGAAAGCTGCAAAGACAAGGGCCGCTGCGATAGCGGCCCTTGTCGCATGTAGCCGCGCGCCGGATGCGGTTTAGGCCGGGCGCCGTGCATTCCCTGCAAACTGACCAGCATTCTTGCGTAGTCTGCCAGCAGGCTAGCAACCTGTTACACGTTAACCCCTCGTCGCGCGGGGAATGTGCGAGTCATAATCGTTCCTGCTGGTTTCGTACTCTTGTCTTGCTGTTGTTCTAGCGTTGCACATCGCCCCGTGGGGCAGAGGAGGCATCATGAACACCGCGGTCATCATCAACCTGATCATCCAGCTTGTCGCCGGCGCAGCCGGAGGCAATGGCCTGGGAAAGATGCTCCAGCAGTTCAACCTGGGTCCGTTGGGCAATACCATCGCCGGCGCCATCGGCGGCCTCGCGGGTGGTTCCTGGCTAGCCCCGATGATCACTGCGGGAGCCAGCGCGGCGGCGGCAAGCAATACCGGAATGGATCTTTCAGCGATCGCCAGCAGCCTGGTTGGCGGCGGCGTCGGTGGCGCCGTGCTGACCTTGATCGCCGGCGTCGTGCGCAAAATGTTCATGGGCCAAAAGCCCTGATGGCACTTGTTTCTCTCACCGCAACATAGATAAAGGAAACACTATGGGTCTGCTCAATTTCATCAAGGACGTTGGAGAAAAGCTCTTCGGCGCCAGCGAGGCCAAGGCCGCGACGGCGGACGAATTGAAGAAAGAGCTGGATAAGCACGGCCTGAATGCCGACGGCTTGCAGATCTCGGTCGATGGCGACAAGGTCACGGTGGCGGGCGAGGCCCTCAGCACGGAAGCGGCGGAGAAGATCTCTCTGGCGCTGGGCAACACCGTGGGCGTGGCCCAGGTGGACAACCAACTGAAGGTGAAGCAGGCCGCTCCGGAAGCCAAGATGTACACGGTGCAGAAGGGCGACAACCTGTGGAAGATTGCCGAAGCGCAGTATGGCAAGGGCCAGGGCGCCAAGAACAACCTGATCTTCGAAGCCAACAAGCCCATGCTGACCAGCCCCGACAAGATCTACCCGGGCCAGGTGCTGCGCATCCCGCCCCTGTCCTGATCACTGCCGTAAATCGGACAGGCTGGAAGGCACCCATGCGCTTTCCGGCTTGCATCGCGGCAGGCGCCCCCTGCTAGCCGCGATTACTTGGCCAGACGCAACGTCTGGCCATTTTTTTTGCCTCTCCAATGAAAAATGCCCCCACAAGAGGGGCATCCCAGTCCTGCACAAGAAGGGCTTTTCCCGCTGGGCCGTACCACGCAAGAAGCCCCCCTTGGAGGCAGGCAGCGCACGCAGGACATGCGCCGCCTGGGGGGCATCACTTCATTCCAAAGCGGCCCAAGCCTTTCATGCCGCCCATGGCGCGCATCATCTTGGCCATGCCGCCCTTCTTCATCTGCTTCATCATGCCCTGCATCTGGTCGAACTGCGCGAGCAGGCGGTTGACTTCCTGCACCGGCACGCCGGAGCCGGCCGCGATGCGGCGCTTGCGCGAGGCCTTGATGAGTTCGGGCTTGGCGCGTTCGGCCGCAGTCATGGAGTTCAGGATGCCTTCGGTGCGGCGCAGCTGCTTTTCAGCCTGGCCGCCTTGCAGTTGGCCGGCGGCCTGCTGGAACTGGGCGGGCAGCTTTTCCAGCAGCGAGCCCATGTCGCCCAGCTTCTTCACCTGGCCCAGTTGGTCGCGGAAGTCGTTCAGGTCGAACTTGTTGCCCGACTTGATCTTCGCGGCCAGCTTCTGGGCTTCGGCGATGTCGATATTCTTCTGCGCCTGCTCGACCAGCGACACGATATCGCCCATGCCCAGCACGCGCTGCGCCATGCGATCGGGGTAGAACGGCTCCAGGCCGTCCAGCTTTTCCGAGACGCCGACGAACTTCAGGGGCTTGCCGGTGACGTGGCGCACCGACAGGGCCGCGCCGCCGCGGGCGTCGCCGTCCAGCTTGGTCAGGACCACGCCGGTCAGCGGCAGCGCTTCGGCGAAGGCGCGCGCGGTGTTGACCGCATCCTGGCCCTGCATGGCATCCACCACGAACAGCGTTTCGACCGGCTTGACCAGGTCATGCAGCACGCGGATCTCGCGCATCATGGCTTCGTCGATGCCCAGGCGGCCGGCCGTGTCCAGGATCAGCACGTCATAGTGATGGCGGCGCGCGTGGTCCACCGCGTTGCGGGCGATGTCCTCGGGCTTCTGGCTGGGGTCGGAGGGCAGGAAGTCCACGCCGACCTGGGCTGCCACGCTTTTCAGCTGGTCGATGGCGGCCGGGCGATAGACGTCGGCGGACACCACCAGCACTTTCTTCTTGCCGGTCTTGCGGCCGTGCTGGGTGTGCTGGCCTTCGCTGAGCCAGCGCGCCAGCTTGCCGGTGGTGGTGGTCTTGCCGGCGCCCTGCAGGCCGGCCATCAGGATGACGGCAGGCGGCTGCACCGCCAGCGACAGTTCGCCGGAGTCGGCGCCCAGGTCGCCACCCATCAGGGCGGTCAGTTCCTTGTGGACCACGCCGACCAGGGCCTGGCCCGGGCTGAGGCTGCTGGCGACTTCTTCGCCCAGCGCTTTTTCCTTCACGCGCGCGACGAACTCGCGCACGACGGGCAGCGCCACGTCGGCTTCCAGCAGCGCCATGCGCACTTCGCGCAGCATCTCCTGGGTGTTGGCCTCGGTCAGGCGGGCTTCACCGCGCAGCGTCTTGACGACACGCGAAAGGCGTTGAGTTAGGTTATCGAGCATGAGAGGCGTTTCCGCTTAAACTAGTTGATTGAACGGTGGCCGCAGGCGCGGATTCTGCGCTTTCGGGTGGCATGCACCCCAAGGCCCCATCCAGACAACGGTTTCTATGTCACTAGGCATTGTATTTCACACGGCGGCTGCCTTGGCGTACGCAGTGCTGGGAGGGTCGCTTTGGATCCGCCTGGCCCGCGGCGGCGGCGTGGAACAGACCGGCAAAATCGCCCGCCTGTGCCTGCTGGGTGCCCTGGTTCTCCATGGAATCGGGCTGCAACAATCGATGCTGGGGGCCCAGCATCTGTTCATCGGGTGGGCGCTGGCCCTGTCCGCAGCCATCTGGCTGGGCATGGTGGTGTTCTGGCTGGAAAGCCTGCTGGTGCGCATAGATGGCCTGCAATTGCTGCTGCTGCCCGCCGCCACCATCGCCAGCGGCCTGGCCGCGCTGTTCCCGCAGGGGCAGTTCGTGCCCCATGCCAATGACGCCTGGCTGCGCGTCCACCTGCTGATCGCCCTGGCGGCCTACGGCCTGATCACCATCGCCGCGCTGCACGCCATGATGATGGCGCTGCTGGACCGCCATCTGCATCGCCCGCTGGAAGCTCCCGCCGAACGCAGCATCGTCGGCCGCGTGCTGGACTCCCAGCCGCCGCTGCTGGTGCAGGAACAGCTGCTGTTCCGCATCATCTGGATCGGCTTCATCGTACTGACCCTGGCCGTGGGCACGGGCTCGGTGGCTTCCATGAAGCTGACGGGCAAGATCCTGCCGTTCGACCACAAGACCGTCTTCACCCTGCTGTCCTGGCTGACCTTCGGCGTGCTGCTGGCGGGCCGCCACATCTGGGGCTGGCGCGGCCGCGTCGCCCTGCGCTGGACGCTGACGGGTTTCGGGTTCCTGATTCTGGCCTATACCGGCAGCCGGTTCGTGCTGGAAATGATTCTGCATCGAGGTTGAAGTGGGCAAGTTGCTGTTCTGGATTGTTCTGATCATCCTGGTGCTGTTCGTGGCCCGTCTGGCCGGCCGCATGGCGGCGGCGCGGCAAGCCGGCCAGCAGGGCGCGAAAAAACCCAAGCCCGATGCCCGCGGACCCAAACCGCCGGAATCCATGGTGCGCTGCGCCCACTGCGGCATCCATCTGCCCCGCTCCGAGGCCCTGCTGCAGAACGGCCAGACCTGGTGCAGCGCGGAACACGCGCGCCTGGGCCCCGCCCGGCACTGATCCGCCCGATTAGAGGCTTGCCGCCCGGCACGGCATAATGCGTGTTGGAAACCACACGCATGCTCTCTTCCCATGGCCTTGCTTCTGGATCGTCATGGCTGGCTGGCGCCGGCCCCGGGTGTTTCGCTCATGCCCTCCCCCAACTGCGACGCGCGCCCCGCCGGTGCGCAGGTGTCGCTGCTGGTGCTGCACAACATCAGCCTGCCGCCGGGGCAATTCGGCGGCCCTGAAGTCGCCGGGCTGTTCCTGAACACGCTGGACTACGGTTCCCATCCCTGGCTGGAACGACTGCGCGGCCTGCGTGTGTCGGCGCATTTCTTCATCCGCCGCGATGGCAGCATCATCCAATTCGTCTCCACTGACGAGCGTGCCTGGCATGCGGGCGTCTCGCGCTTTGCGGGCCGCGAGCGTTGCAATGACTTCTCCATCGGCATAGAGCTTGAAGGCACGGACACCCTGCCCTACGCCGACGCACAGTACCAGGCGCTGCGCAAGCTGACTCCCGCCCTGCGCGTGCGTCATCCGTTGGCGGCCGCCTGGGGCCACGAACACATCGCCCCGGGGCGCAAGACCGACCCCGGACCCGCTTTCAACTGGACGCGCTTTGCGCGCGACAGCGGCTTTGCACGGCGGCAGTTGCCGCCCGTCTGACACTACAAGGACTGGTCATGTTGAAGATCTGGGGACGCCTGACGTCCGTCAACGTTCAGAAAGTCATGCTGGCGGTGCGCGAGCTGGCGCTGCCGCATTCCTTCATTCAGGCGGGCGGCCCGTTCGGCGTAGTCGACACGCCCGAATTCGCCAAGCTGAATCCCAACCGCACCGTGCCGCTCATCGATGACGGCGGCTTCGTGCTGTGGGAATCGAACGCCATCGTGCGCTATCTGGCCGCGCGCTACGGCGCCGGCAGCCTGTGGCCGGAAGACGTCTGCATGCGCGCGGATGCGGACCGCTGGATGGACTGGCAGGCCACCGAATGGCAAGGCGTCATGGGCCCCGCGTTCCTGGGCCTGATCCGCACGCCCGAGGACAAGCGCGACCGCGCCGCCATCGAGAACTCGGTCAAGCGTTCGAATGCACGCGCCCTGATCCTGGATCAGGCTCTGCAAGGCCGCGAGTTCATTGCCGGCCGCCATCTGACCATGGGCGACATCGCGCTGGTCTGCTCGGCCCACCGCTGGCTGGCCCTGCCGATCGAGCGTCCCGACACGCCTGCGCTGTCGGCCTGGTACCGCCGCGTCATGATGCGTCCGGCCCCGCAGGGCGTGCTGACGCTGCCGCTGGAATAAGGCGCGAGGCCGCGACCTCAGCTGCGGTCTACCTTCCAGCCCAGTTCCGCTGAAATCCCCGCCGCCGCGCCCTGCACGACGACAACCATGTCGCGCATGCGCTCCAGCGACATGTAGGGCACCGTGCTGGAAACGCTGATCGCGGCGACGATGCCGCTGGAAGCGTCGCGCACGGGCGCCGCCACGCAGCGGATCGACGGCTCGTTGTCTTCAAGATCGAACGCATACCCCTTGGCGGCATAGTCGCGCATGCGGTCGCGGAAAGCCTCCCAGGTCTGGCTGCCGCCGGGCGCGCGCGACGACACCGGCGCGCCGACGCGGTACAGCGTCTTCCATTGCGGCTCTTCGGTATCCAGCAGCAGCGCCTTGCCCACGCCCGTGGCGGCCAGCGGCATGCGGTGCCCCACGCGCGAACGCATCTCCAGCCCCTTCTTGCCGGGGATCTTTTCCAGGTACAGGACCTCGTCGTTGTCGCGCACGGCCAGGTGGATGGTGTCGCCCGTCTGCTCCGCCAAGCTGTCCAGGTAGGGACGCGCCAGCGTCGCCATGGGAAAGGCCTCGCGCGCCTGGAAGCCCAGTTCGATCAGCTTCGGCCCCAGCACATAGCCCACGCCGGGCAGGGACCGCAGATAGCGTTCCTGCACCAGGCAGCTGGCCAGCCGGTGCGTGGTGCTGCGCGCCACGCCGATGCGGGCGCAGATTTCCTTCAAGTCGCGCGCGCCGCCGGACACGGCCTGCACCACGGCCAGGCCGCGCATCAGCGTCTGCGTGCCCGCGGGCGCGGCGGCATCGGGATCCAGGGTGGGCATACGGTCGGGATTCTGCGTAGGGGTCATGAAAGCGGGGCCGGGCGACAAAGAGAACGATTGCAAGCATAACCGCCGCGATCACGGCGGGATGCGGGGAAAAGGCGCGCTTTCCGGGCGGTAGCCCGACAGATGCGCCAGGCGGATAAATATCGCTTCACCGCCACTTACTCCCTGTATGTGGGATTTAATTCTATATTTTGAGATTTTTCAAGCGCTGATCTAGAATTTTTCCCATCGCCCGCCGCGCGCTCCCAACGTCCTGCGGGCATGAGACAACAAGGTCCGCAGAACCCTGCCCCGCGCCAGCCTCACCGCGCGTCCGCAGCCCGGTTTGCGGCCGGAAACGAGACAGCTTCTGATGACTACCGGATCTCCCGCCCGCGCGGCGCTTATCGCGCTGGATTGGGGCACTTCCTCGCTGCGCGCCTACCGTCTGGATACCGCCGGCCGCACGCTGGACACGCGCCATCTGCCCTGGGGCATCATGCGACTGCCGCAGCCCCTGCAGGACGGCGCCGCCACCACCGCCCTGTCGGGCTTCGAACTGGCCTTCGAACAGGCCTGCGGCGATTGGCTGCGCGCCGAACCCTCCCTGCCGGTGATCGCCTGCGGCATGGTCGGCAGCGCCCAGGGCTGGAAGGAAGCCGCCTACCTGGACGTGCCGGTCGACCTGCAACGCATCGGCACGCTGCTGACCGAAGTCCGGCGCGACGGCGGCCCTTCCCTGCATATCGTGCCCGGCCTGATCCAGCGCCACGGCCTGCCCAACGTCATACGCGGCGAAGAGACCCAGGTCGTCGGCGTGATGGCGGACCCGGCGACGCGCAGCGCCGACAGCGTCCTGATCGGCCTACCCGGCACGCATTCGAAATGGGTCAGCGCCCGCCGCGGCCGCGTCACCCACTTCGACACCTTCATGACCGGCGAGGTCTACGCCGCGCTGCGCGGCCACACCATCCTGGGCCGGACCATGGCCGACGCCGCCAGCGCCGACATGGTCGCTTTCGAGCGCGGCCTGAAAGTCGCCGGGGCGCCGGCCGGCCGCGCGGGCGTGCTGTCCACCATCTTCAGCACCCGCGCGCTGGGCCTGACCGGCGAACTGGCGCCCGGATCGCAGGCCGACTATCTGTCGGGCCTGCTCATCGGCCATGAAATCGCGGCGCTGGCCGACATGCTGCAACAGCAGGGCGAACTGCCCCGCATCGTGCTTTGCGGCGACCCCGCGCTGTGCCAACGCTATATCCAAGCCATGCAGCACTACGGCCTGGGCACGCCCGAACAGGCGCAGAACGCCACCGAACGCGGCCTGTGGCACCTGGCCGTCTGCGCCGGACTGGTCGCCTCGCCCTTCACGGAATAGGAACCGAACATGAACCATCCCGGTCTGCAAACCGCCATGGCCCACTGCGGCCTGATCGCCATCCTGCGCGGCATCACGCCCGCCGAAGCGGAACCCGTCGGGCAGGCGCTGTACGCCGCGGGCTTTCGCCTGATCGAAGTGCCGCTGAATTCGCCCGATCCGCTGGACAGCATCCGCGCCATGCGCGCGGCGCTGCCCACCGACTGCCTGATCGGCGCGGGCACCGTGCTGGATCCCGAGGACTGCGCCCGCGTGCAGCAGGCCGGCGGCGAACTGATCGTCATGCCGCACAGCGACGCCGCCGTGATCCGCGCGGCCAAAGCGCTAGGCATGGCCTCCTGCCCCGGCGTGGCCACGCCCACCGAAGCCTACGCCGCGCTGGCGGCCGGCGCCGACGTGCTGAAGATGTTCCCGGCCGAGCAGCTCGGCCCCGCCGTGCTGAAGGCCTGGCGCGCCGTGCTGCGCCCGCCTATCGCGCTGGCGCCCGTGGGCGGCATCACGCCCGACAACATCGCGATTTACGCCCAGGCGGGCGCCAGCGGCTTCGGCCTGGGCTCCGCCTTGTACAAACCCGGCCTGTCGGCCGCCGAAGTCGGCCAGAACGCGCGCGCATTCATCGCGGCCTGGCAACGCGCCTATCCCGCCCAGGAGACCCAAGCATGAAGATCACCAAGCTCACCACCTACATCGTGCCGCCTCGGTGGTGCTTCCTGAAGATTGAAACGGACGAGGGCATCGTCGGCTGGGGCGAGCCCGTCGTCGAAGGCCGCGCGCATTCAGTCGCCGCCGCCGTCGAGGAACTGTCCGACTACCTGATCGGCAAGGATCCGCGCAACATCGAAGACCATTGGACCGTGCTGTACCGCGGCGGCTTCTACCGCGGCGGCGCCATCCACATGAGCGCGCTGGCCGGCATCGACCAGGCCCTGTGGGACATCAAGGGCAAGGACCTGGGCGTGCCCGTGTCGCAGCTGCTGGGCGGCAACGTGCGCGACCGCATCCGCGTGTACTCGTGGATCGGCGGCGACCGCCCCGCCGACACCGCCGCGGCGGCCAAGAGCGCGGTGGAGCGCGGCTTCACCGCCGTGAAGATGAACGGCACCGAGGAACTGCAGTACATCGATTCCTTCGACAAGGTCGAGAAGTGCCTGGAAAACGTGGCCGCCGTGCGCGACGCGGTCGGCCCCAATGTGGGCATAGGCGTGGACTTTCATGGCCGCGTGCACAAGCCCATGGCCAAGGTCCTGATGAAGGAGCTGGACCCGTTCAAGCTCATGTTCATCGAAGAGCCGGTGCTGAGCGAACACTACGAAGCGCTGAAGGAACTGGCGCCGCTGACCTCCACCCCGATCGCGCTGGGCGAACGCCTGTTCTCGCGCTGGGACTTCAAGCGCGTGCTGTCCGAAGGCTATGTGGACATCATCCAGCCCGATCCCTCGCACGCCGGCGGCATTACCGAGACCCGCAAGATCGCGGCCATGGCCGAAGCCTACGACGTGGCGCTGGCGCTGCACTGCCCGCTGGGTCCGATCGCGCTGGCCACCTGCCTGCAGATCGACGCCGGTTGCTACAACGCCTTCATCCAGGAACAAAGCCTGGGCATCCACTACAACGCCGCCAACGACCTGCTGGACTACGTCAGCAACCGCGAAGTCTTCGCCTATGAGGACGGCATGGTCGCGATTCCGCAAGGCCCCGGCCTGGGCATCGAGGTCAACGAGGAATACGTGAAGGAACGCGCCGCCGTGGGCCACCGCTGGCGCAACCCGGTCTGGCGCCACGCCGACGGCAGCTTCGCCGAATGGTAAGCCGATAAAAATCAGCCGATAAAGAGAAAGAGGAGACATCCCTTGTCCACAGCCACCCACGCCGGCCTGCAAAGCGCCCAGCGCCCCACGCGCAGCCGGTACCTCATCATGGTGATGCTGTTCATCACCGTCGTCATCAACTACCTGGACCGCAGCAACCTGTCCATCGCCGCGCCCGCGCTCAAGGACGAGTTCGGCCTGGACACCTGGCATGAAGGCCTGATCCTGTCGGCCTTCGGCTGGACCTACGCCGCCATGCAGATCCCCGGCGGCTGGCTGGTGGACCGCGTGTCGCCACGCGTGCTGTACGCGGCCGCGCTGATCCTGTGGTCGGCGGCCACGTTCTTCATGGGCTTTGCCGGCAGCTTCGTCATCCTGTTCGTGCTGCGCCTGGCCGTGGGCGCGCTGGAAGCGCCCGCCTATCCGATCAACAACCGCGTCGTCACCACCTGGTTCCCGGAACGCGAACGCGCCACCGCCATCGGTTTCTATACCTCTGGCCAGTTCGTCGGCCTGGCGTTCCTGACGCCGGTGCTGGCCTGGCTGCAACATCACTATGGCTGGCACATGGTGTTCGTCAGCACCGGCCTGCTGGGCATCGTGTGGGGCGTGCTGTGGTTCATGATCTACCGCGAGCCGCGCCAGTTCAAGGGCGCCAACGCGGCGGAAATCGAGCTGATCCAGAAAGGCGGCGGCGTGGTCGACCTGGACCGCAACGTCAAGGAAAAGAAGGCCCCCTTCAACTGGAACGACCTGGGCCTGGTCATGAGCAAGCGCAAGCTGTGGGGGGTGTACCTGGGCCAGTTCTGCCTGACGTCCACGCTGTGGTTCTTCCTGACCTGGTTCCCGACCTACCTGGTCAAGTACCGCGGCATGGACTTCATCAAGTCCGGCTTCCTGGCCTCGGTGCCGTTCCTGGCGGCCTTCGTCGGCGTGCTGTGCTCGGGCGTGCTGTCGGACTTCCTGATCCGCCGCGGCGCCACCGTCGGCCTGGCGCGCAAGCTGCCCATCATCCTGGGCCTCCTGATCTCCACGTCCATGATCGGCGCGAACTTCACCGACTCCACGCCCTGGGTGATCTTTTTCCTGGCCCTGGCCTTCTTCGGCAACGGCCTGGCGTCGATCACCTGGTCGCTGGTGTCGACGCTGGCGCCGGTGCGCCTTTTGGGGCTGACGGGCGGGGTGTTCAACTTCGTCGGCAATCTGTCGTCGATCTGCACGCCCATCGTGATCGGCTTCCTGGTGACCAAGGACAGCTTCGCGCCGGCCATCGTGTATGTGTCGTCGCTGGCCCTGCTGGGCGCGCTGTCGTACATCCTGCTGGTGGGGAAGGTGGAGCGGATCGAGGCCTGAGCCCTACGGCTTTCCGGCATGAAAAAAGGGCGTCTGCATGCACAGGCGCCCTTTTTACTTGTTGCGCGTCGCAGTTTCAGCAGCCCTGCATCGCCAGCTTGCGCTGACGTTGATTGCTGGCCCGCTGCCACAGCACCAGGCCCAGGCCCGCTGCGGCGATGATCGCGCCGGCCACAGGCACCGCGGCATAGCCCATGCCCGCCGAGATCACGCCCCCGCCCGCCGCCGCGCCTACCGCGTTGCCCAGGTTGAAAGCGCCCACATTCACCGACGAGGCCAAACCCGGCGCGTCGGTGGCGGCGCGCATGACGCGCATCTGCAGCGGCGGCACCACGGCGAATGTGCCGAAGCCGAAGATCAGCAGCGCGATGGCCGCGCCGGTCTGCGTGGCGGCCAGCCACGGGAACGCCAGCAGGTCGGCGATGATCAGCACCAGGAAGGCGATCAGGCTGCCGTCCAGCGAACGGTCGGCAAAGCGCCCGCCCACCGTATTGCCGATGGTGAAGCCGACGCCGATCAGCACCAGCATGGCCGTGACGAAGTTGGGCGATGCGCCCGTCAGCTCGGCCAGGGTCGGCGCCACGTAGGTGTAGAGCGTGAACATCGCGCCCGCGCCCAGCACCGTAGTCAGCAAGGCCACCAGCACCACCGGACTCTTCAGCACGGCCAGCTCGCGGCGGATGTCGGGACGGCGTCCGGCCTCGCCGGCCGGCAGCGCGAACCACAGCGACAGCATCGCGATCAGGCCCAGCACCGAGGTCGCTGCGAACGACATGCGCCAGCCTATGACCTGCCCCAGCCAGGTAGCGGCGGGCACGCCGCCCACGTTGGCGATGGTCAGGCCCAGGAACATGGTGGCGACGGCGCTGGCCTGCTTGTGGCGCGGCACCACGCTGGCCGCCACCAGCGAGCCCAGGCCGAAGAACGCGCCGTGGTTCAGGCTGGTGACCAACCGCGCCAGCAGCAACGTCGTGTAGTTGGGCGACAGCGCGGACAGCACGTTGCCCACCGTGAAGATCGCCATCAGCACCAGCAAGGCGTTGCGGCGCGACCAGCGCGACAGCGCCAGCGTCATCAGCGGCGCGCCGACCATCACGCCGATGGCGTAGGCGCTGATCAGCATGCCGGCGCTGGGAATGGATACGTCCACCCCTTCGGCAATGACGGGCAACAGGCCCATGGGAGAAAACTCGGTCACGCCGATGCCGAAAGCACCGACGGCGAGCGCCAGCAATGGCAGGCCGGCCTTGGCCGGCTGGGAGTCCTGGGGATTCATGTGGTTTCCTTGGGTTCAATTGCGCCGACCGGGGAGCGAGCCGGCGCGAAGGGCCGGGGTACGGGAAAACCCGATCAGAAAGCAGGCGCCCAGTATGCCGCCCCCATCCTTGCGGAAAAAGCCAGGAAACAGCGAAACACTTTTGACTTGGAGTCATGAATCCCGGCGACGGGCCGGGAACGTCAGGCCAGCCCCAACAGCCTTTCCGTCTCGCGCGCCAGGGCGACCAGCCGCGGGCCGATGTCGGCAGCGCGTTCGCGGTAAGGGCCGTCCTGCGCCGGCACGCCGCAATTGAAGACGTACAACAGCGACTGGTAGGGCCGGCCCAGCGGCGCGGCGAAACCGTAGGCGTCCGGGCGCCACTCCAGGTTGTTGCCGCAATAGCCCTTGCGCTCCAGGTCGCGGCGCGCGGCCGCCAGGCTGGGGAAATGGGACTCGTAATGCCGGGGATCCGCCACGCGCAGCTGGTTCAGCACGGCGGCCCGTTCCTCATCCGAGACCCGCGCCAGCCACGCCTTGCCGGCGGCGCTGGACAGCAGCGGCAGCGCAGCGCCGATGTCGGGTCGCGTCTGCAAGGCCTCGTTCGAGCGGGCGGTTTCCACGTACACCATCTGCAGGCGGTCGCGCACCACCAGCGACACGGCGCCGCGCGCATGATCGGCCAGCTGTTTCATCAGCGGCCGCGCCAGCTGCCGGATCTGCATGCTGGCCAGCAAGGGATAGCTCAGCGCCAGCACCGAGGCGCCCAGCCGGTAGCGTGCGGGCTCGCCTTCGCGCTGCAGAAAGCCCAGTTCCACCAGCGTGTGGGTCAGCCGCGCCACGGCGCTGCGCGACAGGCCGGTCTGCTGCGCGAAGTCCTTGTTGGCCAGCACCGGGCGGTCGGCGCGAAAGCAAGCCAGGATGTCGATGCCGCGCGCCAGCGTGGTGGTGAATTCGCGATCCTGGTCATTCGACATTCTGCCGCTCCAGCATTTTTTCCACCCGTGCCACCAGTGTCAGCAGGCGCGGCGCGATGCGGCCGCGCAGGTCGCCCGGCCGCAGCCGCGTCACAGGCACGCCGCAGTTGAACACCAGCGTCTGGCCGTCGACCCGCGTGCGCATGGGCACCGCCACCGCGTGCACGTCCGAGTGCCAGTCGCCCTGCCCCACGCAATAGCCATGCTCGGCGTAATCATGCCGCGCCTGCTCCCAGTCCGGCGCATGGCGCCGCCAGACGGCGGGATCCTGGCGCCGCAGCGCCGCCAGCAAGGGCTCCGCCTCTTCCGCCGGCGCTTGCGCCAGCCAGGCGCGCCCCATCGCCGAAGGCAACAGCGGCAACAAGGCCCCGATATCCGGACGGAACGACACGGCGTCGTGGCCGCGACAGGTTTCCACGTACACCATGTTCAGGCCGTGATGCATGCCCAGTGACGCCGAGCCTCCCGCCGCGTCGGCCAGCCGCTTCATCAACGGCCGCGCCAATTGGCGCACCTTGATGCTGGCCAAAAGCGGATAGCTCAGCGACAGGACCGCGGTGCCCAGGCGGTAGCGGCGCAGGCCCACGTCATAGCGCAGCAGGCCGCGCTGCATCAGTGTGGTGGTCAGGCGTGAAATCGTGGCCTTGGACAGGCCGGTGCGGTCCGCCAGTTCGCGATTGCTGAGCGCGGGTTCGCCATGCCGGAACGCCTGCAGCACCGACAGCCCATGCGCCAGCGTGGTGGCGAAGGCAGGGTCGGCATGGCGTTCGCCGGGGCGGGTGGTCATGGTCGCGGTCCTGGGGCCGGCGCGCGCGAAATGCGCGGTCCGTTCCCGCCGATCATAGAGCAGCGATAGGCGCTCCGGCTCGCATGACGTTCAAGATATCAAAACACTTGTCTCAAATCCGGCGGCCTTTTGCTAGCCTGGATTCAACACGGCGCGGCACGCATCAGCGCCCACGACGAAACGGAGACTAGCCATGATCAGGGACCCCGACGGTTTCCCGCAATTCCTCGAATCGCTGCGCCGCTACGTGCGCGAGCAACTGGCGCCGCGCGAAGCCGAGGTCGCCCGCCTGGACGAGGTGCCGCAGGAGCTGGTTGCCAGCATGGCCGCGCAGGGACTGTTCGGCTATTCCATCCCGGAGCAATACGGCGGCGCGGGCATGACCACCGAGGAACTGATCCTGGCCGCCATGGAGCTGTCGCAATGCTCGGTGGCGTTTCGGGCCCGGGTCGGCACCAATACCGGCATCGGCTCCGAGGCGCTGGTGGCCGACGGCACCGAAGCGCAAAAGGCTCGCTACCTGCCGCTGCTGGCGTCAGGCGAGCTGACCGGCTGCTTCGCCCTGACCGAGCCGCAGGCGGGCTCCGATGCCACCGCCCTGCGCACCACCGCCGTGCGCGACGGCGACCACTACGTGCTGAACGGCGAGAAATGCTTCATCACCAACGCGCCGCTGGCCGGCCTGTTCACCGTCATGGCGCGTACCGATCCCGACGCGCCGGGCGCCAAGGGCATCACCGCCTTCATTGTTGAACGCGGCACGCCGGGCCTGTCCACCGGCCAGCCCTACGACAAGATGGGCCAGGCCGGATCGCCCGTGTCCGCGGTGCATTTCGACGCTTGCCGCGTGCCGGCCGACTGCATCATCGGCGGCCAGGAGGGCCTGGGCTTCAAGACGGCAATGAAGGTGTTGAACAAGCAGCGCATCCATCTGGCCGCCCTATGCATCGGCCCCGCTATCCGCATGCTGGATGACACGCTGCGCTTCGTGGCCGAACGCCAGCAGTTCGGCAAGCCGCTGATGGACTTCCAGCTGATCCAGGCCATGCTGGCCGACTGCCAGACCGAGATCCAGGCCGCCCGCGCGCTGGTGCTGCAGACCGCCCGCGAACGCGACGCGGGCGCGGACGTGACGCTGAACGCCTCGATCTGCAAGTACTTCGCGTCGGAGATGTGCGGCCGCGTGGCGGACCGTTGCGTGCAGATGCATGGCGGCTACGGCTACATCGCCGACCATGGCATCGAACGCTTCTACCGCGATGTGCGCCTGTTCCGCCTGTACGAAGGCACCAGCCAGATCCATCAATTGAATATCGCCCGCCACACGCTGACCCAGGCGGGCTACACGCCCGGCCGCTAGGGCATACAGGGACCGCGGCCACCAGAAGCCGGCGGCCCGCCAAACCAAAGGAGACTTCCATCATGCTGCACAAGCACCTGCCGAAGTGGATCGGCGCCATGGCCGCCGCCCTCGCCTGCGCGGCGCTGCCGCCGCAAGCCGCGGCCGCCTATCCCGACAAGCCCGTGAGGCTGATCGTGCCGTTCGCCCCGGGCGGCTCGACCGACATCCTGGGACGCCTGCTGGCCGAGGCGCTGCATCCCATCCTGGGCCAGCCCGTCATCGTCGAGAACAAGCCCGGCGCCGGCGGCAACATCGGCGGCGACTTCGTGGCCCGCGCCGCGCCCGACGGCTACACGCTGCTGCTGGCGGCGGCCGGCCCCACCGTCATCAATCCCAGCCTGTACGCCAACATGCCGTTCAATCCGGCCAAGGACCTGGCGCCCATCACCTGCCTGGAACGCGAACACAATCTGATGGTCGTGACCAAATCCATGCCGGTGAAGACGCTGCAGGAATTCCTGCAATACGCCCGCAACAACCCCGGCAAGCTGTCCTTCGGATCTCCGGGCAATGGTTCGCCCGCACAACTGGCCGGCGAACTGCTCAAGCAGCAGACCGGCATCCAGGCCGAGCACGTGCCGTACAAAGGCTCTGGCCCCGCCATCACCGACCTGGTGGCCGGCCACATCGATTTCATGATCGACAACATGCCGGCGCTGCTGCCGCAAGTAAAAGCCGGCGGCCTGCGCGCGCTGGCCGTGCCCAGCGACCAGCGCGCCACCGCCGCGCCCGACATCCCCACCTTCGATGAAGCCGGCCAGAAGGGCTTTGTGGTGATGGCCTGGAAGGGTTTGATGGCGCCCGCCGGCACCGACCCGGCGGTGATCGAGCGGCTGCACGCCGCCGTGGTCAAGGCGCTGCAGGACCCGCAACTGCGCGCCCGCTTCCAGGAGCTGGGCGCCGAACCGCTGGCCAGCACGCCGGCCGAATTCGCCAAGCAGATCGCCGACGAAACCGCCTGGTGGGGCAAGCTGGTGCAATCCACCGGCGCCCGCATCCAATAGGTCATTGCAAGGAGACCGCCATGCAATCCTGCCTTCGAATGCTGCGCGCGCTGTGCGCCGTCGCCCTGCTGGGCGCGGCCGGTGCCGCGCAGGCCGCCGCCTACCCCGACAAGCCGGTGCGGCTGATCGTGCCCTACGCGGCCGGCGGCGGCACCGACACCGCGGCGCGCATGATCGCCCGCAAGCTGGCGCCCTTGCTGGGCCAGCCCGTGGTGGTGGAAAACAAACCCGGCGGCGCCACGCAGATCGGCACCGCTTACGTGGCCAGCGCCGCGCCCGACGGCTACACGCTGCTGATGGGCACGGCCAACCTGGCGACCAACAGCGTGCTGTACGCCAAGCTGCCCTACGACGTGAAGAAAGACCTCATGCCCGTGGTCTGGGCCACGGACGTGCCGGTCTACCTGCTGCTGCCCGCCGCCAGCCCCATACGCAGCCTGGAAGACTTGAAGCGCGCCGCCGCGCAGCAGCAGGGCCTGACCTACGCCACCGCGGGAACGGGCAGCATCCCCCATCTGGCGGGCGAGCAGTTCGCGCACCAGACCGGCATCGCGCTGCGTCACATCCCCTACAAGGGCAGCAGCGAAGCCGCCACCGCGCTGGTCGGCGGCCAGGTCCAGATGAGCTTCGACAACCTGCCGCCGGTGTACGCCCAGGTCAAGGCCGGCCGCCTGCGGGCCGTCGCCATCGCTTCGCAAACGCGCAACCCCGAGCTGCCCGACGTGCCCACGCTGGCCGAACTGGGCGTGCCGCTGTCGGCCTCGTCCTGGTGGGGCGTGATGGCGCCCGCGGGCACGCCCAAGGACGTGATCACCCTGCTGAACCGGCAGATCAACGCCGTGCTGGCCGATCCCGAGGTGCGCAGCTACTCCACTGGGCTGGGCATGCAAGCCACCGGCGGCACGCCCGAAGCCTTCGGCCGGCACATCGCCAGCGAAACCGACAGATGGCGCGCCGTGGTCAAGCAGGCCGGCGTGAAGATCGAGGAATAAGCCATGCAGTCCAAGCAAGAACGCAATGGCGGCGACGCCGTGCAAGACCTGTGCCAGCGCGTGCGCCGCTTCGTCGACGAGGTGGCGATACCGGCGGAGTCCCCCGCCATCGCCCGCGACGTGGCCGCGCTGGATCACCGCGTCAACCAATTGCGCATACAGGCTCGCGAGGCCGGCCTGTATGCGCCCCAGTTGCCGCAGGAATGGGGCGGACTGGGTCTGGGTTGGCGCGCCTTGGCGCAGGTGCTCGAAGAGGCGGGCCGCGGCTTCCTGGGCCCCGCCGCGCTGAACTGCGCGGCACCCGATCAGCCCAACATGCTGACGCTGCTGCGCCTGGGCAGCCCGGAGCAGCAGGACCGGTTCCTGGCGCCGCTGGTGCGCGGCGAGCAGCGCGCCTGCTTCGCCATGACCGAACCCGCCCCCGGCGCGGGCTCCGACCCGTCCATGCTGCGCACCCGCGCCGAACGTCGTAACGGGCGCTGGGTGCTGAACGGCCACAAGCAATTCATCAGCGGCGGCGTGGGCGCGGATTTCGCGCTGGTGCTGGCGCGCGCGGAATCCGGCGTCACGCTGTTCCTGATACCCGCCGACACGCCGGGCTACCGGGTGGTGCGCGACATCGGCATGGTCACGGGCTACCAGATCGGCGGCCACGCCGAGATCCTGCTGCAGGACTGCGAGGTCGGCGACGAGGCCGTGCTGGGCGAGCCCGGCCGCGGCCTGGAATATGCGCAGCTGCGGCTGGAGCCTGCCCGCCTGTCCCACTGCATGCGCTACATCGGCCGCGCGCGGCGCGCGCTGGAAACGGCGCAGGCCTATGTGGTGCAGCGCGAGTCCTTCGGCGCGCGCCTGGCCGATCTGCAACAGATCCAGGCCATGGTGGCGGACTCCCACATCGATCTGCATGCCAGCCGTCTCATGACGCTGGATTGCGCCACCCGCATGGACGAGGGCGTTTCGGTGAAGCAGCACAGCGCCATGGCCAAGGTCTTCGTTTCCGAGGCCGTGAACCGCGTGGCCGACCGTGCCGTGCAGATGATGGGCGCCTCGGGCCTGTCCGACGACACGCCCGTGTCCATGGTCTGGCAGGAAATGCGCCCCTTCCGCATCTACGACGGCGCCAACGAATTGCACCGCGCCACGCTGGCGCGCCGGCTGCTGGCGCAAGCCTGAGCCATCCACGGAGACGAACATGGAAAATCCCGAATTCCAGGCCTACCGCCTGCACGCAGGCGCGGCGGGCGAGCCGCCGCAGGGCCGCTACGACACCCTGACCGCGGACCAGCTGTCCGCGGGCGACACGCTCATCAAGGTGGCCTATGCGGGCCTGAACTACAAGGACGCGCTGGCCCAGGCCGGGCGCGGTGGCATCATCCGCGAATATCCGCGCATCGGCGGCATCGACCTCTCGGGCACCGTGGTGCATTCCGCCGACCCGGCGCTCGCGCCCGGCCAGGAGGTCGTGGTGCACGGCTTCGGCATTGGCGTGGACTGCGACGGCGGCTATGCCGAGTATGCCCGGGTGCGCCATGACTGGGTGCTGCCGCTGCCTGCCGGCATCGGGCTGCGCGATGCCGCCGTGCTGGGCGCGGCCGGCTACACCGCCGCGCTGTCGCTGCACTGGATGGAGCATTGCGGGCTGACGCCGGAACAGGGCGAGGTGCTGGTCACCGGCGCCACCGGCGGCGTCGCCGGCGTCGCCATCGACATCCTGAGCCAACGCGGCTACCGCGTCTGCGCCATGTCCGGCAAGCCGGACGCGGCAGACTATCTGCGCTCGTTGGGCGCGCAGGAGGTGATCGCCCCGCCCGATCTGTCGGCCGGCATCAAACCGCTCATGAGCGCGCGTTGGGCGGGCGTGGTCGATTCCGTGGGCGGCCCGCTGCTGGCCCACGCGCTGGCCAGCCTGAAGCCCGACGGCGTGGCCGCCGCCTTCGGCAATGCCGGCGGCGCGGACCTGCCCACCTCGGTCATTCCCTTCATCCTGCGCGGCGTCAAGCTGCTGGGCATCAACGCCAACAGCCCCATGCCGCTACGGCGCCAGGTGTGGAACAAGCTTGCCGCCGAATACCGGCCCGCGCACCTGGACCTGATCGCGCGCGTCATCGAACCCCGCGAGCTGCCGCAGGCGCTGGCCGCCATGCTCGAACGCGGCAGCACCGGCCGCAGCGTCGTGCGCTACTCCTGATCTTTCATCGCCACACCATGACTGACACCTCCCTGTCCCGCCTCTTCGATCCGCAAGGCATCGCCATCGTCGGCGCCTCGGCCACGCCGGGCAAGATCGGCGCAATGCCGATCACATTGCTGCTGCAGCACGGCTACGGCGGCCGCATCATCCCCGTCAACCCGCGCGCCGACGCCATCGCCGGCCTGCCGGCCATACCCGGCCTGGACGCGCTGGACGCCGACGTGGACCTGGCCATCCTGGCCGTACCCGCCGCCCACGCCGCACAGGCGTTGGAACGCGCCCGGCCCGGCCAGGTCGGCGCGGCCGTGGTGTTCACCTCTGGCTTCTCCGAGACCGGCGCGGATGGCGCTGCACAGCAGGAACGGCTCTGCGCCGTCGCGCGCGAGCGCGGCATCCGGCTGCTGGGGCCCAATTGCCTGGGCTTCATGAACGTGCGGCGCAATGTCTACGCGACCTTCTCGCCCGCCCCCGCCAACGGCATCGTCGCCCCAGGCGGCATCGGCATGGTGTCGCAGAGCGGCGCGTTCGGCGCCTATGCATACAGCATGGCGCGCGAACGCGGCCTGGGCCTGTCGCACTGGATCAGCACCGGCAACGAGGCCGACATCGACGTCGCCGACTGCATCGAATGGCTGGCGCGCGACGCCAATACCCGCGTCATCATGGCTTACATGGAAGGCTGCCGCGACGGCGCCAAGCTGCGCCGCGCCCTGGCCGCGGCGCGCGCGACCGGCAAGCCCGTCGTCGTCACCAAGATCGGCCGCACCCAGGCCGGCGCGCAGGCCGCCGCTTCGCACACCGCCGCGCTGGCCGGCGATGACGCCGTCTACGACGCGCTGTTCCGCCAGTACGGCGCCTTGCGCGCGCGCACCATCGAGGAATTCTTCAACCTGGGCTATGCGCTGGACACCTGGAAACAGCCGCCCCAAGGACGGCGCCTGGGCATCTTCACCATCTCCGGCGGCGTGGGCGCGCTGATGGCCGACGAAGCCGCCGACACTGGACTGGCATTGCCCGAACCCGCCGCCGACGCGCAGGCCCGGCTGTTGGAGCGCGTGCCCTTCGCCAGCGGCCGCAACCCGGTCGACGTCACCGGCCAGGCCGTATCCGAACCCGGACTGCTGCTGGCCACCGCCGACGACATGCTGGCCGATGGCCGCTACGACGCCCTGGCCGTGTTCCTGGCTGCTGCTGGATCGTCCGAAGCCCTGTGGCCCACCTTCGAGGCCTTCGCGCGGCAGATGCAGGCCCGCCATCCGGACGTGCCGCTGGCCATCAGCGCGCTGTTCCCGCCCGCGCGCCGCCGCGAGCTGGAACGGCTGGGGTGCCTGGTGTTCCCCGATCCCAGCGCCGCCATCCGCACGATAGGCGCGGTGGCTGGGCTGGCGGCCAGCGGGGACAACAGCGTGGCTGAAGAGATTCCCGTAACTGCGATCGCCGGCGCCCCGGCATTGCTGGACGACTACAACGAAGTCCAGGCCATGGATCTGCTGCGTCAGGCCGGCTTGCCCACTTCCTCTTGCGCGCTGGCCATCGATGCGGATGTGGCGGTGCGCGCCGTCGCAGACATGCGCACGACAGGCCCGGGCGCCGGCAGCGAGGATGTTCCCGTCGTGCTCAAGGTGGTATCGCCCGACATCACGCACAAGAGCGATGTAGGCGGCGTAAAACTCAACCTGCGCGGCGAGGACGCCGTGCGGCGCGCTTACGCCGACATCATGGCCTCGGTGCGCCAACACCGGCCCGACGCCCGCATCGACGGCGTGCTGGTCGCCCCCATGGCCCCCAAGGGCGTCGAATGCATCGCTGGCGTGCATTGCGATCCCGTGTTCGGCCCCGTCGTCATGTTCGGTCTGGGCGGCGTCTTCGTCGAAGTACTCAAGGACGTCAGTTTCCGCCTGGCCCCCTTCGGCCGCGATGACGCCCTGGAAATGATCCGCGAGATCAAGGGCTACGCCCTGCTGCAAGGCGCGCGCGGCGCGGCGCCCTGCGACGTCGACGCGCTGGCCGACGCGCTGGCTGCCCTGTCCCGCTTCGCCCACGCGCGCCGGGAGGACTTCAGTTCGGTGGAGATCAATCCCTTGCTGGCGCTGCCTGAGGGGCAAGGGGTGGTGGCGCTGGATGCGGTGGTGATACGGGACGGGCGGGCCGCCCGGACGGCATAGCCGATGCCACCGCGGGGGGGCTACGCGCCCATTGCCCATCGCTTGGCATGCTTGCGGGTGTTGGTCTTGATCCAGCGCCCCAAGCGCTCGATCAGCGTGCGCTCCGCGCCCCCCGACACCTGTGTCAACAGTCCTGCCTGCACCTCATCCAAGGCAGCGGGAAGCGCATCGACCAACGACTCCCCTACTGCCATGACATAGCGCAGGGCAAAGCCCAGCTCCCTTGCCATGGCCGCGATATGTTCCGCGTCGATGCTGCCCGGCTTCACTTCGCCGCCAATCGCAAACGCGAAATTGCGGGCCAGCCCGGAGTACATGCCCGTGCACATCAGGTCATAAAAGGGAGCCAGCCGGTATCGGCCATCCGGCGTCTGCAGCACGGACAAATTCTTGGCATGGCTATCGTTGTTGCCGACGCATAAGTTGAAGAATATCCATTGCAGGAATCGCTTCAAATCCGCCGCGCCGATACCCATGCCTCCCAACAACTCCCGGCATTGCAGCAGCGATGGCCCCCCGTCGGACTCATACTTCACATCGGACGGCTTGCCGGCCAGTTGGCAGAGATCCAACTGATGCAGCCGCAGCAAGCCGCCCTTGCCGTCAGGCTTGCGGTCATACCGGGTAATCAGGCATGCGTGCGTATCGGGCTGATAGCGAACTTCCGCCACGCCCAGGCCCATTCTGGCGGCCAACTGCATGACCAGCGTCTCGTTCAGGGCCGACGACCACACGCCATCGAGGCCACGAATATCCGGCTTCAGAATATGCGTGGACGGCGCAGCCCCCTCGGGCATCGCCGGCGAACCATCCGCCATGACCGTCAACAGGAGTTTGTCCTGCGCCCCGGCCAGAGAAATGCGGGCGCCCTCGGCGTTCTCTGCGGCCAGCGCGGGGACAACCACGTCCTGCAAGCGCATTGCCACGTCCTGCCACGTCGCAAGCCGGTGGCGCGCCGGCGCGGGCCGCTCCCCTTGCGGCAATATCGTCAGCCCGCTGGCGGTATCCCCGCCCACGCTGCGCAGCAGGCCGAAGACCGTGGTGGCGTGGCGGCTGACCTGCAGGAACTTGCGCACATGCCCTTCGGGCAACAGGTTTTCAAAGAAAGCATGCACGGCATCGCCCGCATGATCGCCGCTGTGCAGCGGTACCGATGGCGAAATGGCATGCGCGCCGGCCCCATTCAACCAGGCGTCGTCGTACACGAAGCGCAACGGCCGCTCGTCGAACAAGCGGCCGACCTTGCGGTCCGCGTGATAGATGTCCAGCGCATCGGCGACGGTCATGGCAGCCTCGGGCGCTTGGGCGCTACCTGCACTTCCAGCCCCAGCAGATCCAGCATGTCCAGCACCTTCTGCAATTGCAGCGTGGGCTTGCCACGCTCCAGATCCACCACATAGCGGTTGCCGGTGCCGGACAGGCCGGCCAGGTCGGCTTGCAGCAAGCCCTGCGAGCGCCGGACAGCCTTCACCAATTCACCCAGGTCGGTCGATGTGCGGATCGTTACGCCGGCCCCGCCTGCAAGCTCGGCGGGAATATCGTTCACGGGCATGGGCTTCTCCAAAATTACCGTTCGGTAATTTTAGGGCAATAATGTGATCGGTGTAGCGAAAAAATTACCGAGCGGGAAAAATTTGCCGCAGCACGGTTTTCTTCGGCGTAAAAATTACCGAACGGGAAAAATTTTCTTGATTCGAGCCCGGTTTTTGTAAAAAATTACCGATCGGTAATTTTTTTAGCCACATCCCATGGAGCGCCGCCCCATACGAAAAAAAGGCGCCTGAGGCGCCTTTCCTTCTTCAAACACACGCGCCGCTTACTTCAGCAGCAACGCATTCAAGCGCTTCACGAACGCGGCCGGGTCGGCGATCTGCGCGCCTTCGGCCAGCAGCGCCTGATCCAGCAGCAAACGCGCCCACTGGTCGAACTCGCCGTCTTCGGCGGCGCGGATGCGGGCCAGCAGCGGGTGCTCGGGGTTGATTTCCAGGACCGGCTTGACGTTGGGCGCTTCCTGGCCGGCGGCCTTGAGCATGCGCAGCAGATGCGGGCTGAGTTCGTTCTGGCCCACCACCACGCAAGCCGGCGAATCCACCAGGCGCAGGGTCACGCGCACTTCCTTGACCTGGTCTTCCAGCGTCTTCTGCAGGCGCTCGACCAACGGCTTGAAGTCCTCGGCCACTTCGGCCTGGTGCTTCTTTTCTTCCTCGTCGGCCAGTTCCGCCAGGTCCAGGCCGCCCTTGGCCACCGACACCAGCGACTTGCCGTCGAATTCGCGCAGGTAGGACAGCATCCATTCGTCCACGCGGTCCGACAGCAGCAGGACTTCGATGCCCTTCTTGCGGAAGATTTCCAGATGCGGGCTGTTGCTGGCCGCGGCGAAGGTATCCGCCGTGACGTAATAGATCTTGTCCTGGCCTTCCTTCATGCGCGACACGTAGTCGGCGAACGACACGGTCTGGGCCTGGTCGCCCGTCTGCGTCGAGGCGAAGCGCATGAGCTTGGCGATGCGTTCCAGGTTGGCCGAGTCCTCGCCCGCGCCTTCCTTCAGCACCTGGCCGAACTCCGACCAGAACGTGGCGTAGTCCTCCGGCTTGTTCTCCGCCATGTCTTCCAGCAGCGACAGGATGCGCTTGGCCGAACCCTCGCGGATCGCGCGCACGTCGCGGCTTTCCTGCAGGATTTCACGCGACACGTTCAGCGGCAGGTCCGCCGAATCGATCACGCCGCGCACGAAGCGCAAATACGAAGGCAGCAGCTGGTCGGCGTCGTCCATGATGAAGACGCGCTTGACGTACAGCTTCACGCCGTGGCGGCCGTCGCGGTCCCACATGTCCATGGGCGCATGCTTGGGCACATACAGCAGCTGCGTGTATTCGCTGCGGCCTTCGACCCGGTTGTGGGTCCAGGCCAGCGGGTCGTCGTAGTCGTGCGACACCGTCTTGTAGAACTCGCGGTACTGCTCTTCCGTGACGTCGGACTTGCTGCGGGCCCACAGCGCATTGGCCTGGTTCACCGTTTCGAGTTCTTCGGTCTTGACCTGCTCGCCCTTCTCCTGGTCCCACTCTTCCTTGGCCATGCGGATGGGCAGGGAGATGTGGTCCGAGTAGCGGCGCAGGATCTCGCGCAGCTTCCAGCCGTTGAGCAATTCGTCTTCGTCGGCGCGCAGGTGCAGCGTCACGTCCGTGCCGCGCGTGGCCTTTTCAGCCGCGGCAATGGTGAATTCGCCCTGGCCGTCGGATTCCCACTGGATCGCGTCCGTGGCGCCGGCGCGGCGGCTGACCACCGTGACCTTGTCGGCCACGATGAACGACGAATAGAAGCCCACGCCGAACTGGCCGATCAACTGCGCGTCCTTCTGCTTGTCACCGGTCAGCTGCGAGAAGAATTCCCGCGTGCCGGAACGCGCGATGGTGCCCAGGTTGGCCACGGCTTCGTCACGCGACAGGCCGATGCCGTTGTCGGAGATCGTGATGCTGCGAGCGGCCTTGTCGTAGCTGACCGTGATGGCCAGCTCGCCATTGCCTTCCAGCAGCTCGGGCTGGTCGATGGCCTCGAAGCGCAGCTTGTCGCAGGCGTCCGATGCGTTCGACACCAGCTCGCGCAGGAAGATTTCCTTGTTGCTGTACAGCGAATGGATCATCAGGTGCAGCAGCTGCTTCACCTCTGCCTGGAACCCCAGGGTTTCGGACGTGGAAGGCGTGGCGGTTTGGCTCATAGTTCTACGTGGCTAGGTAAATAAATTAGGGACAGTTATTGGCTGCCGGGACATCTGGCCCGCGCGGCCGCCGGGAAACCCTACTGATGTGGGGGCCAATGGCGCGCTTTCAAGGGCTGGCGGAGATTCCCCCCGCCGATCGTAGCCCCCCATTTTGGGGAGCAGCGGCGGCGCCTCAGAAAATCGAGAACACTTTGCGGTAGCGTGTCTTGGCTTCCAGCACGGTTTCATACTGCGGCACGGCCAGCTTGCCGGCCCGGACCAGCTTGCGGATGTCGGCAGCCGTGATCTGCCGCGTTTCTTGCGAGCGCAGCAGGAAATCCGCCGTACTGCGATCCAGAATCTGGTAAATCGAGTTGGAAACGAGCTGCGTCGGACCCAGCTCGTCCAGATAGTAGAGCGTGCCGCCCTTCTGCCAGACCGTACCGAAGCCGTGATACACGGCGCCCAGCTTCTTCCATTCCCCGTCCGGCGCGCCCTCCAGCCGATTGATCAGCGTGGATCGAGAGACCAGCCCGCCGCCACTGCCCCGGGAGGAACGAGCCCAGGATTCCTGCGCCCGCAGGAACAGCACCTGCCTGCCATCCGTGTACACGTAGGGCGACAACTCGATGTATGCACCTGAGGCGAAGGGATCGTCGCCCGCCCGTTCCACCTGCCGCGTCTGCGTGTTGTAGAAATAGATACCGTCCTTGGTCGCGAAGAGCGCGTGGTACACATGCCGCCCCTGCTCGTTCAGCAACCGGTACGGCGCATGCGCCGCGTCGAAGGGCTGCGCGCCCACGTACACCATGCCGTCACGCGGGTCGCGAAGATAGGGCTGGCGGTACAGGTCGCCCACCATGAAGGTGTATAGCGCCGGATCGTCCGACAGCGGCAGCAACTGCTCGTGGAAATAGACGTGGCGGCCATCGGCGAAGAAATCGTCGCTGGGCCGCACGTCGCCATCCCTGCCCGCCGGCAGGCGGCGTAGCGAGGCCGGCGCCGCCTGCGGCATTTCGCGGCCCCGGTAGTACACGCGCGCGTCGTCGGTGGCCAGCTCGCGGTCCAGCAGCGGTCGATAGGGCCGGGCGCTGGGCGGCAGGGCAACGAACGGATATAGGTAGGTCTGCGGCTTGGGACCGGCGTCCGCCCGGTACAGGATCTTCTGCCAGAACTCGTCCAGCGTGCCCAGGCTCTCGTTACGCACACTGTGCATCGAACAGAAATACGTGACCGCGCCGTCGCTGAAATAGCTGTTGCCCAGGTAGCGGGCGGGCGCCGGTTTCATGTCCGGCAGAACCTGGTTGCCGCAATACACGTGGCGCTGGTCCCTGGCCGCCTGCCGGCCGTCGAAAGCCCCGGTATCGAAGGCCGCGAAACTGGCCGGATCGGCCTCGCCCATGCGGTAGTAGCCGTTGCTGGGAACGGCGGCGTAAACGCCGCCCTCATGGTTCTTATAGATGCTGTTGCCATACGACTGGCCGTGGTCGACGGCCGCGAAATCATCGCTGTCCATCAACCAGAACAGCAGGAACATCGGCAGCGCGGCGATGATCAGGACCAGCGTGATCACGGTCCATTTGGCGCGTTTTTGCATGGAGTGGCGAAGGCTGACCGGCCGTTTATTAGCGACCAGGGATTCTAACCAGCGGCGGCTAGCCCGGTCCCCGTCTCCCCCCCTCCCGGTCCGTCCCCGGACGGCACGGGGCCTTCCCCGCTAAAATCCCGCACTTTCCTCCCCTACCCCGCCCCTGGCCGGCCCATCCGCCATGCAACCCGCCTCCCTGACCCAACCCGTCCCCCACGGCGCCTCCGACGCCGACCCCAGCCACGACCTGGTCTACGGCCCCGACGACCGCCCCGCGCCTCCGGTGGCCTTCGTCGCCGCCTTGCAGCACCTGCTGGCCATCCTGGTTCCCATCGTCACCCCCGGCCTGCTGATCTGCCAGGCCCTGGGCGTGAGTACCCGCGACACCACCCTGATCGTGTCCATGTCGCTGGTCATCTCCGGCATCGCCACCTACGTCCAGTGCAAGCGCTTCGGCCCCTTGGGCGCCGGCCTGCTCATCGTGCAGGGCACCAGCTTCAACTTCGTCGGCCCGCTGATCGCCGGCGGCTCGGTCATGGTCAAGCAAGGCACCCCGGTCGAAGCCGTCATGGCCGCGATCTTCGGCGTGGTCATCGCCGGTTCCTTCGTCGAAATGGGCATCAGCCGCATCCTGCCCTTCGTCAAGCGCCTCATCACCCCGCTGGTCACCGGCATCGTCGTGCTGCTCATCGGCCTGACCCTGATCAAGGTCGGCCTCATCAGCATGGGCGGCGGCTACAGCGCCATGGGCAACGGCACCTTTGCCAGCGCCGAGAACCTGACCCTGTCCGGCCTGGTCCTGGGCACCATCATCCTGCTGAACCGCGTGCCGGTCGTCTGGGTGCGCAGCACCGCCCTGGTGCTGGCGCTGGCCGTCGGCTACATCGCCGCCGCCTACATGGGCCGCCTGGACTTCACCGGCGCCCGCGAAGCCGCCCTGTTCCAAGTCCCCACGCCGCTGCACTTCGGCCTGGGCTTCTCGTGGGCGCTGTTCGTGCCCATGCTGATCATCTACCTGGTCACGTCGCTGGAAGCCATCGGCGACGTCACCGCCACCAGCAAGGTCTCCAAGCAGCCCGTCGAAGGCCCGCTGTGGATGCAGCGCATCAAGGGCGGCGTCCTGGTCAACGGCGCGAACTCGCTCTTGGCCGGCGTGTTCAACACCTTCCCCAGCTCGGTCTTCGCGCAGAACAACGGCGTGATCCAGCTGACCGGCATCGCCAGCCGCCACGTCGGCGTGTGGATCGCCGGCATGCTGGTCCTGCTGGGCCTGTTCCCGGCCGTGGCCGGCATCTTGCAGGCCGTGCCCGAGCCCGTCCTGGGCGGCGCCGCCATGGTCATGTTCGGCGCGGTCGCGGCGTCCGGCATCAACATCCTGGCCGGCATCCACCTGGACCGCCGCGCGCTGCTGATCATCGCCGTGTCCCTGGCCCTGGGCCTGGGCGTGTCGCAAGTGCCGGAAATCCTGTCGCACCTGCCCCATGCCGTGAAGAGCGTGCTGGAGTCGGGGGTGGCCACCGGCGGCATCTGCGCGCTGGTGATGAACTGGTTCCTGCCTGAGAAGAAGTAAGGCTGCGAATTCCCTGGGAAGCCGGTCCCGGCCTGCGCCTGCGCGCGGAGGGATTGGCCCCTGTCAGATGGCTGGCTCCAGGGCCGCCTGACAATTTTTCCCAGACCGCATATAATCGCCGTCTTCGCTTCTCCCGCGACCGTCATCTGGACGTGTCCGCGACCTCCCTGCCCGGGTGGTGAAATTGGTAGACGCAGGGGACTCAAAATCCCCCGCCGCAAGGCGTGCCGGTTCGATTCCGGCCCCGGGCACCAGAATTCAAAAAGCCGTTGACGTTTAGCGTCAACGGCTTTTTTCATGTCCGACCCAGGCACAGACTGTCGCAGACGGTTTTCAGGTGTTGCCAGTCTCGTGCCCAGTTCCACGCGAGACGATCAATTCACAGTCACGCCCGCCTCGCGCACCACATCGCCCCACAAAGAGATCTCCTTGACGATCTGATCCCGAAAGTCCTGCGGACTGCCTGGCGCGGCCGCTTCCCCGGTTGCCTTCAAACGATCGGCCATCTCGGGCATGACAACGGCCGCATTGATCGCGGCGTTGAGCTTGGCCTGAACCTGCGGCGGCACGCCCTTGGGTGCGATGATGCCGTACCACACCGTCACGTCGTAGGGCACGCCTGCTTCGCGCACCGTGGGGATATCTGGCGCCGAGGACACGCGCTGCGGCAAGGTCACGGCCAGCACCTTCAGGCGCTTGTCCTCGCGGTAAGGCAGGGTCGAGCCCGCCGTGGTCAGCATCGCGTTGACCTGGCCTGAGACGGTGTCCGTCAAGGCCGGCGCGGACCCCTTGTAGGGAATGTGGACCATGGTGATGCCGGCCGTCTTCAAGAAGGCCTCCATCGCCAGATGCGAAATTCCGCCCGTGCCGGACGAGGCATAGGTCAGCCCGCCTGGTTTCTTCTTGGCCAGGGCCACCAGATCGCCCAGGCTGTCGACCGGCACGCTGGGATTGACCGACACGAAGAATGGCGCGCGCGCGATCATGCCGATCGGCGTCATGTCCTCCACCGGATCGAACGGCAGCTTGTACAGGCTGGGATTGACGGAATAGCTATTGGAAATCAAGGTCAGGGTGTAGCCATCGGGCGCCGACCTCAGGCCCTGCTCCACGCCCAGCTTGCCGCCCGCGCCGGGGCGGTTCTCCACCACGACCGGCTGCTTCAGGCCATCGGACAGCAGCTGCCCCAGAAGACGCGCGATCCCGTCATTGCCGCCTCCGGCGGCAAAGGGCACGATCAGCTTGATCGGCTGCGAAGGATAGTCATCCGCGTGCGCATTGGAAACCGATGCGGCAAACGCCACGGCAGCCAGCGTCATTCCCCATACCGCCCTGCCCAGCTTGGCGCCGGATAGCATCGTCATACTTCTCTCCTCTTTGATCCGCCGCTGCGCGGCCATGTTATGTGGCGAAAGGCGCAAGACTACAACTTAACGAGTGAAGTTGCAGTCTTGCGCCTTGTTTGCCGGACCTCTCGATGGCGTTGAGCGGCTTCCTTATGCGGTATGCGTGCCTTGAAACGCATGCTCCCCAAGCCGCTCCACCAGCGTTGCCACTGCGGCTTTTTCCAACGATTGCACCGCATAGCAAAGCCCCACGCGACGCGACATCTCCAGCCCATCGAGCGGCCTGGTTTCCACGCCAGCCTGGCTCCGCGCCAGGGACTCCGGCGCCACGCATAGGCCTGCGCCGGCGGCCGTCAACGCCAATGCCAGGCGCAGCGACCCCGCGTGCGCGGCCGGCGTGTTTGCCGCCGCGCCATAGAAAGGCAGCAGGCGCTGATGCGTCGGATGGTTCGGGCACACGATCCACGACAATGCGGCGTCCGCGCCGCTGCCTGCGGGCATGGCCTGCACATAGGGATCGACGGACAGCGGCAGGAACAGCTCATCCTCGCAGCGCTCGTCTTCGGTCGCCAGCCGGGCATCGCCATGGCAACCCTCAAGCAGGCTCACGAAAAGCGTCGGCACGACTTCCCGCGCCGCGCGCATGAAAGCCGCGATGTCCGGTCCGGCGATATCCGCCTCCACGCCAATCTCGACGCGCGACGCAGGCGAGCCGTGGCGGAACTGCTGCGTCATCGAGTCCGTTTGCGACAGAATGCGGCGCGCCTGCGGATACAGGATGCGGGCGTCCTCCGTCACGGCCACGCCCCGCGCCTGCCGCGTGAACAATTGCGTGCCCAGCATGTCCTCCAGGCTTTTGATCGTGCCCGACAGCGCAGGCTGGCTCAGATGCAGGCGGCGGGCGGCAAGCGTGATGTTGCGCTCTTCGAACACGGCGACAAAGGCCTTGAGCTGACGGCTATCCATAAGATTTTCCGATTTCTTCCAAAGGAATAAACCATTTCTCAGGGAAATTTCCCAGGCATAGAATGATTCCCGACACTCAAGCATACATAAAACCGATACCAGGAGTCCGCCATGTCCACCTTGAAAAAACCCCTCGTCATCATCACGGGCGCCAGTTCCGGCATCGGCCTGGCCACCGCTCGCCTGTTCTCTGCTCACGGCCACCCGCTGCTGCTGCTGGCCCGCCGCCTGGAAAAAATGCAGGCGCTCAACCTGCCCGACACCCTGGCGCTATCCGTGGACGTGACCGACCGCGCCGCGCTGGCCGCCGCCGTGCAGGAAGGCGAAGCGCGCTTCGGCCCGGCCGATGCGCTCATCAACAACGCGGGCGTCATGCTGTTGGGTGACATCACGCGCCAGGACCCTGAGCAATGGGACCGGATGCTGGACGTGAACGTCAAAGGCGTGCTCAACGGCGTCCATGCGGTCGCGGCGGGCATGGTCCAGCGCAAACGCGGCAACATCATCAACATCAGTTCAGTGGCCGGGCGCAAGACCTTCCCCACTCACGTGGCTTACGTGGGCACCAAGTTCGCCGTGCACGGCTTGTCGGAAAACCTGCGCGAGGAATTGTCGGCGCACAACGTGCGCGTGACCACGATCGCGCCGGGCGCCGTGGAGACCGAGTTGCTGGGCCATACCACCGACGCGGACATCAAGACGGGCTACGAAGCCTGGAAGGCCGAGATGGGCGGCAAGGTACTGGCCGCCGAGGACGTAGCCAACGCCATCCACTACGCCTATGCGCAGCCGAACGGGGTATGCGTGCGTGAAATCGTTCTGGCGGCCACACGCCAGCAGGCGTGATGCATCCATTGCCGTGACCGCATGACGTTCAGCCCTGCGCCTCCGCGCGCAGCGCTGCCAGCACCGCAGGGCGCTCTCCGATGCGGGCAGCGTAGGCCGCCAGGGATGGCCAGCGATCCAGGTCGATCGCGAAGAACCTGCACCATCCCAGCACGGTAAACAGATAGGCATCGGCCACGCTGAACTGCAGGCCCATCAAGTGGCTGCTGCCGGCCAGGATGCCGTCCAGGTAATCGAAGCGTTTGAAGAGCCGTTCGCGGAAATGCGCCTTGGCGGCTTCGGGCAAGGCCGACTGAAACAAGGGCGCCGATCCCGCGTGGATCTCGCTGCTTATGAAGTTCAGCCATTCCTGCAGCCGCGTGCGTTCGCGCGTGCCGTTGGGTGGCGCCAGCTGCATGCCGGGACGCAGGTCGGCCAGGTACTGGACGATGGCTGGTCCTTCTGTGAGCACATCGCCATCCTCCAGCTCCAGCGCGGCGACATAGCCTTTGGGATTGATCGTGCGGAAATCGCGGCCGTCCGCGGTTTGCTTGGTCTGGTTGTTCACCTTGACCAGTTCGAAGGGAAATTCCAGTTCGCGCAGGACGATGTGCGGCGACAGCGAGCAGGTATGCGGGGCGTAGTAGAGCTTCATGGCATCTCCGGGAAACAACAGAGCGCAGTCTCCCGCGTCACGGTGCACAGGTAAAATTAATGCTCTAATTTTTTATCATTAGCTCAGCTACTTAATATGTTGAACCTGGGACATTGGCGCCTGCTCGTCGCGACGGCCGACACAGGCAACATCTCCCGCGCCGCCGAGCGCGTGGGCATTACCCAGTCCGGCGCCAGCCAGGCCATTGCGCAGCTGGAAGCGTCGCTGGGGCTTCAAGTTTTCGCCCGCTCCCGCAAGGAAGTGACGGTAACGGCGCTGGGCGAACAGGTCATCGATCACGCCCGCGCGATGCTGTCTCACCTGGAATCCATCCGCGCACTGGCCGACGACAGCCAGGGACTGAGCCAGGGCCGCATCCGGCTGGGCAGTTTTCCCTCGGTCATCTCGACGCTGCTGCCGCCCCTGCTGCACGGCTTCCGGCTGCGTCACCCCGGCATCGAGGTGGTGGCCCTGGAGGGCACGGATGAAGAGGTCGAGGATTGGCTGTCGCGCGGCGCCATCGACCTGGGCGTGGTGATGAATCCCGCAACGCAAAGGCAAGCCCTGATCCTGGGCCGCGACCGCTGGATGGCGCTGCTGCCCGGCACGCATGCGCTCAGCCGCCGCGCATCATCGCGGGGCGTCGCACTGGCCGAGCTGGCCGATGAACCGTTCATTCTCGCGACCGGCGGCTGCGCCGTGAATGGCCTGAGCCTGGCGCGCAAGGCCGGGCAGGAGCTCCACAACATCCGCGTCACGGTCCGCGACTGGGCCAGCGCCTGCGCGCTGGTACGCGAGGGCATGGGGGTCGCGGTGGTTCCTGAATCCACGCTGCCTGCGGACATGCGCCAGTTGCGGGCCTTGCCGCTGACGCCAGCGGCGCGCCGGGAGTTCGGACTGGTGCGCTCCGCCGCCGGAAGGCAACCCGCGGCGGTCGAGGCGCTGTGGCAGCATGCGGCCCATATCCTCAGCCCAAAAGCTTCGGTCAAAGTACGTACTCGCTGAGACGAATCGCACGCACGTATCCCAACCGCCAGCCGAAACTCCGCGCTACGATCAGATCATCGTTCCATCCGTTTTTTACCGGACACGATCGCCGAAGCGCTGCCCAAGGGAAACCCTGCGCCATGACACCCCGCCTGTACGCGCTCACCCTGCTCTCGATGCTCGCCT